>JANWHC010000001.1 GCA_025450615.1 Minisyncoccota bacterium
CCGATTATAAAAATCGTGGGAATATTTTTATCTAAACCAAAAAATTCATGTGTTCCAGAAACTAGAGGATCTTGAATTTCTTTTCGAATAGGATTTCCGGTATAAGCTACTTTTTCTTTTTTAAAATATTTTATTGCGTCAGGATAAGAAATAGCTATTTTCCTAGCAAATTTTCCTGCCCAAGTATTTACTTTGCCAGGACTACTATCTGATTCATGTATCACAACTGGTATCATAAGAAACCTAGCTGCAAAAAGAGCAGGAAAACTGGCGTAACCACCCTTTCCAAATACAACATCAGGATAAATAACAAACATTCTCCAAATAGCATGGATCACCCCGAAAAAAGTTTTGAAAAGATCAAAAAAGTTTTTAATCACATTTTCAGGCGAAAATCCTCTGCGAATTTTTCCAGCTGAGGTTCTTTCAAAAGCAATATTATTTTGGAAGAGTAAACCTTCGTTATAAGGATCAGTCGACATGTAGTAAAGTCTTGGCTCTAAAAGTCTGTTTACTTTTGCAATTTCATTTATTTCTTCAGCAACCGCAATAACAGGATAAAAGTGTCCACCAGTTCCGCCTCCAGTAAGTAATATTTTCATTTTATTTTAAATTAAGCTTTACGCTGTGCTTTAGATATATTTAGGACTATTCCGACTTCAGCCAATGTCATAAATAATGCCGTTCCTCCGTGACTAACAAAAGGCAAAGTAATACCGGAAAGAGGTAAAACTCCAACCATAGCTCCGATATTTACAAATGCCTGGCTAACAATCATTATAACAATCCCAACAACTGTTAGTCTACCGAAAGTATCCGGTACACGACCTGCAATTTTGAGTCCGCGAAAAGAAAAGAAAATAAACAAAAGTATTAAAAATGTCGTGCCTATAAAACCGAATTCTTCTCCAGCCACTGCAAAAATAGAATCGCCTATTGGTTCTGGTAAAACATTAAATTTCTGAATACTCTGCCCGAAACCTCGACCAAAAAATCCGCCGGAGCCTATAGCGATAAGAGATTGCTGAATTTGGTAACCACTTCCAAGAGAATTTTCGGAAGGATTAATAAAAGTATTAATCCGATTCATGATGTAAGGTTTACTCATAGCTAAACCTGTAAGACCTATGAGCCCGATAATGAAAGAAATAAAAATATATTTCCATTTACCCCCTGCAGATAGAAATATTCCTAGTCCAGCAACTACGGTAATGAGAAATGTGTCTGTATCTGGCTGGGAAAGAAGAACGAGAGCCACCACACCAACTAAAATAGCAAAAGGTAAAAATCCATATTTAAATGTCTCTGCTTTTTCTTTTACTTTTGCCATCCATGCTGAAAAGAAAATTACAAATGCGATTTTCAAAAGTTCGGATGGTTGAAAAGAAACTCCGGCAATATAAATCCATCTATTTGCGCCACCATGAGACACACCAATACCAGGAATAAAAACTAAAAGTGTAGTTAAAACAGAAATTACAAAAATCCAAAAAGACCATTTTCTATAAAATTTATAATCAATTTGAGAAGTGATTATACAAGCAATTGAACCAAAAAAAAGTCCGAAAAATGTTTGGTTGAAAGCAACGTTAGCGTATTTCACAGCCTGCTTAGATAAAAGCCCTAGAGAAGCAGAAGCAAATATCAAATACCCTGCCACAACTAGGATACAAATGGAGATAAGGAACGGAATGTCTACTTTTATTCTCTTCATGTTATTACTTGAAAAAGTATAGCATTTTAGGGCTATTTTACCTTCCTTTCCCCTTGTGGATAAGACTTGCTTTTTTTAGACATATGTGTTATTATTGACAATTAGATGGTTCTATTGGGAGGCTGACAAATGCTGCAGACAATCACAGGACAGGAAGTCCACACGGGCGACCGACTTCGTGAAGTCGCGCCTATCGGTCTACTACCGCTGACTGCTGACCTCATCGTCACAGATGTCGATGTGGCTCACAATCGGGTCTTCCTCAGTCGAGTACTTGGTGGGCCGCCGCTCACCTGCGTGGATGAAAAGACTCCACGCGCGTTCGATCCGCGCAAATTCGTGAAAGTCGCCTGATCACGGCGCCGACAAAATTAGGTGACGCACACAGTGTTGTGCGTCACCTTTTTCTTTTATGTACTTCACTGAAAATTCAGCTACATTATGCTAACTAACAAAAGCGACTATAACTCCTAAAATAGCTGAGATAACACTTATGACCCAGTATCGCATTACCACTTTTTCTTTTGACCAACCAATAGCTTCAAAATGATGATGTAGTGGTGCAACTTTAAATACACGATGTTTGTTAAAAAATTTATAAGAAACTTGTTGAATTATTACTGAAAAAGAAGTAGCCACAAGAGGCATAGCGATAAGTGGAAGAATTAAAACAGAATTTGTTAGAAAGGCGATAACTGAAAGCGTGGCAGTAAGGCCAAGCATTCCTGTCTCCCCCATATAAAATCTGGCTGGTGGAATATTAAACCAAAGAAAAGCTAAAGTTCCTCCAGCAATAACTGCACACAGGGCAGAAATATCTATTTGATTATGAACAAAGGCAATTACAGAATAGGCAGTAAAAATTGTGGTTAAAATCCCACCAGAAAGCCCGTCAATACCATCTATGACACTTGTAGAAAAAGTAGCGACCATCACAAAAACAAAAAATGGAATAAACCATATGCCGAGCTCTAGCTCTCCACCAAAAGGAATATGAATGTGAGTGAACTGGAGCTTATCAAAAAACCAAAAACTTATTAATAGGCCAATGAGAGAAATCGCTGCAATTTTTATTTTTCTATAAATAATTGGATCTTGAGAATAAAACCCTCGTCCAAAAATCTGGACAAGATCGTCTGCTAGGCCAACAAGAGAAGCTAAAATAAGCGTAGCGATCGGAATCAAAGTCTGACTTCTAGAAAAGAAGTTTAATTTAAGTGTTAATTCGCTTGGGAAAATAATCGACAAGCCGTAAATCAAAGCGATCGCCATAAGTACGGAAACCCAAATAATTACTCCACCGATTCGAGGAGTCGAAAGTTCTGATTTTGTGTTATGGACTTTAGCAAAGTCGAGTGTAGTGATATCTGGACTACTAGCTCTAGAGTTTCTTTTCCATAATTTATATTTGTAAAAATAGTGAGTAAAAAAAGGAGTAATCAAAATACCCAAAAAGAAGGTTATAACTGAAGGCACCACAACTTTTAGTACATCTATCATCATAATTATTTCTGAATGAAGTTATTGTACCAGAGGGCAAGCATTAGTAATAGATAGATCTTTCGAGAATTGTCAGATTTTTTATCAACATGGTCAAGAATAAGATTCTCGATTACTTCCAAATTCATACGGCTTTTTATATAAGGATTTTCTAAAATCGTTTCATAGAGATCTATTCGATCCTTAGTAAACCAGCCCTTTAGAGGTGTTGGAAAACCAAGTTTTTTTCTATTTCGAGTACTTTCTGGAATCACACCCTTAAAAGCTTCTCTTAGAAGATATTTTGTAACTCCTCCAGTTGCAGTATTGTGCCATTTAAAGGAATCAGGAAGGGTTGTAGCTAACTTCGCAACTTCCATATCAAGAAATGGGACACGGAGTTCAAGTGAGTGAGCCATTGTCATTTTATCCGCCTTAGCCAATATATCTCCTACCAACCAAGTATGAATATCAATATACTGCATTTGAGTAGACTCGCTTAAACCCGAAACATTTTTATAAAGAGATCTTAAGCTCAACATTTTTTCCGTCCCCATTCCCTTCCATAAAGAATTTACTTCTGATTTATTGAAAACTGTTGCATTACCTATATACCAATCTTGCATTTTCATCGAAAGCCGTTTTAAATAATTTTTTCCAAAAAATTCAAATGAAATATTAGTAAAAATTTCTACTATATCTTTTGGAACCCATGATAGGTTTTTTCTTGCGAAAGGTTCCAAATAAATATTGTAACCCCCAAAAAGTTCATCTGATCCCTCGCCAGAAAGTACGACTTTAACATGTTTTTTTGCCTCACGTGCCACAAAATAAAGCCCTATCGCACTTGGATCAGCTATTGGTTCGTCAAAATGATAAACTGCTTTCGGAAGAATTTTAAAATATTCATCTGCCCCAATCAAAATCTCTGTGTGGTCAGTATGTAGAAAATCTGAAGTTTGCTTTGCCTCCTCTGACTCTGATCTATCTGTAAATCCAACTGTAAAAGTTTTTACTTTTCCTGCACTAAGATTTTTTGAAGTATTCTTTCCACGAATTTTCTGCATTAATGTTGTTATGATACTACTATCTATTCCACCAGAGAGAAAAGCTCCAACAGGAACATCAGCTATCATGTGATGTTTGACCGAATCCTCCATCGTTTCAAATATTTTTTTAGAGGTTTCCTCTTTTTTAAGATTTTGATCAGGCTTAAATTCGAGAAACCAATATTTTTTTATTTCAGCATCACCTGTTTCAGTATCCATGTGAAGATAATGTGCTGGCGGTAATTTGTAAACATTTTTGAAAAAAGTTTCTGAAAGTGGATTGTATTGGAATGACAGATAATTATAAACAGCATTGTCATTTACTTCTGCTTTAAAATTTGGAAAGGACATAAAACTTTTTATTTCCGAAGAAAAAGCCACGATCTTATTATCCTGCATTAAATAGTACAAAGGTTTTATTCCAAAAATATCTCGAGCGATAAATATTTTTTTTGTTTCTGTGTTGTAAATACAAAAAGTAAACATGCCACGAAGTCTCGGTAACATATTTTCTCCATACTCCATAAACATGTGAAGTATTACTTCGGTATCACTTTGAGTTTCAAACTTATGTTTCTTTGAAATAAGTTCGTTACGAAGTTCAAGATAATTATAGATTTCTCCGTTAAAAAAGATTATAAACTTACCATCTTTTGTTGTTATTGGTTGTCTTCCTGTTTTGAGGTCAATAATAGCCAAACGCCTCATTCCTAGACCTACATTTTTATCGACAAAAAAGCCATCATCATCTGGACCACGATGAGTAATTAGTTTTACCATTTCTCCTATCACCTCCTCTTTTTGGTCTATTTTAGGGTCTAAAATGCCCGAAATTCCACACATAGAGCCAGTATAGCGTAAAGTGAGGGGTGTGCACAAACTGTGGAAAATTGGCCAAAATCAACTACCGTGGAGTTGAGGTTGCATAGGATAGTGAAGCCTGAACTAGTTTGTCCACGTCCTTAAATCTACCTTGCTCTGTGGAGCCTAAAACAACTATCACAATAGGGTGACCAATTGAAGCATCAAAAGCTACTACCAGATTTCCGCCTGCCATTTCAGTAAATCCAGTTTTAGATCCAAGCAGTGCTGGAATGTCTCCAACATCCGAGTTTGTGTTTCTACCAGTATGGCTCGTATCGTCAGATGAAATCGTAATTGTTGGATATTTTGTAGCTTCTAAAAGATCAGGATCATTAGTCACTATATATTGCAAAAGAGTTGCCATATCAATAGCTGAACCATATCCTCCAGAAACCTCGTCAATATCAAGTCCACTTTCATTTACAAAATATGTTTGCTTAAGTCCCAAACTTTGTGCTTTTTTATTCATTTGTAAAATAAAATCTTTTCTACCTAAATCATAATCTGTATTTTGTAAATCAAATGCTCCAACAACAGAAGCAATAGATCTTGCTCCATCGTTTGAAGAAACAACAAGTGAGTAGTCGAGCAAGTCAGAAAGTTCCCATGATTCGTTTACTAAAAGTCCACTGTCCCCTTCTTCTTGTAAAAATTCTGGTCTTATCGTTATTTTTGAATTTTTTGGTAAAAGTTCTGTTGCAGTTACAGCCATCATAAGTTTTGTGAGAGAGGCTAGTGGCAACTGAACAAATTCATTTTTCTTAAACAAAACTTGTTTCTTTAGCATATCGTAAACATACACTGCCTTTGCATCGAGATTTAAATTTTGGAAAGGAGTAGTCCCTGCAACTTTTGCATCGTCTATTATCACTACAGGTTTTGGTCTTTGAGTAGCGCCATAAATAAGTATGAATACAATAAGCGCTAGGATGACTAATCCTGCGTTAATAAATAGTAATGATTTGGAAATGCCTTCCGGCTTTTGCTCGTAAAAATAGTCCATGTTATTCGACAGTCTCATCCCGTTCGGAAAGCTCAGTTTGTGAAATTTCCAAATTTTTTCGTGTTTGTTCATATTCTGGCAGTTCTTCGATATTTTGCAAGCCTAAATACCGAAGTGTATCCCCTGTAATACTATAGATTAACACACGTTCATCAGACTTTGACTCTTTCTTTTCCACAAGACCTCTTAGAAGTAAGTTCCTTAAAGCATATTGCGAGTTTACTCCACGAATGTATTCAATCTCTTTTTTTGAAACTCCACCCTTGTATGCAATGATGGAAAGCGTCTCTATCCCCGCCCGTCCTAGATCGCGCTCACGTTCTTCTTTTATTATTTTTTCAATGGTTTTAGAAAGTTCCGGAGCAGTGGAAAGAACGACTTCAGCATCATGAGAAATAATTCTAAGTCCCCTACTCTGTAAATTCCCTTCAAGTTCTTTTATTGCTACTTCAACATCCTTTTTTGAAACCTCAAGTGTTTTCGCTAGGTAGTTCAAAGAAACTGGCTCAGCCAAATAAAAAAGTATCGCCTCAATTTTTTGTACTAAATCATTACTCATGAGTTGTTGAGATCTCGATATCAGTAAATTCCGTTTCTTGTCTTACGTGTATAATACCTTGTTTGACAAGTTCAAGCATCGCGAGAAAGCTAACAATCACGTTTACTTTCTCAGCTTTTCCTGCGTGCGCAGGCAGGCCGTGTCCCGAAAAAGTTTTAAAACTCATTTTCACTCCTTCAGTAATTCTTTTGGCTAAACTTTCCATTGTCTCTTCAAGAGATATTACTTTCTGAACTAAAACTTTTGGAACAAACTCTTTTTTCGGAATTTGCCCAATCACTTGCAAAATAGTCTCGTGAATTCTTGAAACTGTAGTATTTTTGTCTGGTGTGAAAACTATTATTTTTTCTTTTGATGGTAGTCTCAAATATTCAACATGAATATTAAATCGCTCTCGTAAATGTCTACTTAGGGCTTTATATTTTTGGTATTCCTTCAGTCTGTTTTGTAAATCATCAATATTTTGCTCTTCTTCTTCGGTCAAAGTTAGAGTCGGTAAAAGGGATTTAGATTTTATTAAAACCAAAGTTGAAGCTATGAGCACAAAATGTGCTGACTCAGCAATAGGAAAATTTGAAAGAGAACGCACGTAAGCAATATAGTCGTCCGCAACTTGGGCAAGTGAGATATCGTTTATAAAAAGTTTTCGTTTCTCGATGAGAGAAAGTAGTGTATCGAGAGGTCCTTCGAAAATATGCGTTTTAACGTTATATGTACTATCCATTTTATTCACTCAAACGATTATCGATTCTGTTTAAGTCACGAGGAAAGGCAGTTGCTTCTTTTACGTTTGCAATTTCAAGCATTCGAGCAGTCATTCGCTCCAAACCTGTTGAACATCCACCGTGTGGAGGCATTCCGTATTTGAAAGCTTGTAAGTAGTATGAAAACTTTTTTGGATCAAGACCTCGAGATTCCATTTTGGCTACCAAATCATCATGGTTATGAATTCTTTGCGCTCCACTGTTTATTTCTAATCCACGGAAAAGTAGGTCAAAACCTCGTGAGTAAGGTGCTTCACTTTTATCTTCGTATGTATAAAAAGCTCGTTTTTTTGTCGGATATCGTGTTATAAAAACAAAGTCGGAGCCTTTTTCTTTTTTTGCCCACTCACAAATATTTCGCTCATGCTCAGGTTCCATGTCGTCTACATGCTCAACTCCAAGTAAATCATGCGCTTCTTTTAGAGTAAGTATTGGAATTTCAGCTGGGACAAGCGGTGGAGTTGTATTAAACCGTGCAAACATATCGCTGTGTTTTTTTGTAACAGTTTCAACTGTGTGCCTGATTGTATTTTCCAAAACTTTCATTACCTCTTTTTCATCTTCAATAAATCCCATTTCAAAATCCATACAAACCGCTTCGCTTAGGTGTCTAGTGGTCGCGTGTTTTTCTGCGCGGAAAATTTTTGCTACCGTAAAAGCTCTTTCAAAAGGTCCGACCATTATTTGTTTGTAAAACTGGGGACTTGTAGCAAGGAATGCTGTTTTGTCATAGTAGTAGTCCACTTTGAAAGCTGCCGCTCCACCCTCTGCATCTCCTCCCACCAAAGCTGGTGCTTCAAATTCTGTAAAACCTTGCACTACTAGTGAGTCACGATAAGCCTGCACAATACTTGCTTGCATTGTAAAAATATCTCGTGCTCTTTCTGTTCTCAAGGTGAGTGGAAGATAGTCCAAATAAGTATCAAAATTTAATTCTGCATCTAGCGCAAAAGGAAGTTCTTGTGCCTTTGAAAGAACTTCGATATTTGTAATCTCAAGTTCAATATCACCATTTTGAACTCCTTGTTTTATATTTTTCTCAGGTCTTTTGTTTACAATTCCAGAAACTTTTAAAACCCATTCCGTTCGAACTTCTTTTACTTGCTCTAGTGCTTCAGCGTGACTTGGTAAAACCACACACTGAACTTTTCCTGACATATCACGAATATCCATGAAAACCATTTTGCCTTGATCACGTCTGACATCTACCCAACCAGAAATAGAAACTCCCTCGCCGACAGATTGTCCCAAGTCCTTTATATAAGTTCTTTTCATAAGATTATTTATATTGAAAATCCTAACATATTTAAGGTTTCTGCGCGATAATTTTAGAGCTTACATTAAACATTGGACTGCCGTCTTCATTTGTTTGTTTTGCTCTAGTTTTTACCTCATCATATTCCAATACAATCCAATCTTTATATATTTCTTTCATTTCACCAAGTTCTGGGAAATATTTATCAGTTTCAGGTTTCATATTAAAAAAATCTCCAACTTTAGTAAAAATAGTTATGACATTTAAACCACCTGACTTAGTATGATTTTTCATATTATCAAAAACTTCTAAACTATCTTTTTTTGTTAAGTGATGAAACATATAGGTCGAGATGACTACATCGTATAATTTATCCAATCTTTCTCTAGAATCCTTTTTAAAACCTGCCACGTGTAAACTTTCTTCTTTTGCAATTTTATTTATATTCTCTATTCCCATAGAAGAAATATCTCTTGCCTCAACATCAAATCCCTTTCTTCCAAGCCACAATGCATTCCTGCCTTGACCGGCGCCAAGTTCTAGTACAATTCCTTCTTTTATATAAGAAATAATTTTTTGAACAAATTCCTCAGGTTCTCCCTTTTCTCCACCAAAAGTAGGTTTTGAATCTGAATATAAGGTGTCATAGAATTTTTCTAATGGATTTTTATCCATATTTATTTTTTATTTAGCTATCTTTCCATAATTTTTAATCCTTTCATACCCTTCTTCGTCTATAAAATAGACCTTGACTCCATTTTTAACCATCTCATCTAAGGATGATTCTATTCTTATCTTTTCAATAGGTTTAACGGGAACTGAAGACGCCCATTCTTTTTCTTCCATACCTCTTCCAGATTGTGTAGAAAAATTTTCACTATCTAATTTATATATCCATCCACCCTTATCAATTTTTTTAAACTCCTCCCTTGTCATTGGCATCCAAGCATAATGCTCGCCCTCATTTGTAAACCCTGAACCCCAAGTTATTTTCGGATTTGCTGTCAAAACAGAAGCCACTGCAATATCATCTGATGCATATACAAGTGGCCCAAATTTTTCCCCAGAACCTAGGCTTACTCTAGGAATAAATTCCTCAATATCACCGTTTGGAGAACCGTGATATACAAATTTTGGTTTCTCTTTGAATTCCATTTTTAGTACAACTTTACTCCTATTGCTTCCCTGACCTGTTCCATTTTCTTTTCAGCTTTTGCCTTTGCTCGCTTTCCACCTTCTTTCAAAATCTCTAACACTGTCTCTGTGTCTCCAGCTAACTGCTCTCTTTTTTCTCGCATTGGCCTTATGAAATTTTTCAAATCCTCTATCAAAGCCTCTTTCAAAACTTTGTATTTTCCCTTATTTTCATCGTAAAGAGATTTTAATTCATCTTCTGATTTTAAAAGTTTGTGAATATTGTAAACATTTTGAGGAAGCTTTCCTTCTTCTGGACTTCCAGAATCAGTCACGATAGACATGACAGCTTTTTCAATTTCTTCATCACTCGCAAAAAGTGGAATAGTGTTTCCGTAGCTTTTACTCATTTTTTGACCATCTGTTCCAGGAACAACAGCAACGCCTTCCATTATTTTTGCATCAGGAAGCTTGAAAACTTCATTTTTGAATGTAAAATTAAATTTCTGAGCTGTATCTCGCGCATATTCCACATGTTGCTTTTGATCCTGACCAACTGGCACAACATCTGCATCGTACATCAAAATATCTGCGGCCATCAGCATCGGGTAGTTGAAAGTTCCAACGCTTATCTCTTTATCTTTTGCTTCAGCGTCTTTATAAGCGTGAGCGCGCTGTAAATACGGCATCGTTGTTATAGTATCGAAAATCCAGGTCAGTTCTGTATGCTCAGGAATATCTGATTGTTTATATATGAGGGATTTTTTTGGATCGAGGCCAATAGCTAGATAGTCCATCATCAAATCCAAAATCTGCTGTTTCATTTCTCCACCATCTTGGATGAAATTTAGTGCATGATAGTCAGCAATAAAAAACATTGAGTCATAATCATTTTGCATATCCACAAACTGCTTCATCGCCCCAAAATAGTTACCGATATGTGGCCGACCAGTCGGTTTTACCCCTGAAAGTAGTATTTTTTTAGACATAAGAATATTGTAGCAAATCCTCTTATTTTTGCATGTAGGCAATCCAAAAGTTACGCTTGTATGAACGATCGTTCATTCTGGTATAGTTAGTTTTCTTTTCTAAACTCAAAATTTTAAAATATTTTTCGTAAATAGTAGTAAAATCTTCCTTACTCCAAACTCGCTCGACTATTCCTGTATCCGGCATTATATATGTATCTTTTTCTTTTCCAGGATTACTTTTTAGTAAATTTTTAGCATTTAGATCTCCATCTTTACACAAAGCTTTCACAAAAAAATACCCGCCACTTTTCAAAACTCTACTTGTCTCAGACAGATACACTTCCCTCTCTGCTTCAGTTAAAGAATTAGAACTCGTCACATCGAGGGCAACATCCACTGTTTCGCCTTCCAATGAAAATTTTTCTCCAATATTTTGCTTCTGGTAATCAATTTCAAAACCTGCTTCAATAGCATTCTTCTGCGCGAGCTCAACTGCAGTTTTAGAAATCTCCAAACCAATAACTTTGCTACCAAGCTCTGTAAAATAAAAACTATTCCTTCCCGTGCCAGAGCCTAAGTCCAAAACTTTCGTCCTGTCCAAACTTATTTTTTCTCCTGCCTGCGCAGGCAGGTTTTTTAAAAACTTAACAAAACGGACCACATCACTCTGTGGCTTATTCTCCTTAGTCAGAAACTTAGGTTTCCTATATTCCCTCTCCCAAACGTGTTCTTGAGTCATATATTTTTATCTAACTTTTCCAATTACTGACATTCCGACATTCTCAAGAATGTCGGAATGTCAGTATAAACTTTACAAATCTTTTACCGTATGGAGACAATGTATGAACAACATTTCTGCCTATGTTTTGTTTATTTAAAAGACCCGCTTGAACCAATCTTCTCGAATGTTCTGATACTGTCTTAAAATTTTTATTTAAATTATCGGAAATGTCTTCTAGTGAAATACCTTCGTTTTTAGAAACTAAAATCAAAATTTCAATTCTGGTGTGATTAGCACTACCCTTAAAATACCTTTCGATTTGCTTTGCAGTTTTCATAGACCCACCATACCAAATCATTCCAACATTCTCAAGAATGTCAGAATGTTCTAATTATGTTCTAATTTTGGGAGTTCTACCAAAAAGGTGGAGCCATATCCACAACCTTCCGACTCCGCCCAAACCCTGCCCTTATGCGCCTCTATTACACCTTTTACGAATACTAGGCCATATCCTGTGGAGTTTACGTTTACTTTGAGAGAATCTTTACCACGACCACCCGCTTTGAAAAGTTTGGTTTTATCATCGTCTGACAAACCAACTCCGGTATCCTTGATCTCAAGGTGAATAATGTTTCCTGTATTTTTCAAAGTAACATTTATACTTCCTTTTTCGGTATAGTTTATAGAGTTGTCCAAAAGATTTCGGATTGACTCACCAAGTTCCACATTATCCCCTGTCATTTTGTAATCACCATCATCAATATGTAATTTAAATTCCAAACCCTTCTTTTCGGCATAATCTTTCTGTTTATTAAACACATCTTCAACAACCGGTTTAAAATCTATCTGAGTCATATTGTATGGCAACTTTCCGCTTTCAGCAGAAGCTCCTTTCAAAATATTTTGAACATAGTCTACACCCATCTTTGTTTCCTCCAAACCTTTTTCAAGTAGCGGCTTAGCCGAGTCGGGCATTACTCCGTAGTCGTCTGTCAAAAGCTCGGCAAAAACATTTCGTGCATTGCCAAACCTTCCCTTCACTTGATGATTCATAAAATGCATCAAACTCGCCTGACTTTCATTTGCTTCCTTCAAATCCTCCGCCAACTTTTGGACTTCTTCTCTCAACTTAACTTCTTTAATTACACTTCTAATGAGGAAAATTCCAACAAATACTGTAATTGCGAGTAGTCCACCACTAATAACTTGATCTTCAAGGGTAGTTGAAAGAATTAATCTTATGAAAATGAAAACCCAAAGGATAAACATTAATATCTCGGTAACAATAACTTTCATATTAAATAGATGATGCCTTGTTATAGAATATGCAATTGAGGCAACCATACTAAATGAGAACAATGGACCTAGATAAATGTGTCTATAGTCTCCAAAAAAAGGAAGTATTAAATTAAAAACCATACCGAAGGTAAAGCCAATAAATGTTCCTCCAATAATAAATTTTAACTGATTCCTTTCTTCAATATTTTGAGTATTATTAAATAAATTTAGTAATTTATAATAAGATAAACATACAAAAACTAAAAAATAAGCTGAGAATATTAGATAGTTAAAATTATTGAGGATTACGTCTTTATTTCCCTCATATTCAAATACTACTTTTATCAGAAAGTTCTTATCATAAATAAAAGCTGCTAACATTAGTAACCAAGGTAAAATAAGAAGTAGTCGTGTTTTACTAAATTTCTGACCTTCCTTATTGAGAAAAATTAAAGAAAAATATAGAAAGAAAATAGGAATACCAGCAGCAGCAATATAATAGAAATTTATAATATGAAGAGTCCTATTTAAATCATTCTCCATAAAGAAGAACGCCAACCCCACAGCCCACAAAGAAGCGAACAATACGAATATAGAATAGATAATGTTAGTCTTATCTCTTTTTCCAAGTAGAACAAGCAAACTAAGTAAGCAATTTACAGATGCTGTAACAAATAGTAATGCTGTTTGAATGTTCATGATTATTTCTTCGCCACTACCATTCCATGAATCTTCAGTGGCTCATAAAAAACTTTCATTTTATTATACTCAAATCCCCCCTTATTTACCAATATACCAAGCTCGTCTGGTGTCCTGTAGATCATTGGCCAGTCAATAACTTTTGTAATAAATTTCTCTTCTCTATTATGGCTAATGTTTGAAGTTATTAGGACTCCTCCCTCTTCTAAAATCTTGTGTATATTATTGAAAGTTTCAAATACCTTTTCATCGGAAAAATAGTCTAATAATCCGACTATTTCAACAACATCATACTTTTTACTTGGTGGATTTCTTAGAAATTCACCGACTGAGCCGTGGATCCAATCAAGTTTTATAGGTAGGTGGTTTATTTCTGTAGATAGGTTTTTACTATAACTTATCGCATGCTCACTTTTATCCAAGAAAGTTACAGAAAGCTTGGCATCTTTAAGATAGTGTCCAGCCTTGATAGTTTCGATGATAGCTCGAGATGAACCGGACGCTATACTTAAAATTTCAATATCTCTATCAGTGCTGGATATATTTTCAAGATGATTCTTCATCTCTCGCTTAACAAACTTAAGGCGATTTCTTACAGCTTTGGAGTTATTTAAATTAAACCAAACATACTTAAAGAAACTTCCAGTTATTTTTTTAGCAGAAAAAGTTTTACCCTTACTGTACAAAACTTCGAGTGCGGCATGATTTGTAGCGTTATTTATTACTGTCTCGGCGGCCTTATCGGTCCTTTTTATTACATGTTTAAAACTTTTAGGTAGGCTATTTAAAACTGGGATAAAAAAGATATTAAAAAAACTTCTCAGTGGGCCATTGTTCTCCAAATTTAGATTTGGATCATTATCTATAAAACTCTTAGTTTGTTCCATCATTTCCTAATTATATCATTGAAAACTGCGTCGAAATAATTTTAAATAAACAGTACCTGGCACCGTTATGAAACTATAATAGTGTAAATTTATATTCTAAGAATGTTAACCAATATGAAGATTATCATATAAATGAGAGCCTATATTAGAAATCATGGAAATAATAAGTACATTAATTAAAATTAATAAAAATCTATATTTGTTTTCATTCTTATTACCAAAAAATACATCCATAATCAATAAAATTATCATAATTGGAGATAAATATACTCCTAAATATAATGTAAACCAGAAAAGATAAATTACTATGCCATTAAAAAATAAATCTTTGGATCTAAATGTATCGGATATTAAAACCAATATCAAAGACATTGACATCGTAAGTGAAAGAATTGATATCCATCTTGATAAATTTAATTTTTTTAGCATCTAACTATGTTAAAAAATTATTTATTAAACGTTACCCGACACCGTTACTTGACGTGAGTTCTTAAATTAAAAACTTACTCCATTTCTAAGTGAGAAAGTTATAAATAGCACAAAAGCTGTAAGCAATAAAAAGAAAGTGAATAATAGTGATATAAGTATTTTATTGGCTAAATTTATATTTGATCTTATTATTAAGACTAGGCTACAAATTAAACCAATCAACTGAATAAAAACAACAAATATTAGCCAATTTCTAAAATCTGATGTAATTAAAAAATTTGGTCTAAAAACTATAGGTTCACTATCTTTAAAAAACGAGTATAAGAAATTAGATACAGGGCTCCATAAAATCTCTGGAACTACGAACATCGTAGTAAAAACTGATAACCATACTTTTTGCTTTATCATATATTAATAATAACCTACTTCAACCCCACCGTCACGGAATAAGTATTTCCATCATCAAGTTTTATTGAAATCTCGTACCAGTAGCCTGATTTCAATCCCTTAGTTTTCCAATTATAAATATACTGTTGATCTACTGGATCCCACTTATATTTTTCGTCACTTGTGACTGAGGTGTTTGATGCTGATTCGTCAGCTATTAAATTCGTTTTACCCTTTTGTTGAGGTGTCGTCCATATTGGTGTAGACCTTGCCTGTGTAATGGTTCCGTCTTGTTTTTTTAACTGAAACTTTACAGGGATGGTACTACCAGCTTTAAATATGTTTAGTTTTTGGTTTGAATGAGGGCCCGCATTATTTATTGGCTGTAAGAAACCTGAAAAAACGTAAGGCATAATTGTGATTCCATCTGGTATACCAATTAATTCAAAATCAATATTATTATCTCCATTTGTATCAAGTAATAATTTTGAGTTAATAATATCTAACCTGCCTTTTAAATCTGTTGTGACCGGAATTTCACTATAAGTTTCTGTTTGCAAAATCTGATTATCAACTATATCAGATTCAATAAGTGTAAAAACTCCATTTCCAGTACCTTTTAGGGATATTGTGTAAGTTTGTCCTTCATCTGTTGGTAGATAGACAAACTTGTGTTCTCCTATTATCTCAAAGTCTGCGTTTGGAATTTCATTTATAATTCCACCTTCTTCTTTTCTAGTGTGGTGACCATTTTGATCCTCAATATCAATATCGAGGGGGCTAAATATTGATATTGCCTTTCCGTTTAATTTGCATTTATCTATATCTTGGGATATTTTTGAATCACTAACAGACAAATTACTTCCAGAAATAATATTAACGATTTGTTGTCTTATTCCGTCTGCACTCATCATTTTTCCATGATCAGTTTCTAAAGAATAATATTTATTAGTTGATTCTATGGGAACATTTGTTGAACTCTCGAGTGGTACTGTACCATCCCCTGGTACGTAGGAAATATCATGAAAAACTGTGTCGAATAAAATTCCATTTTTTCTGATCTCAGTAATTTTACCAATTGTTCCTGTCCTGCACCCAACAATATTATACAGATCTACGCCAGCTGTTCTTAGATCAAAATCATCAAAACTTATTGTGTGTAAATTTTGAGAATTTGACAATGCTTGAGAATTTAAATCGTGATCATCTATTAGAAAATCTCTTACTTGGTTAAAATCCAGATCCTTAACAGTACTTGAAAATAATGAGGTAGTTACAACTTTTACATAACTACCTTTAACATCAAAATATTTCTGGCTAGGAGAAAGATCATAAACTACAGGTAAATTCTCAGCAATTTTTTTCATCTCTGCATCAGCTAACCATGGTATACCAAAACCATCACCTTGCAATAAAACTTTTATTGCCTTTGGTGCACCTGTATTTGGAACACCAACAAAAATTGCTTTTCCTACATGATTATCTGAAGGATTATCCATCACATATTTTTTCAATATAAGACCTCCTGTGCTATGTGCAATCACATCAACCTCATTACTACCAGTTTGTATTCTAATATCTTCAATTTTTTGCTTCAGGTTCTCTATATTTGATATTACACTGTAACGCCAATCATAAGGAAACAAGAATAGACTACTGCTCGTGGTTGTTCCCTGAATAAACCCTTGATTTTCTAATTCATTTATAAGACCCTCACTATAGTCAAATAGATTGTTTGGATTTTTTATAACTGATCCTATAGTTAAGCTAGTATCAAAAGGAAATAGGTCATGACCAAATTGTAACGGATCCATAAACTGATCCCCAATATCAAACAGATTTCTTTGTAAATCAAGCCATAACTTTTCACTTTCTTTGAATATCTCAGTACCAACAACACCAGGAATAATTAAAACTGGTATTTTTGATGTACTAATTATGGACTTGGTTATTCCGTGTAGAGAAAAATACAAGTCCTTTACAGTGGCGCATGGAACAAAAATTTGTAATGAGAAAATATATTGATAACATGCACCATCTGAAACAAGATCTTCTGAGCTACCATAATTCTTTGGTAGAGTATTAAATATATTATTTCCAGAACTTGAAATAAAATAATATTTGTTTGGATTAAGTATAATTGCTGGTGGATAAAAGCTTTGTACACTTGAAAATGCCTGACTACTGTCCCCAGAGATTGCTGAATAAATATTTACACAATTTGGGTTATTGTTGAGAAAATTAATTGGTGTATTGCCTTCACACTCGATTAAACCAACCACTGGTGAGCTCCCATAAACACCGAAAGTTGGATTACTAGTATTTAGATCGATTTGAGTTAAAGTGCCTGACAAACCAGTACCTAAACTCTGGACTAGGTAATTAAAAGAGCTAGCTATTTGTTCAGAAGTTGTAGTAGAAAGGTTTGAGTAAACAGGAGAATCGGCCAAAGCTGTTGGAGTATTAAATAGAAACACCGAGAGAAAAATAGCTGATAAGCTTAAAAAACGAAGTAATTTCATGTTTTTTGGTCTTAAAATTTAATATTTAGCCCAACTATAGCAAAAATACAGGAAATACCAGTTTATTTTGAATTAAAACTGTGTCTTAATTTTACCTCAGAGTTGATTTAATCTTATCCAAAACTTTTTGGCCGGCGTTGCGGAAGTCTTCAACGGAAGGATTTTTGCAGTTTATTATTTTGTCAGCATAGACTGGAGGAAGCACAGTGATAATAACTTTTCTGCGCCTTGATAAATATTCTGTCCAAGACATATTGAAAAAAGTGTCGATGGCAACAGGAATAACTGTCGCTCCAGTGACGTAAGCCATGTAACCCAATCCTCCGCGCGCAGGATTCATCACACCATCTAAAGTAATCTCACCTTCTGGATAAATCATGATGGTCCGACCTTTGCGCAAAAGCCTGATGTGAGTGTCTAGCGCATAAGCGTAGTTTTTGTGGCCAGAGTGCACTGCGTAACCACCAAAGAGATTGAAGAAAACTTCGCCGTAAAAATAACTTCGCCAACCAAAAGTTTTATATTTTTCTGTTTTGTTGGTCAAATAATAAATCGGGTAAAATTTAGAAAAAAAAGGCAGTGCCAAGTGCACTGCTACGGTGTCGAGTTCTGAAGTATGGTTTGCTGAAATTATAATAGGACCCTGGATGTTTAGGAGATTTTCTCTTCCCCGCACCTCAAGTTTTACGAAAAATTTATGTAAGGGCCAAAATACTATATAGCCTAACTTCTGGAGAAAGATCGGGGTATAGTATTTATAATTTTTCATTTACCTAGTCTATTTTACGGTAAAATAGCTAGGATACAAGGGATTTATCCAGAGTTTTGTGGAAAATTAGGTCAAAACATGCGGTCGAACAAAAAGACCGTCCGTCCTCTTCACTGCAGTTTTCACAGCAAAGAAAGTGCTTGTTACACATTGGGTTTTTGCAGTTTACATAACGCTCGCTAGGAGTTTCGCACTTCTCACATTTGCCCACGACCACATGCTTATCCTCTGGATCAAAATGCATCAAGATTCTTTTATCAAAAACATAAAGTGCTCCCTCAAACTCCTGCGCTGGAAACTTTTCCATGTAGGAAACTATCCCACCGTCCAACTGATAAACATCTTTAAATCCTTCGCGGACTAAAAGTCCAGAAGCCTTTTCGCAACGAACACCACCAGTACAAACCGTCAAAACTGTTTCGTCCTTTAAATCTTCGATTTTAGATAGTTCTTTTTTTAAATCACGAAAATTTTGGAGGTCAGGCATTAGCGAGTCTTTGAAACGACCGACTTTAAACTCGTAGTCATTTCGCATATCTACTATTTTGAATTTTTTACCTGATTCATACCACTTTTTCAATTCTTCTGGTTTCAAATGCTTGCCGGTGATTTGGTTTGGACTAATATCATTTTCTAAACCAAGGGTAACTATCTCTTTTCGTACTCGCACAGAAAGTTTTGGAAAAGCCTCGCCAGTGCCAGCACTTTTTTTAATATGCGTATCGGAAAAACGTGGGTCGGCTAAAAACTCTGACAAATATTTGTTTATATTTTCGGTTGTACCTTCAAGAGTCGAGTTTATTCCCTCGGGAGCGACAATAACTCGGCCCTTCAAGCCGAGCTCTTTGCAAAGCTTGTGTTGAACATGCTTTTCCTTCTCCGGATCCTCTAACCGAATGTATTTATAAAATAGGATAATTGTATACTCGCTTGATGTCATATAGTAGGAAAAATATTAGCACAAAATCAGTAAAAATCAATTTGGGTAACAGAAAAAGCACACTCTCGGAAAAGCGAGTATGCTTTTCCTGAATGTGCTGTACGCCGACTCGTGGTCAGGACTCTTTCGGCTGATTCGCCTTCTTGAGCTCATGAAGGATACTCACCAGTCTTTCCTCGATCATGCCGAGAAGAAGAAAGGTGAAACCTGAAAAAATCTGTGCTGCAACTGTGAGAAAAAAGTTGTAAGTTCCGAAACCAACGAGCAGCCCGATGATGACCATAGACACTAGAATTGGCCACACCATTAGAGCTGGTCTTCCCATCTCGTTCTGTTCCAAAATGCACTCTCCTATATATAATTATACACCTAAACACCTATTTTGTCAATAATTTATTCATATCTCAGAGCCTCTATTGGGTCCATTTTGGCGGCACTCCTCGCCGGAAAAACTCCGAAGAAAATGCCTATCGCTCCAGAAACTCCGAAGGCCAAAACCATTGCAGAGATCGGCACGGAAAAAGTCCAAGCCAAGTTTGCCGATTGCGCAATAACTGAAACCAGAAAACCAAGCAAAGCTCCGAAAATAATTCCAACTACCCCACCGAGCACAGTTACCAAGACTGCTTCGATTAAAAATTCTCGTAAAATATCTGACTCTCTCGCACCGATAGCTTTTTTCAAACCGATTTCAGCAGTTCTCTCTGTTACCACAACGTACATAATGTTCATGATTCCTACTCCACCGACTATAAGAGAGATGGCGGCGATGGCGATAAGTAAATATGTAATACCACTAAAAATAGTATTGAAGGTAGCCATAGCTTCAGCTTGAGTTTGTACAGTAAAGTCATCTTTGTCAGGATTTGTAATTGAATGATTACTTCGCATCAAAAGTTTTATTTGTTCAGCAGTACTGTCGGCACTATTTATATCAGCAAGCGCCACTATGCCGATTAGATAGTAATCAATACCAAGAAGTTTTTTCTGAGCAGTATTTGCAGGTATGAAAAGTAAATCGTCGTTTCCTGAAAGAGCCCCTTGGGCCTCGTAAACGCCTATCACTTGAAAATTTAAAGTTCCGATACGCAAAAGTTTTCCAACTGGATCGTCTTGTTTAAAAAGATCTTGCGCTATTTTGTTTCCTAGTATCACTACTTGTGCGCCTGAGTTATCTTCAGCTTCAGTATAAAATCTTCCAGATTCTAGTTCTGTTTTGTCTATTTCAAATCTTTCTGCTTCAGCTCCATAATAAATCGCTGTTTTTTTATTACCACGATAACTTGCCGGAGCTTGACCGGTAACTATTCCGTAAGCGCCAACAACATTTTGGAGTTTTTTAATTCCATCTAAGTCGCGTTGTTTAAAACTGGAAATTGTAATGCCATTAAAAGCGTCTTGTGGACCACCACTTGAATTTGCAGCACGGTTTTTGGTAGTTGGCGGAACACGTGTTTGTACAAAAAGTGTGTTGGTGCCGAGAGTAGCAACTTCAGAGTCAATAAGCGAACGGAATCCAGCCCCAGCAGAAAGAACAAGCACTACGGTACTTATGCCGATCACGATTCCAAGCATGGTTAAAATAGTTCGTCCTTTGTTTGCTCGTAATGCTCTTAAACTTTGCTGCAAAATTTTCATATAGTTACTCATTACAACTTTTCTGGAACACGGATATTTTTCTGCTGAAAAATTCCTCGAGCTCCCTCCGACGAGCGTCGCTAGTTTCCAGAAAAGTTGTAATTCGATAAATGTGTTTCATTTTATTTCAATAGCTACTCATATCGCAACGCCTCGATAGGATCAAGACGTGAAGCTTTGAAACTCGGGTAAAGTCCGAAAATTACTCCAGTTAAAATTGACACCGAGATTGCAAGAACAATCGACCAAAGTGAAATAACAAAATCCCAATCAAAACCTAAATAAACCATAAGTGTTGAAAGTAAATACGAAACGACCACTCCAACTACAATACCAATAAACCCACCGATTGAAGTCAGTGTTCCTGCTTCAAGTAAAAACTGTCGCATGACATCGCCGTTTCTTGCGCCAACTGCTTTTCGTAAACCAATTTCGCGAGTTCTTTCAGCCACTGTCACCAACATGATGTTTAGAATTCCAATTCCGCCAACTAAAAGCGCAATCGCGGCCATTGAGGTTAGAAATAAACTTAAGGCGTCGGTGATTGTTGTTAAAAGTCCAGCGGCGGTTGCTTGGTTTCGAACAGTGAAATCTACATCGTCGTCTGAAAGAATGTGGTGACGCTGTTTCAAAACTCGAGTAACATCCTCGATTGTCTGATCCACATTTTCTGGTGCGTCAACTTTAATACCGATCATTTGTAAATGATGAATACCTAAAAGTTGGGATTGACCGATAGTAAGCGGAATAAAAATCTGATCATCCTGATCCTGAAAAAAAGCGCTTCCTCGAGGAGAGATAACACCTACTACACGGAGTGGAACGCCAAATGATGCTTCCTCAGAATTTGAGGAAGCAGCACTTTTTACTTTTATAACTTGACCAATTGGGTCAACTCCAGAATCGGAAAAAAGACTTTCAGCGACCGTTGAGCCAAGAACTACTACATTTGCCCCACTGTCAGCTTCAGCTTTGGTCATAAAAACGCCGTCTTGCATTGTGTAATTTATAGCGTCTTCGTAACCAGAATCTGTGGCGAGAAAATTTGTATCAACAGTTTTGTTTTGCCAAGTAACTGATCCTGTTCCGCGCGTCTGACCATTTACGGCAACTGCATGTGGTACTTGAGAAAGTGTGCGGAGAGCTAGAGTGTCAGCATTTACTAAAGTTGTAATGACCACTCCAAAAGCTTGAGCGGGTGGACCGTTGGTATCACTTTTTCCGGGCTGAACTGAAAGTAAATTTGAACCAAGCTTGTTGACTTGACCCAAAACCAAACTTTGTGCACCGGCACCAAGAGAAATAATAATGATCACGCCAGCAACTCCGATCACGATCCCGAGCATTGTTAAAAGTGAGCGACCTTTTCTCGCGAGCAAGTTTCGCACGGTCATTCTTATTGTGCTTAGAAAATCCATTTTATTTTTTCAATTCAGAATCCACAGCAGCGATGGTTCTGTCTTTTACTTTTTCATCCGAAACAATTTTTCCGTCTTTAATACGAATAATTCTTTTGGCGTGATTTGCTGTATCTTGTTCGTGAGTAACTAAAATAATAGTGTGACCTTTATTATTTAACTCTTGCAAAATAGAAAGCACGGCGTTTCCAGATTTTGAGTCCAAGTTTCCGGTCGGTTCATCTGCAAAAATGACAGCTGGATCACAAACAAGCGCGCGAGCAATCGCTACACGCTGTTTTTCTCCTCCAGAAATTTGATTTGTGTAGTACTCTAGCCGGTGTGAAAGTCCAACTGAAGCTAAAGCTTTTTTGGCTAAGTCGTCATGGTTACCTTTTTTACTATATATAAGAGGAAGTTTTACATTATCTAAAACAGAAGTTCTTGGAAGAAGATTAAAAGACTGAAAAACGAAACCAATTCTCTCGTTTCGAAGTTCAGCTAAATAATCTTTACTAAAGCTATGAGTATCAACTCCTTCAAACTCATAAATTCCTGACGAAGGCCGGTCAAGAAAACTCAAAATATGCATCAAGGTGGACTTTCCGGAACCAGACGGACCCATGATGGCCACAAATTCACCTTTGTCCATATCGAAATCAACTCCGTGTAAAACAGAAGTTGAGACACCTTCACTTTGGTAGTCTTTTTTTAAGTTTTCTATATGAATGAGAGACATCGCAAAATTTATTACAGCTACTTCAAATAAGTTACAACTTCTTCGTCTGCTGTTAGTCCAGAGGTAATCTCGGTTAATCCTCCGTCAGCTTCTAAGGCTGTGGTTACTTCCCTTTCGTGATAAGTTTTTGCTTTTGGATCGTCCACGATGCGAATAAATTTCTTACCGTTTTTGTTTATGATCGCGCTATTTGGTGCAACTAAAATATTTTTCTTTTCTGCCACGAGAATTGTCATGTTTGCGGTCATACCTGGTTTTATGCCTGGGATATTTTCTAAGTTTCCTGTAACTTTGTAATTTACAACTCCAGAGACGACAGTCGAAGCTGGATTTACTGTCAAAACTTTTCCAATGAAATGTTTGTCTGGACCAAGTGCATCAAAAGTCATGTCGATATCTTGACCAACAGTGAGCGCGGCTATGTCTGCTTCAGAAACAAGTGCCTCTGTGTGAAGTTCACCGACATTGAGTAATTTCATCACTTCTTTTCCAGCAGTTGCTAGCTCGCCAAGTTTAATATCAACCACTGTAACTGTTCCGTCTGTTGGTGCAGAAATAATTGTGTTGTTTAGAGCAGTTTCTGCTGAGTGAACTTGGCCTTGAGCCGACAAAACTTGTGCTTCAGCAATTGCCACATCCTCAGGTCTAGCTGGGGCTTGTTTCAGACTAAGCGCAGCTTTTGCTGATGTAAGAGATGATTCGGCTGTTTTTACTGCTTGAATATCAGACGTTATAGTTGTTCCAGCTCCATCTATTGTGCTTTTTGCGGTAGAAACTCCAGACTGATATGTTGAAAGCGTGGTCTGACTTCCGCCACCTGTAACCTGAGTGTAAGTCGCGAGAACAGTAATGATGTTATTCAAATAATTACTTACAAAAGAAATATTTGAAAGTGAACTTTGAATAACTGCGTCAATATTTCCTGAATTAACTCCAGCTACTTCTGCTTGCCACTTTGGTAAAAGAAGATTTAGAGAAATTCTGTCGTTGTTTATTGTATTAACTAACTGTGCGTTTGTTTGAATAGTTCCCGAAACACCAAACTGAGGAAAGTTTGACTGAGGATTTGAGAAAAGAACGTTGGTGTAGTTTAGAACTGCTGTGTTTGTGTTGTTATAAGCAGTTGAGAGTTCGTTTATAAGATTTTGTTTTGCATTGTCGAGAGTAGTTTGCGCGGCGGAAACTGCAGCTTGGCTAACAGCAATATCGACAGTTGTTGCGGCAAAACGAATTTTGTCGTAATTGGCTTGAGCTTGCTTAAGCGAGCCTTGAGCACTTTCGAGTTGAGCAATAGCGTTGCCCTGATCAAGCACGGCCAAAGTCTGACCCGCTCTTACAGTATCACCTTCTCTTACATTTATTCGACGAACAAAACCACTCGTTTGAAAGCTTAAAGATAGGTCTGTTGAACTAACTACTTGCCCAGTAGTTAAAACTGTTTTTTTAACATCTTGTACAGAAACTTTTGCTGTTTGGATTGTACTTTTACTTCCACCTCCGCCAAAAATAAGATAACCCAATCCGAGAACTACTAGAATAACGACTGTCCAGATAATTCTTTTTTTAGTAAAGAATTTTCGAATGTGCGAGAAGATTGTATGTTTCATTTTATTTATTTTAACAGATTTTTAATGTAATTTCAAAAAAATATCAGAATTATTGAAGTCCTTTGCAATTGCCGCCTGCTGTAAATCCTGCCTTCTTCGCATCTTCAATTGAATTAAAATGAACTTGGTTTTCAGGTTTAATTCTTTTTACCGTTCCACACCAAGGAAAATAGTATTTTTTACCAGACTTGGAACCGATGACTTCACCTGCCTGCGCAGGCAAGCCACCTTGGTTTTGAGTTGTAGTACCTACCTTTGTATTACTTTCTACCACACTATTTATTACATTGCTAGTTTGTGTGGTTTCCGCTTGAGCAACCTTTAGAGGCTCATTTTGCTCTTTTAAGGCTGAAATACGGCCTAAAGCAAAGAAAATAGAGGCTAAAATGACTATTAGGAGTACCGGATATATGGGCTTGATTTTTTCGAGGGTTTCCCTTATACTCATACAGCTAAGACATTACCAAATAATAAGAATTAACACTAGAATTCTTAAATTTGGATGAGGTTCAAGGCGGAAAGTCAAATGAGCGAGGAGCCTTACTTAGTCGTAAGGTGACGAGAACATTTGGTTTTCCAACGAAGAAGATCGTCAAATTTAAGAATTCTAACATTATATGGCACATAAAAAGTCCGCGGGTACAACCAAAAACGGTCGAGATTCGAATCCAAAGTATCTCGGCGTTAAAATAACAGAGGGAGATAAAGCACAGGCTGGTTCTGTGATTATTCGACAACGAGGAACAGACGTTCTCCCTGGAAAAAACGTAGGAATGGGTAAAGACCATACATTGTTTGCACTAACTTCTGGAACTATAAAGTTTGGCACAAAAAGAAAAATGAATTTCGATAATAAAGTTCACGTTAAAAAAATAATCCACGTAGTATAACTTACACATAAATCTTATCTGTACAAAATAGCACCCA
>JANWHC010000002.1 GCA_025450615.1 Minisyncoccota bacterium
ACACCATGATCGTGCAAAGCTCCAGCTAGGATTTCGGAAGCGGAAGCAGAACCACCGTCTATAAGTACAGCAAGTTTAAGTGAATCATTAAAAATATTGTATCCTTTGCTTCGGAAAATCTGATTATCTTTTTCATCTCTAAAATCTTCTTTTACAACAATTTTCCCTGCTGGTAAAAACCATGAAGCAATATCTACAGCAGCTTCCAAATATCCACCGGGGTTTCCGCGTAAATCTATTATTAATCTATATTTTCCTGAATCTATAAATTCGCGAAGTGCGCCCCTAAACAAATCTGGAGAAACAGCTGAGAAACTATAAAGCCTTATTATAAAAACTTCTCCACGGATTTCAGTATCTACTGTTGGAATATTTATTACATCTCGAACAAGTGTTAACTCGATTGGTTCTTTAACTTCATCTCGTAAAATAATTAATTTAACTTCTGTACCTTTTGGTCCACGTATAAGTTTTATCGCTTCTTCACTACTTAATTTGTCGGTAAATGTATCATTGATTCTTAAAATTTTATCCCCTGTTTTTATACCGGCCCTGTATGCAGGAGTGTCTTTCAGTGGAGCAATAACCGTAAGAACACCTTCTTTTATACCAACCTCCATTCCAACTCCTTCTATTTGACCCTTTATTTCTTCATTGAAACCTTTTGATTCAACTGGAGGGAAAAAGATTGTGTACGGATCGCCTAGAGAGTCAACCATTCCTGAAATTGCTCCATAAACTCTGGCTTGGTTGTCTACTTTCGACTCTGTAGTTGTGCTATTTGTTGAAACATATTTTTCATTTAAAATATTCCAAGCTTTCCAAAATGCTTCAAAATCGACGTCGCCTGCTTTTCCGGTTGAATCTGTTTTGTTTGTAACGCCAACCGCTTTACTGGAATCCGGAACATTTTTTTGCCCTACATAAAATCCGGAAAAAAATATACCGCCTACTAAAACGAGGACGGCTAGAACATACGCGCGATATTTAAAAAAGTTCGACATTTGCTTTCTATTATCTCAATATACTCTTTTGCGGTCAAATTATTTCGGGTATAATAAAGTAAATGATAAACACCTATAAATACAACGGAGAAAAATGGGTTGATGTTGATAGTGGAACTCCGGAAGAAATCCATAAACTGATGGATCAATACAATATCCATCCATTTATTGCTAAAGAGCTAACTTCTGTAACACCCAAGCCTAGAATAGAATTTCACGATGAGTATATATATTGTATTCTACACTTCCCAGCTTGGAAACATACTCATAATGAAGAGAACAAAAGTCAGGAGATTGATTTTATTATTGGTAAAGATGTTTTAATCACAGCAAGGTATGACACGATCGATGCTCTACACAAATTTAGTAAAGATTTAGAAGTTAATCAGATTTTGGATAAGCACGGAGATAAACCTCATAAAGTCACCCACACTATTTTTACTCACATGCTTCGTGAGCTTTATAATTCCCTTTTTGAGGAACTTGAACATATTGAAGACGTGACCGAAGACACTACAGCCAAAATTTTTAAAGGCAAAGAAAAAGAAATGGTGGTGCAAATCTCTGACATTACAAGAACATTACTCAACTTTAAACGCGTTACAGACTTTCATAAAGAGATTTTAGAATCTTTACAAAAAAGAGGCTCGGAGATCTTTGGCGAACACTTTGGTCATGAGCTAGAAAGCATACTGATTGATTACTTAAAGATTAATGCGACCATACATTCGAACATGGATCTTCTCCGCGAGCTTCGTGAGACCAACCACGCTCTTTTGACCTCTAAACAAAATGAGACAGTTAAGAAATTTACCATCATCGGCTCGGTCTTGTTTATTGTGAGCATTGTCGTTAGTATACTCTTAGCCTATATATAGAGTATGAATATTTATCTCCACAACACCTTATCTGGAAAAAAAGAAGAGTTTAAGCCCTTAAAAGAAGGTCATGTTTCAATGTACAACTGTGGACCTACAGTTTACAACTACGCTCATATTGGAAACCTCCGAAGCTATGTTTTTGCGGACACTCTACGCAGAACTTTTGAATACAACAAATACAAAGTTAACCAAGTTGTAAACATTACAGACATCGGTCACCTCTCGAGTGATGCTGACGACGGTGAAGACAAAATGACCAAAGCCTTGAAGCGAGAGAAAAAGCCACTGACTTTGGTCGCGATGCGAGAAGTTGCCGACAAGTATTTTGGGAAATTTAAAAAAGATTTAAAGGAGTTACGTATTGAAACTCCTGAGCACTTCCCTTTTGCCTCAGAGCATATAAAAGAAGATATTGATTTAGTGGAAAAACTTGATCAAGGTGGTTTTACTTACAAAACTTCTGACGGAATATATTTTGATATTAAAAAATTCGCTGACTATGGCAAACTTGGAAACATAAACCTGAGCGAGGATGAACAATCACGAATTGGTTTAAATCCAGAAAAAAGAAACTCTCGCGACTTCGCACTGTGGAAATTTTCTTGGAAATTCAACAACGAGCTTGGATATGATGCTCCGTTTGGAAAAGGTTTCCCTGGCTGGCATATTGAATGTTCAGCTATGTCTGTAAAATATTTAGGACCCGAGTTTGATATTCACACTGGTGGCATTGATCATATCCCAGTGCATCATAACAACGAGATCGCTCAAGCAGTTTCAGCTGGATATCCATATGCTCATTACTGGATGCACAATGCTCACTTGAATATGGCGACAGAAAACGGTAGCGAGAAAATGGCAAAGTCTGGAGATAATTTTATTGCACTCAAGGTTTTAAAAAAGAAAAAGATTGATCCTTTAGCTTTGCGATATGTTTTTTTGGGAGCTCGATACTCAACTCCGCTTCAATTTAGTTGGGAAGCTCTAGAAAGTGCACATACTTCGCTTTCAAAACTTAGAGCCAAACTAAGGGAGTTTGATACAAACACGGAAAGTTTGTCTACAAATCAAAAGGCAAAAATAAAAGAATATAAAGATGAATTTAATCGACTTATAAATGATGATTTGGACACCGCAAGCGCCCTTGCCCTCATTTGGGAGCTTACAAAAAATGATGAGATAGAAAATAAGGAAAAAAAGAAACTTATTTTAAAGTTTGATAAAGTTTTAGGGCTAAATTTAAATAAAAAAACCACAATCAAAATCCCTGAAAAAGTAGAAAACTTATTAAAAGAGAGAAATTTAGCTCGAGAAAATAAAGATTTCGTTAAAAGTGATGAATTGCGTTTAGAGATTGAAAAACTAGGGTTTAAAGTAAAAGATACGGAGGAAGGTAGTGTTGTGACTCCATTATAGATGTGATATAAATCTCTGAGAACTTTGGAGGATTCTTGGCAAAATCCAAAAATAAGCAGGTCCTTTCGAGAGAGTCCAGTAAAGCTTTAAGAAAAAAGCTGGCTGATGCCTTGCTATCTGGTTGTGAGAAAGGCACATGCAACTGTAAAGACGAATCTCACTGCAAAAGGAGTAGGAAATACTTAAAACGCGTAATAAACTCGTGAGACCCACTAGAAACTGGCATATTCTAGTGGGTTTTATCAATCCACACATTATCCCCTAATCGAAAACTTGCCGGCAAAGCATATAGACCTGATAATGTTTTCATGCCTCAAGGTTTTAAAAATGTAATCACCCAAACAGTTCCAAATAGGCTTCGCATACCTCCACAGAATTTGGATGCGGAGATGGCTTTACTTGGCTCGATAATGCTTCGCCCTGAAACTCTTTTTGATATTTCTGAAATCATAACATTGGATTCTTTTTATTCTGAAAAACACAGAGTTATTTTTGAAACTATGATGGAACTTTTTTCTAAACGTTCCCCTATCGACCTACTTTCTGTTTCAAGTTTACTTAAAGAAAAAGGATGGCTGGACCAAATCGGTGGAAACACCTATCTCACTGAAGTAGTAAACGTTGTGCCTAGTTCGGCAAATGCAGTTTACTATGCGGAGATTGTACAGAAAAAATATATGATGCGAAGACTTATCGAAGCATCTGATCACATTTCACAAATTGGTTATGATGAAACGAAAGAGCTTGCGGAGATCATCGACAATGCTGAGAAAAAACTTTTTGAAGTTACCAACACTCACACTTCTCATAAATTTACGCCGATTAAAGACGAGCTCGCAGAAGCTTGGGAAAGACTGGATAAACTTCACAGTGGTGAAGACGGACTTCGTGGAGTTCCAACTGGTTTTGCTGACATTGATAGTAAAACTTCAGGACTGCAAAAATCTGATTTAATTATTTTGGCGGCGCGTCCAAGTATGGGAAAAACTTCGCTCGCCCTAGACATTGCGCGTCAAGCAGCGGTTGACAACAACATACCAGTGGGAATTTTCTCACTTGAAATGAGTAGCCAGCAGTTGGTTGACCGTATGCTTGCCGCTCAAGCAAATGTGGATTCTTGGAAACTTCGAACCGGAAAACTCTCAAGACAAGATGACTTTGGATCGATTCGGACTGCACTAGACAAGCTAAGTAAAGCGCCGATTTTTATTGACGACCAGCCGGGAAATAATATTTTGAAAATGCGCTCCGTGGCTAGAAGACTAAAATCTGAAAAAGGTTTAGGGCTTATTATTGTCGACTATTTACAGCTCATGGTTCCAACAAATACAAAAACTGATAACGTCGTTCAGCAAGTGACAGAGATTTCTAGGTCGCTTAAAAATTTAGCTCGTGAACTCGATGTGCCCGTACTTGCTCTTTCTCAACTCTCTCGAGCGGTTGAACAGCGTGGTGGACGACCTCGACTTTCGGACTTGCGGGACTCTGGAGCAATTGAGCAAGACGCTGATATTGTTATGTTTATTCATCGTGAAGATAAATACAAAGAGGATTCAGAAAAAACAAATATTGCAGAAATTTTAATTGAAAAACACCGAAACGGTGAGACTGGAAAAGTGGAGCTATTTTTCAATGATAAAAAAGCAACTTTTCAAAGTATGGATAAGAGTCAATACGGCGGAGCGGAGAAGCAATTTTCCGAATTTTAAAAAAATTAAAGGGCGGGCTCTCGCGAGTCCGCCCTTCCTTACAGAACTACTTACCCTGCATCATCTTCCAGATGCGTTGGTCCTCACCGCCGATGCGCCAGAACGCAAAGTGCGTTATGCCCAGCTCTTGGGCCATCACGACTTTGTTCCTGATGCTTACGACATCTTCGAACCAGTGTTCAGTGATGCAGGTTGTATCGTCCCAATGCCCGGCCCTCGATGAAAAACTACCGACATCCTCTTTTGTAGTCCAGTGAGGATTTCCGTCAGAGTCTCGCTCCAACTTGATTTCCTTACTGTCTAGAGGCCCTTGATTGTACATATGGCCAGTTCCTGCACCACCACGCGAATCTACAACCTTTGGGTTTATCCAGCCCACCGTGTGCCGTGTCCAGGACTGCCCATACAAAGCCATGGAGTGCACGAGCTTTTCCTTTGGAATGAAGATAAGATAATGCTCCAATTTCTTCTTGCTCCACCCAACGGATGCTATCGGCCCTGGATCATTTGCCTTCACATGTTCCGTGTAGACCAAGACCTTGACCCCATCCACAACTGCAGCGATTTCGCTCCACAAGTTTTGTGCTTCTGGAGTTAGGACCTCCCCGTCGAGTGTGACTGAAATCGTCTTGCCCAACTTATGAAGTTCTCGAGCGGCGTCTTTGTAAAAGTCTGCAAGAACTTGGAGATCTTTCTCAGTTACGCCTTCCAAATTGAAATCCAGACCAGAGTATGACTCCTTACTGGCGATGTTCACAATTTGTTTGACGAAACCTTTGTCGCTCCGAAGCAGTTTGACGAGACCTGCGCTATTGACGCCCCACGTACCAACATTGGTTACTGTGGGAACAAGACGAACTTTGCGGGAAAGTGCAAGACTTTCTAGGCGTCGAACGTCCTCTGCGTCTCCCATAAATCCTTGTTTATCGTAAGGAGACACTACCTTATCTGGATCTTCCAAAATGAGATTGTACCACACTGGGTTCGCAACACCGATTGAGTCAGTATGAAGCGAGAGAGACTCGATTCCTAGGGACGAATCCCACTTGGAGTGGAGCCAGACGGAGACGTTGGCACGGCTGACTCCACCAGCTTCGAGGAAAGATGCCTTCTCCACCGCTTCGTCGTAGGTGGCGACTGTGTCGCTTTTCGGACCTAGCTCTTTCCAGAGCAGATATCCAGCAATTGCACCACCGACCAAAATCGAGAAAGAAAGGATGCTGAGAAGGACGAACTTGTTGCGATCGCTCTTCGCTTGATTCGGGTCTCCGATGAAATCCATTTTGTCTCCTTGTACGGGTTATGTTAGTGAACTTTCTGCTTTGGAAATTAGCACGTTATTTATATTTTGTCAAGGTTAAGTTACTTCTTATACTTCCCTATCTTTGTTAAGATAAAGTAAATAAAATGGACAATACTCAGAAATTAATAGAACTCTTCAAAGAATTCCCAGGTATAGGACCAAGACAAGCAAAAAGATTTGTTTATTTTTTACTGAACCGAAATAAAGCTTACGCTAGCGATTTAAGTAAACTCATCTCTGAGGTCCGATCGACGGTACACACTTGTGACTCATGTTTTCGCTTCTTTCCAAACGGCACAGCTTCCACCTGCCCTATTTGTCGGGACACCACGCGTGATAAAAAATCTTTAATGCTCCTAAGTCACGATGTTGATTTTGAAAATATAGAAAAAACAAAATTTTATAGCGGATATTATTTTATTTTAGGTGGAAATGTACCAATTTTAGAGAAAAATCCTGAAAAAAGAATTCGGCAAAAAGAACTTTTGGAAAGTATTGAGAAAAAAGCTAAAGCTGGCAATGGAGATAGATTGTCTGAAATAATAATTGCTCTAAATTACAATCCAGAAGGCGAAAATACTTTAAACTATCTCTCTGAAATCTTGAAACCTCTTGCCGACAAAAACAACATAAAAATTTCAACTCTTGGTCGCGGACTCTCAACAGGCACAGAGCTTGAGTACTCAGATAGCGACACGATAAAAAACGCCCTGAAAAACCGCCAATAGTTTGGAAAAACTAAAGTAAAAAGGTATTATTTGGAATGGAGAGCGAAATGAACCTTATGGATGTTTCCAGGGACGACATCAAGTACCTTGCCGAAAAGTACGGGTGGTCAAACGTGATCGTCTTAATAAAAGTCTTGGAGGTCCAGAAGGAATACGAGTTTAAGAACATCGAGGATGCTGTCGAGTACCTAAAAAAGCGCATCCCGCCCACAAAACCAAATTGAGAAAAGGCGCTCCACACAGGAGCGCCTGATCTTTTTATATTACTACGTATTATTTTATTGCACTTATCTTAACTTTGAAAAAAGGCTGTCTATGTCCGTTTCTTTTAAAATATCGAGACTTTGGTTTGTATTTAACTACCTCTATTGTCGCATTCTTGCCGATCTCTTCTAATGTTGCCTCGACAGAAGCTTTTGGAATAAAAGGAGTTCCGATGGTTGCATCTTTGCCGTTGTCTACAAGCATAACTTTATCAAAAACAATCTTGTCTCCTACCTTGAAATCACCCACGATTTTCTCGATTTTAAGAGTGTCTCCTTTTGAGACTTTGTATTGTTTGCCGCCTGTGTTAATAACTGCGAATTCCATATATTTAAGTCGTAAAAATATAGCAAAAAAGGTCTATTTTGGCAAGTGTTTATATAAAGCGAACCCCCGTGACGCATTGCGCCACGGGGTTAGATTTTGCCAGAAAGCCTACGCTTTCTAGTCATTTCTTGGAATTTCCTTCGAAAACCAAGAAGGTCGAGAACTGGAAAGGCAACTGCTAGCAGAAGGTCAGTCAGGGCTTCTTTGGGACGTGGGGTCCCATATACAACTCTGTGGCTAACATTCTTGCCTAGAGTGAGCCACCTGACTCTTGGGTAGTGTAAGGCTGAGGAAATGAACATGAGGCGCATGTTGCGACGAGACGCCTCGATCAAAGCCCTCTCGATCTGCCCGATGGTTTCATGCTCAGCTTTGATGAAAAGAATCTGACCGTCACTAACTCCCATTTTTGTGAAAGTCTGGAGGTAGTGATGTGCTTCGTGTCCAGCACCAGGAATCTCCACATCCGAAATGATTGCAATCTTCGAACGTGGAGATTTCCGAAGTCTCTCGACTGCAAGCTGACATGTTACAAACCAGTCTTGATCTTCCAGCTTACCTACCCTTCCTTTGAATGGTAGTGGCGATTTGGTTAACGGAACAATCAGTTCATCCAATTTGGACCTCTTCTAAAGAAAGACTGTACACTAAATTTAGTGATATATCAATTATTCCTCTGTATCTGGCCTATCAATAAGTGCTGGTTCAAAACCAACTGAATCCCCTGTTATGCGCACAATATCTTTATCAATTTTTTTAAATTCTTTACTGCCGTTGTTAAAATGATTTACGACAGTGGAAAGTGAGTTGCCGAGTTTGCTGTGATACTCTTCGTATGTCTTCAAATGAGTTGCTAGATTTGTAATATTTTTTTGAATCTCTTTGGTTTTTTCTTCAATTTGCATTGCTTTGAGTCCTTGCAAAACTGTCTGCAAGTAAGCCAAGAAAGATGTTGGCGAAACGATGATAACTTTGTATTTTCCTGCCGCACGCTGAATAAGATTTTCAGTATCCTCAGTTATTGCACCTATCTTGTTTATTAAAAGATCATAATAAATAGCCTCGTGAGGGATAAACATGAATGCAAACTCCATTGTTCCCTCTTCTGGCCGTATATATTTGGCTGTTTCCTGAATTCGAAGTTTGAGATCATTTACAAAAAGTTTTTCTAGTCGAGCTTTTTCTGTAGCGTCTCCTGTTTCAATCATTCGGTTGTAATTTTCCAGAGAAAACTTTGAGTCAACGGGAATAACCTTGTCTTTTACAAAAACCACACAATCCACGATCTCCCCGTTTTTAAAAGCATACTGCATCTGGTACTGGCTTGGCGCTAAAACATTTTTCAAAAGTGTTTCTAAATAGTACTCTCCCAAAATTCCTCGCTGTTTTGGGTTTTTCAAGATATCTTGTAAGTTTTGAAGCTGGTCTGCAAAAGACACGACTTGCTTGTTTGTCTCATCAAGTTTAGTAAGTCCTGTCGTCACTTCACGTATTAGGTTGGCTGATTCCGAAAGTTGATGCCTTACCGACGCCTGCATTTCTTTAGTTGATTCTCCAATTTTTGAATCCACAACTCGACTTAACTCATTCATTTGCTGAAGTATAAGATTTAAACCAGTTTCATTGGAAGCTTGTTTGGGTCGCATAAAAAAAGCGATACCAAAACCAATTGCCAAGGCAATTAAAACTAAAATAATAGTCGTAGGTTCCATAAGACAATTCTACCAAAATAATATTGGTTGTGGTAATCTTATTAATTATGTCTATACAACAACAAATAAAAGACGAGATTAAAGAAGCAATGAAAGCAAAGGACTCTGTTAGACTTTCAGTAGTTAAAGGACTTTCAGCGGCTTTTGTAAACGAAGTAGTAAGCCTTAAACGAACACCGACAGACCCCCTTTCTGACGAAGAAGCTCTAAATGTAATTCGTCGGGCAGTAAAACAAAGAAAAGATTCTATAGAGCAGTTTGTCGCTGGAGGCCGACCTGAACTTGCTGAAAGTGAAAAAGCGGAGCTCGTGATACTTGAAACTTATTTACCAGCAATGATGCCGAAAGAAGAAGTTGAGAAAGTTGTAAAAGCAAAAATGGCTGAGATGAATATCGACCCTTCGATAGACTCAGGGCAAGCTAAATCAAAAGCTGGTCAACTTATGGGTTCTGTAATGAAAGATTTGAAAGGAAAAGCAGATGGAGATGTCGTTAAATCAGTAATTGACACACTTCTAGCATAATTTATAATTACAGCCAGAAAGGAGGTTAAGGACATGGCTACTGCCGAAAAAAAAGACGAAAAAACTTTGAATCTGATCGCTGACGGCATCGCACTTATGATCGCTGACGGTCCAGATTCAGAGAAAGCTCTGCTCGCCACCCACCACTGGAAAATTGTGAACGCCGGCATTGTTCAGGCTGGACAGATAAATCACCCTGAAGTTGCCGAGCTTCGCAAGCTCATATCCAACAGACTGAAAGAACTCGCTCGGAAGGAAGACTGATGACCCACCTCACGTACACGAAAGGGATTGGTTGTACCAACCAGTATACAGCCAGTCCCTTTTTTCGACTCTGTACTGTTGATTTAACTTGACAGTAGAGGCACAAGTATGCTATAATGGTAGACAGAGGAGGTCGTATGACCCCAACAAAAGTAAAGCAGGCAATACTTTCTGGAGACAGGAACGCTCTCTCAGAGCTGGGCCGACGTGGAGCCAAAGCCAAACAGAGAAAGCTCCGCGAAGAGAGAGCACGGAGAGAATTGCTTGCGTTGGATAGCTTGGCGAATATTCGCCAAGCTCATGAAGACATCTGCCCCGTTGACGACTAATGTAGTCGCCAACGGGTTTCGTTTTAAAAAAATTAAAATGTAGAAGAAAAATGACTCCAGAAAACTAAAACACCTACTAGAAAAGCGCCTACGCTTGAAACTAAAACAAAGCCACTAGAAATATCTTTTATTTTTTTAATAATTAAATCGTGATTTGGTTCTACTTTATTACACAAATCCTCTAT
>JANWHC010000003.1 GCA_025450615.1 Minisyncoccota bacterium
TCTCCTCCCATCTCTAAAAACCATGTTAAACAATTTTATTGTTTAGTCAATTACAACCCCAACACCCACTTCTCTAGCATAATTTCCAACTCACCTTTTCCTTGTCGTACTTTATGAGTCATTTGGACCAAATCATTCGACATCCCTAAAAGTTCTTCAGTTTTATAATTTCTACCCCCAGATAGTGCATTTTTGTATGCATATGGCGAAAGTCCTGATGTTTTGATGTCACCAGCTCTGGAAGCTAGAATCATATTTTTAACCTGCCAGAAAAATATTCCATGAACCTCTTCGGGCGCAATTCCCCTCTTAACCGTATCTAGATATGAAATCCAAAGTCTCTTTTTATCTTTCGCGACTAGTCCATCTGTCACCCCGAAAATATTAAACGTATTTTTTCCTGCCTGCGCAGGCAGGACAAACTGCTGAACTTGCTTTGCATGCTTTTCAATTTTTTTTAGAGTTGTGGCATCCATACTTCCTTCAAGCATCAAAAAAATCTGCTCTGACTTTCCTACTTCTTCTATTTTATCTAAAATATAACTCTTGATCTCTTTTTTTTCAAAAAGTCCGTCCAAGACAGTTGTATACTTTGTTTCAAACAATCCCTGCGCAACTAAAAGCTCATCAAACAAGCTTTCCTTCCAATTTTCAGTGTTTAGTTTAAAAAGTTCTGCATCTGGTCGCTTTTTTTTAGCCAAATCCAAAAGCTCATGCAATTTTTTCCTGGATCTATCCCTATCTGTTCCGTAGATTAAATACAACATTATTTTATCTCTTTAGTCTCTGCCCAATTGTCCCCCGCTGAAGCATTTGCTTCGCAAACTATTCCGTAAGTTTTCTTTGGATCAATAATCCCCTCCATTATATTTTTTATTTCAGGAGCAACAGACTCAACTATTCCGTCTTTTACCTCGTAAACGAGTTCGTCATGCACCTGCATTAAAAGTCGAACATCTTTTTTAAGATTTTTCTTTACCAAAAACTTATCAATCTCTACCATAGCAAGTTTTGTAATATCTGCACCTGTTCCCTGAATCGGTGCATTTATAGCCATTCTTTCAGCGGAAGCTTTCATAAATGGAAGCTTTGAGTGAATATCTGGAAAATACCTTCGTCTTCCGAAAAATGTTTCTGTGTATCCCTTCTGTTCTGTTTCTCTTTTTACTTTTTCTAAATATTCTGCCAAACCAATAAATCTCTGGAAATATTCATCCAAAAACTTCTGAGCTTCAGCTCGATCCGTGCCAATATTTTTTTGCAAAGCTGTCACACCCATTCCATACATCACTCCGAAATTTATAACCTTGGCATGACTTCGCATAGTTTTAGTCACCTCAGACTCCTTTACCCCAAACACTTCACTCGCTACAGCGTTATGAATATCTTTACCTTCCTTAAAAATTTCAATAAGTTTTTTGTCTCCTGAGAGAATTGCTGCAATACGAAGTTCGATCTGGGAGTAGTCGAAAGAAACTATTTTGTAACCTTTCTCAGCGATAAAAGATTTGCGTATTTCCCGACCAAGCTCTGTTTTGTTTGGAATATTTTGTATTCCGGGGTTTTGACTCGCCATTCTACCTGTAGCTGATCCAGCCTGAAGAAAGGTCGAATGAATCCTGTTGTTTTTATCCACTTGTGTTGGCATTGCATCGATATATGTACCGAGTAGTTTTGTAAGCTCTCTGTATTCCAAAACAAATCCAGCTATGGGATGTTCGTCTTTAAGTTTTTCAAGTTCTGATTCTTTTGTTGAAAATCCACCAGAAGCATTCTTCTTTTGGTTTTTTGCTTTCAATCCCATTTTCACGAAAAGCATTTCACCAAGTTGTTTTGGAGAAGAAATATTGAACTCCTCGCCTGTTATTTTCCAGATTTTTTTCTCTAAACTTGCTACTTCTTTATGGTATTTCTTTGAAAGCTCTTTCAGTCTATCGACATCAAGCTTCACTCCTATCTCTTTCATCTCTCTCACTATCGGCACAAGTGGCATTTCGATTTCGTCCAATACAAAAGACAGTTTCTGATCTTTAATAATTTTTTCTAACACCACTCGGGCATCTTTTATATTGTTGGTATGAGTATATGAAAGAATATCGTCTAAGTCCGGCGTAGTTTTGTTTGAATCAACAATCCAAAGCAAAAGCCCAACTTCGTAAACTTCTTCTGGGCTTGCTTCGGCAACTACACCAGCTGGCAGTTCGATAGACAAAACTTCAGCAAATTTTGAAGCTAAAGTTCTAAACTCATATTCAACAAACAAATCCTGAACTTTTTTAATATCAACGTCTTCCTTCCAAACTTTTTCTGGAATTTTAAAATGAATCGGCGCATCTCGTCGTATTGTCGCCAAAGTTTTAGAAAAAATAGCTTCTTCCTCCCCTGACTTTAGCAGTTCGACTACTCGTGGCTTTATTCCAGCTTTTATAAAAGATTTTTCGTCTTTTTTTAGTTTCTTATACATTTCCTCAATTGAACCGAAATTTTGTATCAAGTCACTTGCTGTTTTCTCACCGATACCGGAAATTCCGATAATATTGTCGGATGGATCACCTCGTAGACCTTTGTAGTCTGTTAAAAGTTTTGGACCAAAACCAAATCGTTCCCGAATTCCAGTTTCGTTGTAAATGATCGTATCTTTAATTCCTTTTTTCAAAGTGTAAACTCGAACTTTGTCACCATCTATGAGTTGCATCGTATCCATATCTCCTGAGGCAATAATAACGTCAGAATTTTTATCATTTTTTAAAGTTTCGACAATAGTTCCGAGCATATCGTCCGCCTCAAAACCCGGAGATGAATACATTGGAATATTTAAAGCAACAAAAATATCTTTGGAACTTTCAAGTTGCTTTATGAGAGCATCGTCTATTTTTTTACGGCCAGCTTTGTAATCTTTGTAAACCTCGTGACGTTTTGTTGGCTCCGGTAAGTCATAACAAGCAATAATATAGTCGGGCTTTACATCTTTCACTAGTTTAATAAGAAAAGTACAAAGACCATATAGTGCTCCTGTCGGTTCACCCGAACTCGATTCAAACTCAGGAAGCGCATGGTAAGATCGGTGCAAAATAGCGTGCACGTCTAAAAGCGCAACTGTTTTTTTACCTCCTTTTTCTTTTGTCTTTTCAGTAGTTTTAGACATTACAGCAATTATACCACTGCAAGCTAGCTAATCTCGATCTTGCGAGATTCTCCAGAATCCAGCGTTTCAAGAATGATTTTTGTATGTTCTGGCATTATGTCAGCCACTCTTTCCGGCCATTCTATAAGAATAAGGTTATTTTTGCCTGAAATAATATTTTTCCAACCTAAGTTTAAAAGTTCCTCAGACTTTTCCAAACGATAAGCATCAATATGTATAAGATGCGTAAACTTTTGATTCGTTAATTCATAAATTTTTTCGATAACAAAAGTTGGACTAGTCACAGTTTCATCCACACCAAGTGCTTTTGCTACACCTTGAGTGAAAGAAGTTTTCCCTGCGCCTAGATTTCCATAAAGCCCTACCACAAAAGCAGAATCTTCTTTTGGAGAAAGCTCTGAGACGAAGTCACTGGCAATTTTTTGTGTTTCTAAAAGATTAGAAGGTCTGTAAATCATACTACTTAATTACTTGTTAATTATCTGCATACTACCACAACTGAAATACGAAAAAAGTCGCCAGGCAGAAGCCCGGCGACCCATGTGAACTGTTGAACGACTACCAAGCCGATTCTCGAAGAGGTTGGAAGTAGTAGATAGTCAGCTCTTGAAAATCCTGACCATAACCACCACTCCGGTACACCGTGGTATTGAAGTAGCCAACGATGACTTTCTGACCTTTCTCGTTCACTTCGAATGCTTTGAAGTTCAGGACGACCTGACCAACAACGTATCCGAGTGTGATATTCCGAGTTTCACCGGCCGGGATTACTCCCAGCATCTGACCGTTGCGATAAACGTCACAGTCAGTCTTTGTGCCGTTCGTCACGACGACCTGTGGGGGTACCCCAAGTGGGTAGACTCGCATGCCTCCACCAACAGGAACGCTGGCGCACGCTGTGCTGAAGATTGCTCCAAGCATGAGCGCCAAAGCCAAAATGTGCTTCATAAAGCACCTACCTTTCCTGCATACAGTATACACCCTTTTTAGCTATTTGTCAAGATAGTTTTACACTGAAAAAATGGCCTATTTTAAAGGCTAATTATGTTAATATTATCGATATGGTTACTTTTGACGAAGACAAACAAAATAAGCGTCTGGAAGACTTGAGAAAACAAGAAGAAGAAAGTCTGACCCAAGCAATGGCCCAAAAACGTGGTCTTCCCTATATTGACCTGACTACTGCCCCTATTGATATTGATGCGCTTAGAGTTATAACAGAAGCAGAAACTAGAGAATCCCAAATAGGTGTCTTCACCGAAACTGACAAGATGCTAAATGTTGCTGTACTCTCTCCTGAAAATTCCAAAACTGTCGAGTCAATAGAAAAATTAAAAAATAAAGGTTACCAGATTCGCCAGTTTTTAGTTTCTCACGCAAGTTTAAACAAAGTCTGGGATAGATATAAAGATTTGTCTTACTCTTTTGAAACAAAGTCCGGCGCACTGGATATTTCAAACGATCAGATTACCGAATTCCTTTCTGAAGTTCACAAAATACCTGATGTTGTTAAACTCATCAGTGAAGTTTTAACAATGAAAAAAAGCTACAGAATTTCTAGAATCCTAGAAATTATTCTAGCTGGTGCAATTGCAACAAACGCTTCTGATGTTCACATGGAACCTGAGGAAGGTTATGTTCGGCTCAGGTATCGACTCGACGGAATCCTAACTGACATTTTGGAATTTGATTTGGATACATATCACTTGCTTTTGTCACGAATAAAACTTATTTCGAGTTTGAAATTAAATGTTTCTGGTGCCCAAGACGGACGCTTTAGTATAAAAGTTAAAGATAGTGAGATTGAAATTCGAACTTCCCTTCTTCCGGGAGCATATTCAGAGTCTATTGTGCTCCGAGTATTAAATCCAGATGCAATTTCTGTGCCCTTACAAGATCTTGGTATTCACCCAAAACTTCTGGAAGTTATCTTCCACGAATTAACGAAACCAAACGGCATGATTCTCCTCACCGGACCGACCGGTTCTGGAAAAACTACGACTCTTTATGCTTTCTTAAAGAAAATTCATACTCCAGAAGTGAAAATAATCACTATCGAAAATCCTATTGAATATCACCTACCGGGAATTGTTCAGACCCAAACAGACGAAGAAAAAAAATACACTTTTGCGGAAGGCCTAAGGTCAGCTTTACGACAAGATCCCGATGTAATCATGGTTGGAGAAATTCGAGATTCTGAAACTGCTGAGATTGCTGTGAACTCCTCTCTTACTGGACACTTGGTTTTTTCAACACTTCACACCAACAATGCTGCTGGAACTTTCCCTCGTCTTATCGATCTTGGAGTAAATCCTAAAATTATTTCTTCTGCTATAAACCTGACCATGGCGCAGAGACTTGTACGAAAGCTCTGTAATAATTGTCGGAAAGAAATTGTATTAGAAGGTGATGACAAAAAAATTGTTGACGAAGCTTTGGCAACAGTGTCGGATAAAACGTATTTAGAAGGTTTACAAACAGAAAAAGTATGGAAGGCTGTGGGCTGTGACGAATGCAATATGACTGGATATAAAAACCGAATCGGAATTCACGAAGGAATTCAAATGAATCAAAAGATAGAAATGATCGTCCGAGAAAATCCGAGCGAAAGAGAAATCAAAAAAGCTGCTGAAGATCAGAAATTATTGACTTTGACCCAAGACGGAGTGCTGAAAGTGTTGCAAGGTATTACAACAATGGACGAATTACGCCGAATGATCGACATAGAGAAGGAATAAGTCACAGTTAGCAACAGAAAGTTTGAAAAATCAATATAGACAGAAGTTTTTTGAGAGCGTGTGGTGCAAAAACTACTTGCTTTCGAAGTTTGGCCACTTATACTTAGTGTTAGAGAAGCGAGTTTTATAAAGTTAAAGCAGAATTAAAGCAGAAAAGCTTCCGAGGAGTTCCAAAGCATAAATCTCTAAGCAACACTTTCAATAACGATACCAAAAGCTAAGTATTTCACTAAGGATAACTCCAGCGTATTACACAAGGTAATAACCAGAGCGTCCCCGTAGAAGTACTCGTAAGCGCAAAGCGCTTAGTTGCTTAGAGATTTATATTTTGGAGCAAAAAAAGAAGCCTAAAGAGGCTTTCGATTGTGCCAATTTCAAAGATTCAAACTCGTAAAGACAATTTATCACAAAAAAGTTTTTATGTCAAGCAAAGCCCCTAAAAACAAGCAACAGAGCCGTAAAAAGGAGGATTCTGTAGTGGAAGAAAGCCTATTTTTGGATACAACTCTGCGTCCTTCTAAGTGGGACGATTATGTAGGTCAAACAACTATAAAAAAGAACCTGGAAATCCTGCTTTCAGCCGCAAAAGAGCGAAAACACCCTCCAGAGCACATCCTCTTTTATGGCCCGCCTGGCCTTGGTAAAACAACGTTAGCCCATTTGATAGCTAAAGAGATAAGTGCTCAGATGAAAGTGACGAGTGGCCCTGCAATAGAGAAAATCGGCGACTTAGCGAGTATTTTAACCAACCTTTCGGCTGGAGATATTTTGTTTATAGATGAAATTCATCGACTAAATAAAACTATTGAAGAAGTTCTGTATCCCGCAATGGAATCAGGTTCGCTCGACATAATTATTGGTAAAGGGCCGAGTGCTCGGACAATCCAACTCGAGCTTCCGCCTTTTACTTTGATCGGTGCGACGACCAGAATCGCTATGATTTCCTCTCCCCTACGTTCACGTTTCTCCGGTGGAATTTTTAAGCTAGAGTTTTACAATAATGATGAAATCCAAAAAATAATCACTCGCTCTGCTAAAATTTTAGGAATTGATTTAGATAAAGAAGCCGGAAAAGAGATTTCTAAAAGAAGTCGCTACACTCCACGAACTGCAAACTATCTTTTGAAACGTGCTCGTGACTTCGCCCAAGTTCATAAAACAGAAATGAGTAAAAAGTCCGTGGATGAAGCCTTAAAACTTTTAGGCATCGACGAAGTTGGTCTATCACCGAGCGATCGAGATATTTTACAAACTATCATTAAAAAATTTTCTGGTGGTCCGGTTGGACTAAATACTTTAGCAGCAGCGATGTCAGAAGAACAAGCGACCATTGAGGAGTTTAACGAGCCATACTTAATACAGTTAGGATTTTTAGATCGTACACCACGTGGAAGAACTGTTACGGCTAGTGGATACGAACACCTAGGCCTTACCCCTAAAACACTTTTATAAATAAAAAATCGTGAAAATTCTCTACTGAGAATCTCACGATTGTGGGAAGTGTCCGAGGGGCCGAAGCCCCTCGTCCACTCTCTTGTCGGATACGGGGCTGGCTTACCGCTTCTTGCCGCCCACGGCTGCCGTTTTCTCACCCAGCATCGTTTGGCACACCCTCTAAACAAAGAGCATGCGTCACCGATCACGCACTCGCGTAATCTAATGCACATGTCTATATATTAGGATAATACTTATACAGTAAAAAACAAGTGAGTTTTGATTTTTTAGATAATCCGAGTAGAATCAAGATTATGGCAGGACACAACAAATGGTCAAAAATTAAAAGGCAGAAAGAAAAGACCGACGGACAAAAGTCAAAAATTTTTGGCAAAATGGTTAAACTTATTCAAATCGAGGCAAAGAAGGCTGGTGGAAACATAAACTCCCCCGGACTTAAAGCTGCGATTGAAAAAGCTAGAGCGATGAATATGCCGAACGACAATATCGATCGTGCGATTAAAAAATCCGCTGAAGCCGGAGAGTCAGAGTTAGTTGTTTATGAAGCATTTGGACCAGGAGGATGTGCAATGATCATCGAATGCCTTACTGACAATAAAAATCGGGCAAACCAAGACGTGAAAACTATTTTAGCGAAAAATGATTTAGCGATGGCTGGAGCTCACGCAGCTTCATGGGCTTTTACTCACAACCCCGGAGAAGATTGGATTCCTACGGGAACGGTCCCTCTTTCAGAGGAAGATGGAGAAAAATTATCTCGACTTATAGATGAGCTTGAAGAAAGTGACGAAGTTCAAGATGTTTACACTAATGCAGAGTAAAAGAGTATACTTATAATATGATTATATTATTTATATTGGGGCTTGGAATAGGGGCGCTGGCAGTGATTTTTACTTTACAAAACACAGAAATTATAACAGTTGCATTTTTTGGTTATAAATTTACAGGTTCTCTTTCGACAGTTGTGACACTTTCCATACTGTCAGGAATATTAATTTCTCTTTTAATGGTTTTTCCTGAAAGTCTTAAAAATTATTTTAGATACAATAAGCTCAAAAAAACAAACCGAAAATTAGAAGAGGAACTTAAAAAACAGAAAGAACTAACTGTGTTTGCTAAAGAAGTTCCTCCAACACCCCAAGATATAAAAAAGATAGAAGATGGAGTAATTGAAGAGCATATACTATAGATAACTTCTGTATGAAAATCATCTCGATTGACCCCGGATACGAAAGACTTGGTGTAGCAATTTTAGAAAAGGAAAAAGGTCAAAAACCCTTCGACAGACCTCAGGGTAAAGAAAAACTTTTGTTTAGTGAGTGTTTTAAAACAAAAAGTTCGCTTCCCCACCACGAACGTTTAGCACTTATTGGAAACCGAATTAAAGAAGTAATAAAAAAATGGAAGCCAGAAGCCTTAGCCACAGAAAAACTTTTCTTTAGCACCAACCAAAAAACAGCACTATTAGTAGCTGAGGCTCGTGGAATAATTTTATATACCGGAAGCTCCATGGGCCTAAAAGTATTTGAATATGCACCAATAGAAGTAAAAACAGCAATCACTGGATACGGTAGAAGTGAAAAAAGACAAATGATCGACATGGTTAAAAAACTAATTGCCGTCGACAAGTCTACTAACAGTGACGACGAATTCGATGCGATAGCCATCGGTCTCACCCACTTTGCGATACATAGACAGAAATAGCCTCAACAAGAAAGTATTGGCTACTTCCTTGTTGAGGCTACTTTGGTACTACTTCAATTGCTGGCGATCCGTGATGCAAACCGAGAGACATCTTACCCGTTGTAGAAACTTTCAAACCTCCAGTTTTGGGATCAACGCGAACACTGATTGAGGTCTTACTTCTAGTCGAGCGAACGATGACGGTGCGAAAATCTTCTTCCACTTCAATTAGAACTTCAGGACTTGTGTAAATAACTGACATATTCACTCCTTCTTTCACTAATAGTACAAATAATGAACACCTCGTCAAATTCTAGTTTCGCATCATTTTTAGGAATACATCGTGTGGTATATCCACTGAGCCACGACCGCGTTCCTTCATTTTCTTTTTTCCTTTCTTTTGCTTTTCACGAAGTTTCATTTTTCGTGTGATATCTCCCCCATACATATGCTGAGTTACATCTTTACTATATGCAGCAACGGTTCTACTTGAAATAATTCTGCCGAGAGCTTTTCCTTGAATTTTCATTACGAACATTTGTCGCGGAAGGATGGAGTGAAGTTTCTCAACAGCGCTTTCTGCTTCTTGTTCAACTATTCTTCGAGAAACAACTCGTGAAAATGCGGGTAAAACTTCGTCAGCAACCAAAATATCCATACGCACCACGTTTGCATCACGCATTCCCTCTATTTCATAAGAGATAGAAGCAAAACCACTTGATGTACTTTTTAATTTATCAAAAAAGTTTCTCATAAGTTCACGAAGTGGCATCTTTAAAAATAGTCTTGTTCGGTCATCTCCAAAATTCTCTGAATTTCCCAACTCTGCTTCATGCTCGTACAAAAGTGGCATGAGGTTACTTATATATGTTACCGGAGTAATGATTACCACATTTACCCAAGGTTCACGTATCTCCGAAAGCAAATTTTCATCAGGAAAATGTGCTGGCGAGTAAATGATCTCTTTTTTACCTGACTTTGGACCTGCTTTGTAAGTAACTTCGTAAGTAATTGTTGGCATGGTTACAACCAGATCCAAATTAAACTCTCGGTGAAGTCTTTCAGTAATAATTTCCAAATGAAGCATCCCCAAAAAACCGCAACGGAAGCCTCGTCCCAAAGCACCAGATGATTCCTCTTCATATGTATAAGATGAGTCAGAAAGTTTAAGTTTGCCTAGTGCTTGTTTCAAAGTTGTAAAATCATCCTGACTTTCTGGATAAATAGAGGCCCAGACAACTGGTCTTGGGGACATATATCCAGCAAGTGGAGGATTCATATCATTTACTCCCGCTACGGTGTCTCCAACGGACGCAATACCTGGTTCTTTTATACCAGTAACGATATAACCTATTTCCCCTGCTCCAAGGGACTCAACAGCGACTTCGTTTGGTGAAAATATTCCTACTTCTAGCGAAGTAAAAGTTTTTTTAGAAATTTTGAAAGTAAGTGGAACATTTCGAGAAATACTTCCGCTAATTACTCGGACGAAAACAATAACCCCTTTGTGAGTAGAATATTTAAAATCAAAAATGAGTGAGCGAAAATCTTTGGCGCTACTTGTATCATCTGCTGCCTGTTTTGGTGGTGGAATATGTTTTATTATTTCTTGAAGTAATCTGTCTACACCTTCTCCAGTTCTCCCTGAAGTTTGCAAAATTTCATCTGGAGAACACTCAAGAAGTTTTACAACTTCGCTTTTTACATCCTCGACCCTAGCAAGTGGTGAATCAACTTTTGAAAGTACCGGAATTATTTTAAGCCCTGCTTCTCTCGCCATATTTAGTGTTGTCAGAGTCTGCGCTTGAACACCCTGAGTCGCGTCGACTAAAAGTATTGAACCTTCTACAGCTTTAAGCGCTCGAGAAACTTCGTACGAAAAGTCTATGTGCCCCGGAGTATCGATGAGATTTAAAATATAATCTTGATTGGCAAGTCTATAGTTCATTCGAACTGGTTGCATTTTTATTGTAATACCACGCTCACGCTCGAGCTCCATTGAATCCAATACTTGGTCTTGCATAAGGCGTGCAGGAATAGTACCTGTTATTTCAAGCATTCTGTCGGCAAGAGTTGATTTGCCGTGGTCTATGTGTGCGATGATTGAGAAGTTTCGTATTCTGTCCATTGAGTGTTCATTTAAGCACAAAAACCAAATTTTCTAAAATTATTGTAATTCTGCGTCGGGTGCGATTATCTTGGACTTCCAGATTTTTTTATGCAGAGTTCCCCAAACTTCCGCCAGTTCTCGGCTCTGAAGCAGGATTAAAACAATGATTGCTGAAATAATACCAACTATTCCGGAAAGAAATCCTTGCATAAATATTCCAAACAAAGTGTTTAAATCAAAAACATTATCAAATAGTGCTAGGCAGTTATATGTCACAAAACCCATAATCATAGAAGCCCCTGTTACCTGGAAGAGTGTCTTCCAAACTGGATTTGAAAACTCTGGATAGTGCCAAGTAAATCCCCACCAATGAGTTATGAGGTTTACAAACAAACCTATTGAATATCCTAATGGAAGCATTAGCACAACCGTCCCGGAAAGATCAGAAACTTTCAAGATAGACTCCATAAAGTTTTTGAAAAACATATTTGTTTGGAAAAGCTCTGCCAAAAAGTAACTTCCAAAAATTATAAGAAGTGCTGAAAGTACGTTCATAATAAGCGGAGTTCTGGTTTTTCCTTGCGAATAATAAGACCGTACGAAAAGTGCAACCATGTTCTGAGCTAAAAGTGAGATAGTAAAAAGTGCTAAGGCTGCAGCTGTTAATCTGGTATCATCCCAGTTAAAATGCCCTGTTCCGAGGATAGTTCGGACGATCTGCGCTCGTAAAACAACAAACAATACTGAAATAGGCACAGACCAGAAAATAATATGCCGAGCTGAGTTTATCATTTGCTCGACAAACTCACTCTTGTTTCCATTTGTGAAAAGTCGAGTTAAAGTTGGAAAAGCGGCTAGCGAGTAACTCACGCCAATAATACTAAATGGCACAGATTGAAGATTAAAGGAAAAGTTAAATACGGCAACCGAACCTGCTGCAAAAAATGAAGCAATGGAAATAAGAAAAAGTTCGGCAATTTCGTTTGAAGAAGCGGTTAGAGTTCTGGGTAGTGAGGTATAAACTATTTTTCGAATAAACTCAAGCTTAAGTGGAAATCTAAATTTTGGAAACATTCCTTGAGAAACAATAAACGGAATTTGGATAAAAAAGTGCAGAAATGCACCAAGAGCGACACCAAAACCTAGTCCTTCCAAACCAAACCTAGGATAAAGAAAAACTATTCCAACAATAATTCCAATGTTATACAAGACTGGAGAAATCGCGTAAATAAAAAAACGTCGATTCATCTGCGTAATACTTGCAAGCAAATTGGAAAAACCTAAAAATGCTGGAGACAAAAGAAGAATTCTGGTGAGTGACACTAAGTGAGCAAAAGAATCTCCTGCTGCCAATCTAGGAAATAATTTTGCCATCATGTATGGAGCGAAAATATAAGCTACAACTCCAACTACAACTATAAAAAAGAAAAAGAAAGTAAAAACACTATCTATAAATTCTTTTGCTTCATTTTCCCCTTTTTCAAATCTTTCAACTAAAAAAGGAATAAGTACCGAAACTGATACTATTGAGGCAACTGTTACAAACAAAATATCTGGAATTCGAAAAGCTGAATAGTATAAATCCAGTGTGTTCCCCGCTCCAAACTGATATGCAAGCATTCGATCGCGAAACAGAGCCAGAACTTGAGAGCAAATAGCAAAAAATCCTAGAAGATATGCTGCTTGGTGAAGACCAGATATCTCAATGTTTAGTAGACTCAAAAAGCGTTTAACCATTGCCTTATCTTAATCTACTTTCTCCTTTACTGGAAGCGTTTTACTTTTTTCTGGAGTTTTATTTTCTGTATTAGTAAATATCGACTTACCAGCTTTTATATTTGTAATAATTAGATCAAGTTCCTTATTGTCTGGATTTGTACGTTTAACCTCTTCAAACTGTTTCAAGGCATCACTATGACGCTTCAAAACTTCATATGAAAGTCCTAGAAAATACTTTGCGTTCGCATAATCAGGTGTCATACTCGTCGCTTTTTCAAGAGCGGTAATAGCCCCAGTATAATCTTTTGCATTGTATTTCAAAACACCAAGCTGGAAGTAGATTGCGGGATTTGTTGGTTCAATTATTGTTGCAGCAGTAACTGAATCTATTGCGCCACGTATATTATTGTCTGAAACTTCTATCTGAGCCAACATAAAATATGCATCTAGGTAATTTCTTTTTTGAGTAATAGCCTCGTTTGCATATTGTTTAGCAAGTTTTAAATCTCCTTTTGTTGCTGAAAGCCTAGAAAGAAAAACTAGAATTGCTGGATTTTTTGGATTTCTATTTAAAGCTTCAGTATAAGCAAGTTTACTACTTTCAAATGCGCCTTCTATTTTAAGCTCAGGAGCAGAAACTGACTCATAAACTTGGCCTAGAGATAACCAATTTAAATAATTATCTGGATCTATATCTTTTGCAGATATAGATGCTTTTATGGCATTTGATAAAACATCACTAAACTGTTGCTGGATAACTTCTGTTTTTACTTTATTTGGGTCTTGTTTAACAATTTCGCCCAATTTAGCTATTTCAATTTGTGACAGAGATCTAAAATACAAATCATTTGGTACTGCTTCGATAGCCTTCAACATATATTGCTCTGAGCTTGTAATATCACCATCATGATTTAAAGCATAAGAGCTTTTCTGGAAATACCACAAAGATTGCGAGTTCTTCCAAAGACCGTACCCCAGTCCAAGACTCCCTATAAACACAACTACCAAAACCAAGGAAGATAGAAACCCAGCCACTGAACTTTTAGAGAAAAACCTTGTTTCCATTGAAATAAGTCCTGCCAAATAAACTGAAGCAAAAAATAATCCAGTAAAAAAAAGAGTAAGAATAAATATTGCAGTACTAGGAATATACACAAACGTCATAATCCATAGATAAAATGAAACAAAGAAAGAAGAAACTAATAGATATTTTATAAATGAATCTTCTATTTTTACGAAAATAGATTTAACTCCTAAATACAAATAAAAACCGAGGAAAAGAAGCCAAGAAATAACTCCAATGAGGCCAGTAGTTACGGCAAAAGTTGGAATAAGACCAATACCATTTGTAAAATCTGTATTCCAAAAAGCCGAAGTTATAACATCGTTAGGTCTGTATACCAGCCATTGATTCACAAAAGTGTTAGGCCCAGACCCGAAAAATGGCTTTGCTTTTATAGTATTTTTAGCAACGCTCATTGTGGTAGAAAAATTCGGACGAACCTCAACGTTTGAAGTGTCTAAATGTTTAGAAAGAAAAGTTCCTAAAGTTGTGCTCCAAATAACAAAAATCAGAGAAATAATTAGAACAAGAGTTGGATAAACAGAAACTTTTGTTAGTCTTTTAAAAAAAGATATTGAATTGGAATAGTCGTTAAAAGAAAAAATATTATAGAGGATAAATAGAAAAGAAGAAACAGCCAAAATAATCCAAATCAACGAGAAGTTAACAAGAGCTAAAAAGAAAAGAGATAAAACTAAGGCAAAAGTTAATAAGGCCCTCATAAAAAAACTTAGTCGTACCATTTGATACGTGAGAAGTGAAAGTAATACTCCGACACCAAAGAAAATACCAAGATTATTAAAACTTCCAACAGGAGTATTAGTTATATTATTAAAAACCCCAAAAGAAAGAAAATCTTCTCCCCAAATTAGGCGCATGATAACAAAAACAGAAAGAATAATGGCTGAAATAAGAAAAGCGAAATATGAGTAAAAAATTACTGACTTCTCTCGGAAAAGCAGAGAAACTATAAAAAGATATGCAAAACCTAACAAAATAAAACCAATAGTTGAGATATCAAATGTATATCCAAAAAAATCCATTCTAGAAAAACCGTTTGCCAATCCAGCTAACGTATAAACTACAGGAACAATGGCCGTAAAACCAAGAATATACTTTGATGGACGAGGTAGGTCAATTGAGCCTCGAAGCAAAGTTCCCGTAACAAAAAATACTACCGCTAAAATAACGCCGAAAGAGAATAAAAGACTTGTGCTAAATTGGGTGGAAATACTAGAAATTGGCAAGAAAAATATAGGTATGAGAAAAGTTATTAAAAGTAATATTTTAGATGAAATTTTATCTAAAATACCTGTCTTTCCTCCCTCTATTATTGCTTGATTTTCATACATATTTTTAAAATTTTGTTTAAATTCTATCCCTTAATTATAGCTAAAATCACCCCCCTATTCAACTTAAAACCGTGGCTCTAAATAAAGCTATTTTCATGAATTGCAACATTTTTATTATGTGGTATAATAGACTTAGTTATGTCGGGTAAGTGCTCTTTTATAGTTTACTCTATGAAAGGGAGGAAAGTCCGAACATCAGGCTATTGCTATTAATAATAGTATGAGCAAGAGTAGCGGGTAACACCCGTCAGGAGCAATCCTAGAGATGCGAGCAGTGACGTCCAAAGCGAAAGCTGAGGAGTTCCCCGATTTAAAAATTTGGGAATAATCTTGTAGTGATACAAGAATGAAACGGCAAAATTCTTACTTTGATGCAAGGCCGTGCTCTGCGAAAGCAGAGAGTGCCGCTTGATCCTTTCGGTAACGAAAAGGACAGATAAATACTTATCGTCTAATATTAAAAAGTGTTAGATACAGAATTCGGCTTATAGACATAACAAATTAAATGAAAAATGACATCTAATCGATGTCATTTTTCATTTACAAAAATTTCCAAGTCTCCAATATTACAGAAAGCCAGCCAGAGGCTTCTTCAGGAACAGTTATTTCATACAAATATCCCCCACGAATAATCCAAACTTCTTTTGTTGAACCCAAATTTTCATCAACACTATTAAAGGTAACCGCTTCAACTCCATTTACAAAACTTTTTTCAACATTTGTGCGAATTCCAGATGGCACATCACTTTTAAAACGTTTCTCGGATATAGTTTCTTCCCAATATGGCACGACAAATATTTGCATTCCATGAACTTCGCCTTCGCTTTCTAAAGTAACTGTAGTTGCCCCCTCCCCCATATCATATTCAGTTACCTTCTCTGTGTTTGGATAATAAAAATAAAAACTATATTTGTCATTTTTATATTTCACATATCCTTCTGGTATATTCTCCGTCTCTTCCAAGGTTGGGCTTATTGCTTGAGACAATAAACTTGAGTTATCAATTTTCAATCTAAATGATGGAAAAAAGAAAAAGGCAATTCCGAATACTGAAACTATAGTGAGAGCAAGGATATAATAGTATCTTTTCATGGTTTTATAAATGTTTTACTGCTGATGAATAATCATTTTTTCAAAAAGTTTAATTGTAGAACCTTGGAAAAGAATCATTTTGCGTGTTGCGGTACTATTTCCAGAGTAAAAACTGCGAATTATGCCGTAACCAGTTCCAGCAGCATTTGTTCCATAAGCACGAAAATAATATGTAGTGTTGTTTGAAAGTGATACGGTACTAGTAAAAGGTGAGTTACTGGTTTTTGCGCCCAAAGTTGTTGTGGCAGTATCTCCACCGTTTAACCCAGAGTTTGTTCCCCATGCAAAACCGTGTTGTGTTGCGTCATCTCCACCTGTTTTTGTTCCATTTAAGTTTCCTGAACTTCCATTAATGTTTGAGGCAAAATCTGTTACGACAGTTGGTACTTCATCCGCAACATCAGCCCCTGCTTTAAATGAAGCAATTAGCGCAACCAAACCTCCACTATCAGTACTCCAAGTTGGATTGGTCGCAGCTGCTGAAGTTTGAATAATGTAGGCCATCGAGCCTCCAAGAGCATGACCTCCTAAGTTTCCGAATGCATCAGTAATTGTGTAGCCACTGTTGACTGTTCCTGGATTTGCATTATCTCGTTGTCCAAAGTGAGTCACAACTAGCTCATTGTCTTCAGTTGGAGTTATGGATCCTGGTTGAATTGAAGAACCATTAGTTTGAAAAGTAGATTGCTGATCAAAGGGAGATGACGCCGCACCACTCCAAGCTGAAACTTCTATCGTTGAATAAGTTGCTGACCCCCCTGCTGTAAAAGTATGTCCTGAACCTACAGTAGGTGCATACGCATAGAACATCTGGGTGGTCCAGTCATCTTTATCAACTTGAGTTAAAGGTGTCCAAGTATTTCCCTTAGAATCAGACAAAGTCATGTCTTGAACTTGGGAATACCATGTAACTCCAATAACAATTAAGTTAGCCCCTGTTGTATCAATAGCGTCAGTAGTTGGTCCTTCACCTGAAACTGCTTGCTTACCCGTATTAGCTACAAGAGAAAAAGCCGCATATGCATACTTTGGAGATGCAATATAGATGAAGATTATAGAAAATATAAGGAATGTAGTGGTAATTTTTTTCATTATAGAGTTTCGCTTGTAGTTGTATCTGTACCAGCAGAAATAATATCTGGTGTTGTTGTGCCAGTGTCACCTCCGATTACTTGTGCATTTGGATCTACAACTTCAACTGTGCGTATTGCTGTGCCAGTATTTCCTGCTCCATCTGTACTACTGAATGTAATAGTGTGCGTGCCAGCAACTGTTGTGTCGATACTTATATCAGTCAAATCTACGCCATCGACATTATATTGTATTCCCAAATTGTTGTTAACTCCTCCATTTTCATCTGTATCTGTAACTGTTGCTCCAAGATCTACATATGAAGTACCCTTGTTTATTGTTGCTGGATTATCGCCAATAATAGTAATTATTGGTTTTGTTGTATCTACACCGTTTGGTGTTGTTGTTGAATTTCCACCTGTGCTTCCTCCATTGTTACTGTTTCCTCCGCCACCTGAAGATTGTTGAACTGCTCCACCAGCTAATATAGTTGCGAGCTGATCACCAGTTACACAAACATCACTTCCATCAGATTTTTTAACACACAAACTATCTGTGTGAACCTCTTTAGCAAAGAATTTTTGAATTCCATTTGTTGTTTCTTCAAACCAAGTAATAAGTCTACTGAATGTATTACTCCAGAAACTAGTCGCGAAAGATTGTGACTGTGGTGTAGAAGTTGCGGTTGTTGAAGCAATCGCCTCTAAATTAAGATTCAAAGCTTTAATTGCGTCTATGGCTACAGCGGTAAGAGCACGATCCACAATATTGTAAACAACACCATCTTGAACTGCGGCAAGATGCGGATCTAATTCATTTACTCTTTCTGCAATAAAGCCCCAAGTTGTAGTGTTAGTTGTATCAGAATTGTAAATGAAAGATACTGGCTCTAGTCTCTTTACAATCTCAAGAGAATTTACAGAAAGTGGTTCGATGTCGTGTTTAAATCTTTCAGATGAACCAAGACATCCAACGAATACCGAAGACTGAGTAACTTCATGCGTTACACTGTCGATACACAAGTTTGAGAAACTAGATGATGTCGCATTTGTTGAAAGTCCATCAAACGCAATATTTCCGGAAACAGAGAAAGCTTTCCATGGAGTAGTTGAACCAACACCTAATCTCAAACTAGCTCCTTTTGTAATAGTAAGAGCCACATTTGTTGTAAAGTTTGTAGAAGAAGCAATGTTGAAGGACTTATCAGTTGAGTTATAACCAACAGACCAAGCATTTGTGTCAGATGCAAATTGGAAGTTGGCATCGCCTGTTCCTGTACTATCACCAATAGTTGTAAGTCCAGTTGTATTAACTTGGAAAAGATTTTTTGTAGATGAACCTACCGCAAATCCTATTGAGTCACCGGCGATTGGGTTTACAGCAAATCTGGCGCTCGGACTCGTCGTACCAACTCCAACTCTTTGAGCTGAGTTAATTCTTATTGCTTCAGTACTAAAGGTTGAGAAAGCTAATTCTCGAGTTGCAGGATTATACATACCAGTAGATTCAGATCCAAAAGCGTATGTAGGTGCGGCTGCAGTACCTAGTAAAGGCGCAAGTATTCTTCCTGTGAAAGTTACATCTGCTGTAGTTCCATTTATTGTCAAAGCTGATGTTGAAGTTAAAGTGTCCCCTGCAACTGTTGTTGTCGCTAGTAAAAAGTTCCCCCCAGAATTTCTAAACGTCCATTGAGCAACACCTGCTCCCGCAGATAGAGAAAGTTGAGGAGCTGTACTACTTGAGATGGTTAGTTGGTAGTTACTTGCTGTTGTTGTTCCAATAGCAAGAGATGTTGTTGTCGCTGAGTTTGCTCCGTTAAAGTGTGAGAAGGCATCGTATGTAGTTATACCTGAAGATGATCCACAGCTTGAACCGACAGAATAAAGTTCTCCACTGGATGTAAACTGAGCACAACCAGCTGTTGTAGTTGAAAGTGTTAGTGCTCCGTTTGTTCCGTTGATTGAAAGTGCTGCTTTGGATGAGGTTGCTGTACCTACAACTGTAGTTGTCGAAATATAGAAATCACCTCCAGCATTTCGGAAAGTCCATTGCGCAATATCCGCACCAGCAGAAAGTGAGAGCTGAGGAGCAGTTGTGGATGCGATCGTTAAGGCACCTTTTGTAGAAGTTGTTGTCGTTCCAATTCCAACATAACCTGTTGTAGTTAATTTTCCTGTTCCGTCTAAATCAAAGTTTGTGAAGTCGATGACTCCTGTTGTACCAAGAATTGTGTTTGTACCA
>JANWHC010000004.1 GCA_025450615.1 Minisyncoccota bacterium
GGTCTTTTTTTTGGATATATTAAATTGGAGGAAAATAATGATCCTCATATAGAATATATAGTACAAAAACAAGATCTCGTTCAAAAAGTTATTGTAAATGGAAACGCTCGTGAGGTTCACGCAGTTAATCTCAGTTTTGAGAATGCTGGAAGAATTTTAAGTACAGAGGTGAAGGTTGGTGACAGAGTGACTAAAGGACAAGCCCTCATTATTCTTGATAGCACGGCATTAAAAACAGAACTTGAAAAGGCTAAGACTAATCAAGGCGAAGCTGAAGTGAAAGATATTGAATCTCAAATTTCAAAAATGACATTGGAATCTCCTCAGGATGGTAAGGTAACAACTCTAGATGCGAAAAAAGGGCAAACAGTAACTCCGAATAAATCCGTAGCCAGTGTTATTGCAGATGGCGATTTTCAGATAGAGGCGTATGTGTCAGAAGTTAAAATTGGAAAAATTTCTGTTGGTAATAAAGTTTCCATGACACTCGAAGCCTTTCCAGATAATATATATTCAGGAATTGTTTCTGATATTGAATCAACAGAGACGGTCATAGACGGTATTGTAAATTATAAAGTTACAGTGGTATTGGATGAAGAATACTCAGAAATAAAAAGAGGATTAACCGCAAGACTAGAGATTATAACCAATACTAAAAAAGATATTCTAGTTATTCCTGAATATTCTTTGATAAAAAAAGATCGTAAAGTTTTTGTGCTTAAAAAATCTGGTCAGGATTATGCTGAAGTACTTATTACTGTGGGAATACGAGGGGATAGTGGTTTTGTAGAAGTCCTCTCCGGACTTTCTGTTGGAGATGTTATAGATTCTTCTCCTAAATAAGCTCTTGACTTCTGTATCTAAAGGGAGTATTATGTATTTATTACAAATGAACACCCCGAGAGGGGTTTTTAAATAAAAGAAACTCAAAACCATGTCACTTATCACATACTTGAAAGACACAAATGCAGAGTTGAAACATGTAAGTTGGCCAACACGAAGTCAGGCTATTGCTTTTACTGTGGTCGTGGTTCTTATTTCAGTTTTTGTTTCTTTTTTTCTAGGATTTTTTGATTATCTTTTGAAACTTGTTCTTGAAAAATTCGTAATTTAATAATATGTCAAAACAGCAAACTACAGGTAAAAGAAATTGGTACGTGATCCACACATATGCTGGATATGAAAACGCTGTTATGCGAAATCTAAAACAGCGAATCGAGTCTCTAGGAATGGAAGACAAGATCTTCAATGTTATTGTTCCAACTGAAAAGAAAATAAAAATAAAGGGTGGAAAGCGAGTTGAAGAAGAGGAAAAAATATACCCTGGTTACATTTTAGTAGATATGATCGTGACAGAAGACTCATGGTTCGTAGTTCGAAATACTCCACGTGTTACAGGTTTCGTTGGTTCTGGAATCTATCCTGTGCCTATTGATAAAAAAGAAATGGATGATTTGTTTGGACGAATGAATGCTCACAACGTGAAGCACAAGATCGATCTCTCTGTAAATGATGCTATAACTATTGTTGATGGTCCATTTAAAGATTTGGAAGGAAAAGTTTCTGAAGTTGATGAAGAGCGCGGTAAAGTAAAAGTATTAGTAGCAATGTTCGGAAGAGAAACACCTGTAGAGTTGGATTTCCTTCAAGTTAAAAAGATATAGGTTGCAATAAGTCGGATTTTATATTATTGTACTGAAACACAAAAAATGGCTAAAAAGATAACAAAAAAGCTTAAATTGATCGCTACAGGAGGAAAAGCAACTCCTGCGCCTCCACTCGGTCCTGCTCTAGGTCAGGCCGGTGTTAACATTGGTGAATTCGTAAAACAGTTTAACGACGCAACAAAAGCAATGGTTGGGGAGACTGTTCCTGTTGAGATTACAGTTTACGAAGACAGAACATTTACTTTTGTACTAAAAACTCCTCCAGCATCAAGTCTAATTTTGAAAGCTCTCGGAGTTGAAAAAGGTTCTGGAAAAAATACTGTTTCAAAAGTTGGAAAACTGACTCGAGCTCAGGTAAAAGAAATCGCTGAAAAGAAAATGCCAGATCTAAACGCAAACGACATCGAAGCAGCAATGAAAATTATTGAAGGAAGTGCTAGATCAATGGGTGTTGATGTGAAGTAATTCTAAAAATTTAAAACAAAAAAAGGTACTTCAGGGAAGTACCTTTTTTTGTTATTTATGGTACTACTTATCTCAGATTGTTTTTTGAAAGGGTGTATATGGATGATGTTAGGCTGACCGATTCAGAAAAACTCTTGGCTGTAGCTGGGAAAATCTACCGGAATGCAGCTTTGCTGTCAGATCTTGAACCCACAGATAGGATCATCGAAAATCTTGAAGACCTCAAGGTTGTAGTTGGTCATTTCAAAACTTTTGGAGCAGACATTGTTCTTACTATGGGAACATTTGATTTGTTCCATGTGGGACATGCCCGATATATCAGAAAAGCCCGTAACAACGGAGCACTTCTGATTGTCGGTGTTGACGACGACGCAAAAGCTCGTGGAAGGAAGGGCGAAAATCGTCCTGCCGTACCTTACATCGAGCGTTCGGAACTTCTCACATACTTGAGGCATGTAGACCTCATTGCTATGAAATCAAATGAGAACGAGAAGTGGGCAATGATCAAGATTGTCCGCCCAGCCATTCTCATTGCGGTTGTTGGGACCTACAAACCCGAAGAACTTGAACAACTGGATGAGTTTTGTGGAAAAGTAGTTGTCCTCGATCGGCAAGCAGAAACGAGCACTAGTGCCAAGATTAGAAAGATGATTTTGGACGGTGCTGATCGAATGAAGACGGTTCTCGCAGAAGCACTGCCTAGGTTCATCACGGAGGTTTACGAAAAGATGAAAAAGGAGGAGTAATGAAGATTCTCGTTGCTTACGTTCCAGTTTTGCATCGCGGTTACGAGGATTTTTTCTCTCGTCACCTTGATGCAGAAGAACTTCTGTTGTTTGGACCTGAGACAATAAAGAAGTTCGAATGGCTCAAAAAAGATCTACGATGTCTCGACCCACAACTGGCAGTGGAGGCAATTCGATCTTGGAATATTTTTCACAGGGTTTATTTGTTGGAAAATGTTTCAAAGCAATGGCTTCGCGAAGTTTCTACTGTTATCGTAATGCCAGATGAGACAGAGTGTCGGATGTTAGCTGAATCAGAATTTCGTGGTTTTCCTGTGGTCTTCGATTCTGTTAATCTACGATACGACAAGAAAAAAACTGAATCCACCAAGGAAATTCAGGCTGAAGTGGTGACAGACCAGCAAGCTTTTTCTTTGATGGAGATTGCTGAGGGTTTGAGACCAAAAAGTCCTGATTGGTGGCTTCAGGTCGGAGCTATTTCGGTGAAGAACGGCAAACTTCAAGTCGTTGGTTGGAATGAACATACCCCAACTTCTCGCGAAGCTCTTTTCATGGGTGATCCACGATCAAACTATGGAAGGGGAATTAACATCGAACTTTCGCTTGCTGTTCATGCTGAACCAATGGTTATCGGAAGAGCCGCGGCCGAAGGCATCTCACTTCGTGGAAGTGATTTTTACGTAACCACCTTTCCGTGTCCTCCATGTGCGAAGCTTATTTCAGAGGCTGAAATTCGGAGGTTGTTCTTTCGTCGAGGTTACGCAATGCTCGACGGTGATTCTTCTTTGAGACAGAGAGGAGTAGAAATTTTCAGAGTAAGTTGAACCCCAGGAATACTATTCCTGGGGTTTGTTCTTGTAGCCAAGAGTGACCTTGAGTTTTTCGGTTCCTTTTCCGTCTTGTACTCCGGATAGGAAATGAAAATGCAAATGATCAATTGTGGCTCCTGTGTATGACAAGTCACCAGAGCGAACAAAAGCTGTATAGCCCGGAGTTTCAAGGTGCTTCTCTAGCCACCTAAATGCTTCAATCAAACCAACTTGAGCCTCTACGGGTAGTTGACCGAGTTGGGTGATATGAACTTTCGGGACGATTAGATAGTGGTGAGTCGCGCCCGAATAAGGGTAATTGTTCGCAGTGATAAACCATCTGTAACCTTCGTAGATGATTGGGGCCGTGTGACGATCCTCGAAGCCATCACGACAGAAGTGACACTGCCCTGTTCGAGCAAGTTTTTTCATTCGCTTGATTTGTTCGGATTCTCTTGCGTTATTCAAATTCATCTTTGACAAAGGTGTGCTCTCCTGAGATATTTCTACCATTTTTACTTAAAAAAACAAGCCGCCTCAAATTTCGAGGCGGCCAATATTCAGATCGCAACAGGGATTCCCTTAATTCCCGGGTGCGGCGTGTAATCTTTCAATTCAAAGTGTTCTCTCCGAAAGTCGAACAAATTATCCGGAGGTTTGGTGATCTCGACTTGAGGAAGGGGAAGGGCCTCCCTTTCGAGCATCATCTTCACCGAATCGATTTGGTTCACAAAGATATGAGCATTTGAAAAACTGTGAACATACTCATACGCTTCAAGTCCAAGCACGTGCGCTACAGCTTTTGTCAGCGCTGCATACTGAACCATGTTAGAAGGTACTCCGACAGGGACGTCGGCCGAGCGTTGAAACATGTGGAGTGTCAACTTCTTGTCAGGCGTGATATCGAGATGAATCCACCCATGACATGGAGCAACTACCACACGCTGTCTTTGGCCTTTCCTTCTGCCGATGTACTGCGGAATCCACGGTGTGACAAAAAGTGTTCGGAGTTGTGGATTTTCCCGTGCCTCCGCAATCAATTCAGCGAATTGATTGAAGGAAGTTCCGTTTGAAGTTGGGAAGTCATGGAATGCAGCTCCGTATGAACCATCTCCAAGATCTCCAGCTTCAAAACCACGCTTTCTACACTTTTCTTCGGTTGCCCAGTCTTTCCACCAATAGCAGCCGAATTCCTCGAGTGTTTTGAGTGTTCGAGCTCCGTTCACGAACGCAAGAATTTCTCCGATTGCTTGTTGCCAGATTGTGACTGGCAAACGCTCAGAGACTTTCGGGTTCATGTTTCTTTCGGTGATCATCGGGAAACCCTCAGAGAGTTTGAATCTCATTGGGTTTGGAGCGATGAGACGAATCGCATCAACTCCTTGTTGGCTAGGTACTCTCGTACCATGCTCAAGGATTTCTTTCAGGACTCGTCTGTATTCTGTGTTGGCGAATGAAAATGCTTGTGTCATGTGAGTCCTCATGTATCACGGGTGAGTTCAATCACCCAGAAAGAGAAATCGTTTTTTGCGTCAGCCTCGTATCTCCAAAGGAGTTTCTTTTTCCACTCTGGTCCAAGTCGCGGGAAAAAAGTATCTCCATTTTCCACTCGGGTATTCACTTCTGTCATGAGAATTCTTCTTGCAAAAGGCAGGAAGAGGTTGTAAATCTCTGCACCTCCAATGACAAAAGCTTGTCCAGAAACTTCACAAAGCTTGAGGACATCTTCGTGGTTTTGAAACACGAGACATCCTTTTGCTTGAAAGTTCGTGTCTCGTGTTAGAACAACGTTTGTTCTGTTCGGTAATGGTCTGAATTTCTCGGGAAGTGAATCCCAAGTTTTCCTACCCATTATCGTCAGATATCCTGTTGTGGTTTCGGCGAAATGCCGCATATCGCGGCTGAGTCGCCACGGAACAGCTCCATTTCTTCCGATTACTCCGTCTAAGTCTATTGCAACGAACAGTGTGATGTCGTACATCACAATCCTCCAAAATCGATACTAACCTTTATAAACATACGGGTCAATGTTATTATACGAATATGATTTTGAAGGTGAAAAAGTTAAGCTCGGATTCAGTTTTGCCTAGCTATGCGCATCCTGGAGATGCAGGACTTGATATGTTTGCAAACGAAAAAGTTAAAATTCTACCTGGCCAAGCGGTAAAAATAAAAACAGGAATTTCAGTGGAAATTCCAAAGGGATATGTTGGTTTAGTTTGGGATAAAAGCGGAATGGCAACAAATCACAAACTAAAAAAACTTAGTGGGGTGATTGATTCAGGTTATCGAGGAGAAGTTTTGTTAAGTCTTATAAATTTAAGTAATGTTACTTATATTTTAGAAAAAGGTCATAAAGTCTCTCAAATGCTTATTCAGAAAGTCGAAACGGTTAAAATAAAAGAAGTAAAAAATTTGAGTGAAACAAAAAGAGGGAAAGGAGGTTTCGGCAGTACAGGAAAATAGCATGAAAGAAAAAATAATAAAAGAAATAGAAAAAATTCTAAAAGAACTTGGAGTAGAAAGTCCAAAAGTAAATTTGGATTACCCAGCTCATATAAAAATGGGGGATTTATCGACGAGTGTTCCAATGGCTTATGCAAAAGAACTTTCTAAAAAACCATTAGATATTGCAGAAGAAATCACCCTTCGACTAGCTCAGGGTGACTTGCTAGGGCAGGTCAAAGTGGAATCTGTTGCACCAGGTTTTCTAAACTTTTTTCTAAATGCAGAATATTTTAATGAATCAATCAAAAATCCATTTACAAAAGGAGAACATGCAAAAGGTTTTAAGGTGATGATTGAATACACAGACCCAAATCCTTTTAAAGAATTTCATATTGGTCACTTAATGCCAAA
>JANWHC010000005.1 GCA_025450615.1 Minisyncoccota bacterium
GCTCCAAAATTATTTTATCGAGTAAGAGATTCTACTTATACAAAGCGAAAGTTTTTTGGAGCATATTTTCTAGAGAAAATTCTGTTTCAACTTTTTCTTTGAGTTTCAAACCCATCACTTTTCTCTCTTCAGGAATTTTTATCATAAATTCTATTGCCCTTTGCAAAGCTTTGGAATCTTTTGGTTTTACTAAAGATCCTGTGACATTATTTTCTATAACATCCGGAATTCCACCTATAGAAGTTGTTATAACTGGTAATCCTGCTAACCCCGCTTCAAGTAAGGCAAAGGGTAGACCTTCTTTTATTGATGGAAGTAAAAATATATCAAAGGCAGTAAGGTCTGCAGGCGCACCATCCATAAAGCCTACAAAAAATACTTGATTTTCTAAATCTTTATCCTTAACTATTTTTTCTAATCTCGCTTTTTCTTCACCATTTCCAATTATGAAAAACAAAAAAGGAGTTTTAACTTCTGCTAGGGCAGATATCGCGTATTCTAAGCCTTTGTTTTTGTGCAATTCTGCAATTGTTCCAAACCAAATTTCGTGACCTACTTCTACTTTTCCAATACGAGAAAGTAGTCCCCTTTTTGCCTCACTTTTCTCCTTAAATTGTATTGGCTCAACGCCGTTTGGAATTAAAACTAGTTTCTTTTCCCCAGCACCATTTTGCAAGGCTTCTTTTAGCTCTTTTTTAGCTAGGACTATAGTTTTGTGACACAAAGACATGGTTATTTTAGTCACAAAAGTAATGAGTTTTTTATTTTTTTCACCACGATCTTCGTTCCAACTAAATCCATGAACTGTTTGAAGAATGTTTGGAACTCTAAGTAATCTTCCGGCAAAGCTTCCCAATCCAGCTGCCTTCGGACTGTTTAAGTGAATTGTTTTAGGTTTTTCTTTTTTGATTATTTTGTAAATACTTAAAAAGTTTTTTATTTCTGCGATTATGGAAATATCACGCTTTAAGTTAGGAAGCTCAAAAACACGGACTCCTTTTGCTTCCAATTTTTCCTTTAATATTTTTCCTTCTCCAACCACCACGAAGACTTCGAAGTCTTCTTTAGGTAGGGAAGTCACTAGGTTATATACATATTTTTGAGCCCCACCCCAGTTGCCCTTAGTTACTATGTAACAAATTTTAGTCTTTTCACTCATTATTTTGAAGCTTCTGATTCTTTGATAAATTCTAAAGTTTTTTTAATAAGTTTATTTTTTGCTACCACTCCTCTAAATACATGGTTTGTTTTTCCTATAACATAAAATGAAGAATCGAAGGATTTTTTTCCAAAAGAGTATCCTTCAGCATCCTTATCTGCAGAGTTTTTTGCGGATATTATATAAGGTTTTATTTTTAAGGAATGAAATAGTTTAAAACTATTTTCACTTGTTATTTCCTTAAGTAGAGTTTTGTTGATTGTTTTTAAAAAATTACTATCTAAATATTTTTTTTCCCAAGGCAAAACACTTGGGTCCCACAAAACTAGCCTCACCTTATTTTTATAGGCATTGTATTTTTTTAAGAACTGCATAAATATTATAGCACCAAAACTGTGTCCAATTAGGATTATCTTCTTATATTCAAAAGAATCCAAAATATTTTTTAATTCACTATTATACACTGAAAACGATAAGTCACTTTCTTTCAAGGCATCATTTTTTTTATATTTATCATCACTATCTGTTGCAAAGTTAATTCTAACTGTATCAAAACCTTTTTTAAAAAATTGTTTATCTACATACTTAAAAAGGGGGAGTTCTTTACTACCAGAAAGTCCACTTAAAAAGACGATAAGTGTTTTTGATTTTTTATTTTTCAATAAGTCTATATATATAAACTTATGTTTTTTTGTTGCTGATTTTATTTTCATAAAAACTCAGGGGCGGGAACTAGTTCCCGCCCCATGTTCTTGAATTCAGAGATCGAATTCTCCACCCTTGACCCCGCCGATGAACGCCACCCACTCTTCGCTAGTATATGTGAGTGTTGTCTTCGTTGGATCTTTGGTGTCTCGAACCTGAACACTGCCGTCTTCTCCTATCTTGACAGCAACGCAGGAGCGATACTTGTCCTTGATGAAGGTGAGTGATGACACTCGAAATCCATCCTCATCAGTTCTTCCAAGGTGTTTGATTCTTGCGGGCATCGAAGGTTCTCCTTTAGACAATACAAGACTACAAAGAACAATTACCAGACATATATCATGTTACATTATGGATGCTCCTTGTAAAGACTTTCTATTCTTAATTTATCTTGCAAATAAGCCTGATTTAGCATATTATAGGCCTAATTCCTATGAGTAATATTGGTAAAAAAGAAGGAGTAATTCTCTTTTTGGGAGACGTTATCTTCTTCGCCCTCTCTTTGTGGTTGTCTTTGTTTTTTCGTTTTGGTGAGATTCCCACAAAAACTCTTTTCTATACACACTTAACTCCCTTCTCAATTCTTTTTGCTATTTGGATTTTAGTTTATTTTATTGCAGGACTTTACGAAAAACATACACTTATTTTAAAAAGTAGATTACCTTCGGTAATTTTCAATGCCCAAGTTGTAAATAGTATTTTTGCCATAGCCTTTTTCTACACCATCCCAACTTTTGGAATTACTCCAAAGACTATTCTGTTTATCTATCTTTTAATTTCTTTTATTTCTATTTTGCTTTGGAGACTTTACGGGTCTCTCCTTATAACTCAAGGCGGAAAACAGCCGGCTCTACTAATTGGTTCTGGTGAAGAGATGAAAGAACTTCTTGCAGAAGTAAACGGAAATACTAGATATAATTTACGTTTCGTTTCTTCTATTGACGTTCATGATATTGACGCAATAAATATTCAAGAAGACATTGTTACAAAAATATATTCTGAAAATATAAAAATTGTGGCTATAGATTTCTCTCATGAGAAAGTCACTCCTCTTTTACCACATTTATACAACCTGATTTTCTCGAAAGTTCGCTTTATTGATTCGCACAGAATCTATGAAGACATTTTTGACAGAATTCCGCTTTCACTCGTGACCTATTCTTGGTTTTTGGAAAATATTTCTATATCACCAAAAGTAACCTATGACTTTTTAAAACGTCTGATGGATATTTTCGTCTCACTTGTTGCTGGGATAGTTTCTTTAGTTTTATACCCATTTGTTTTTCTGGCAATACTTATGGACGATCATGGAAAAATTTTCTTAAAACAGGAAAGAGTTGGTCAAAATAACCATTCGATAAAAATAATAAAGTTTAGAACAATGTCTCTTGACGATACTGGAGAAGGGATTGCCTCACGTGAACAAAAAATCACACGAGTTGGGAAATTTTTGCGGTCAACACGAATAGATGAGATCCCACAACTTTGGAATGTTTTTAAAGGAGATATTTCTCTTATTGGTCCACGACCCGAACTTCCTAAACTTGTAAATTTATACGAAAAAGAAATTAGTTTTTATAATGTTCGGCATTTAATAAAACCGGGACTTTCTGGATGGGCACAACTGTACCAAAAAACTCCGCCAAAGTTTTCTACTGACTACGATCAAACAAAGATAAAACTTTCTTACGATCTTTATTACATAAAAAATCGCTCTTTCTGGCTGGATATCAAGATTGGCCTAAAGACTCTAAAAACTCTTATTTCTAGAAGTGGAGTGTAGAAAAAATTGTAGCTAAAATAGCCTAAAAGTTGAGTTGACAAATTGTCAATTTAGTTTAATTATTACGCTCAGAAAGTCCTCGATTGTAGTCCTTTCAAGGAGAAAACTGTGTCCAGATTCCGTTTCGCCCTGCTTGCCTTGTTTGTCTTGCACTGCGGTGCTGAGACGGCATCAGCTCAGACCACAGGCTCTACCGAATCTGTTTCGGCCAAGCCTGAAGAGGCAAAGTCTGTTGCAGAAAAAGAAAAAAGTGTGGCCTCAGAACAACGCCTCGGCTTCGCACTTCCGAACACTGACAAGTTGCGTATGTCCGTTAGATTTATGGCGGAATATGGGTACAACCCATCAATTCAGGATAAGGGTTTCGAAACCCAAGGTCGTATTGGCCAAGTGGAACTTACAGTCTTCGGACGTCTCAACAAGTATCTCGCATATTACATGTCGCTCGGTGCAGTGAATGAAATCGCTCCACTACCGGCGTGCGAAGAAGCGGGGTTTCTGCGTCCAAACGCACCAACTTTTGTATATGCCGATCTGTACGCAGCGGGTCGTGGGCCAAAGATTGATTGCAATCCGCAAGGCACCAGACGTGTTGACATGTATCGAGGTATTGCTTTGGACATGTTACCTCAACAAGGAGCTGTTCGAGAAGCATACGTCGATTTCATTCCCTTCACGAATTTCAACATTCGTTTCGGACGAGTTGCACAGCCAGTCGGGTTTACGCCTGAGGAAGCTGGTTCATGGACTGCGAAAGATGCGCCGATGATTCAGCGATTGAATCGCGATGCATTTTTCACTCTTCAATTTGGTTACCACAAAGATGTCGTAGGGCTTACGGTCGGTGGTAGTGCTTCTGTAATTTCCGGAGACAGCGACGCATCAAAAGATTACGGATACAACAAACTTTTCAACGATCCATCTTTGGACGGCAACAGCGGTCCAGGTGCAATCGGCGAAGCGTTTGTCCGTAATTCACGATTCGACATTCGTGCGTCCTACCGACACAACGAAATGGGCTCAAAGATCGAATCACTTTCGCCGAGCTATTTTGGAAGTGGCAAACACAACGATAACGCGATGGTGTTGTCTGGGCTGTACAATTTCAGTCGACTCAATCGTGCGCTCGTTGAGTGTGCGAACTACACTGTCGGTTTGAAGGACAGTTCTGCTGTCATGGTCGGGTTCAACCCCGCCCCTGTCAAAAAGAAGGGTTGCTACATCACGCTCGAGGGAGGTTTGCAACTACCAAAGAGCTTGGTGGTCGGAGGAAGTGTTACTCGCGAAGAAATTGATCGCGCTGATGCATTGATCCGATATCTGTCAGAGCAAGGGATGTACAATATTGTTGAAGGAAAAAAGGACCGGATGCTCGTTACTCGAGTCTTTGTCCGTTTGGGCAATGCCGTCCAGGTGGGCTACTACTACAGCAAGGTTTCCAGGCCATTTACCTGGGCTTCAGGGATCACTCCCATAACTGGAGACAGTGCTTTCGTGAGTCGCAAGCAGAACAAGTGGGGAACAGTAGTCATTTTTACACTCAAATAAGACCATGTCTTGTGTGGGTGAGAGGCTACGGGATCGTAAAGATTCCGTAGCCTTTTCATTTTGGATTTATCCACTGTTTATCCACAAAAATAGGCTTGACTTCATAGACTATTGACTTTCCATATAATATGATATAATGAGGAGTGAAAGTTCTTTGAACTTCCAATTTTCTCACCCCCTCGAAAGGAGGGCCACCATGTGTGTTTTTCGTCGGCTTTTCGTCGTCGTTTTTGCCACAGTGCTCTTCCTCGAGGTCGGGTGTTCCAACCCAACCAGACCTTCCGCTGTGGACGAGAACAACCGTCCACCGTCGCCTGCAGAAGGCATCATCCCAGCGAGGATTGATGAGATCCACGTCTACAAAGGTGACTGTTTCGCTGACAGAAACCAGTGTGGCCAAGAGATCTTTCCGGCATCGGACGCCCCCAAGGCAACTCCATCGGACAACTACACCTACTGGGCGGCTAGCCACCAGCAGGTGTACACGATTTGGGCCAAGCTGGTACATCAGTCCTGGCAAAAACGTGACGTCTCCTTTGGGGCATCTGCCTCTATGGGGAGTAACCTCAACTCGTTCGTGGAAAGCACTGAAGTTTCGCCACTCTGGCGAAGTGCTCGGCTCAATCTCATGACGCCAACAGGTGTGACCAACACCAGTATCAGTACCGTGAGTCTGGTTGAAGGCGGGTGGGACATGTTTGACTGGACTCCACCTGTCGACGTCCGGATCACTCTCGGTTTCCGAGTAGTTGGAAGCAAGTAGAAGACACGCGCGTGCCCCCGAGCTTTTGGGGGGCACGCGTTTTTTCGTATTGTATGTGTTAACAACTTTTATTGTTAAAACTTTTCTACATTTGTTATACTTTAAAGAGTAATATTTCTAACAAAAAGTAATGTCTAAAAAAGCTTTAATATTTATTTTAATTGTTGTTGTTTTAGGTGGGGGTTACTATTTTTTCAAAGATTCTAAAGTTTTTAAATCTATTTTAGGCAAAAATGATCCTGTTTTAGCTGGAAGTTTTTCAGGGAATGCTAACGGTGTTTCAACAAGTGAGCTAAAGGCTAACGGTTCTTTCCTTTCTCCTCCTGGTTTAGTACAAGATGTCTCAGGCAAAAGAGATGTAACATTTGTCTTAAATGCATCAACTGTCTACAAAAAAACAGAAGTTTTAATGCCATCTGCTGAGTTTGTAGAAGCAAGTGGTAACAATACTGGGGTAGTGGATATAAAAACTTTTGCTCGTAAAGAAAGTGCCGGCTCAATAGAAGATTTGAAAAAAAGTGTTAGTGAAAATGGCGCTATGGTTAATATAACCTTTGATTATGTGGGAGGTGAATTTAAAAATATTGTGGCTAAAGAAGTAGCTTATATTGTAGTAATA
>JANWHC010000006.1 GCA_025450615.1 Minisyncoccota bacterium
AAAGGGCTCGTTGAAGTTATCGCTGAGCCCTTCTAGAAAAGCGTCATCGCAGTCCTCAGTGAATCGCGGTCGAAACTACCGCAGGTTTTTCGCTCTCGATTAGGTCGTCGAGTTGAGTTTCAGCTATGGCGAGTGAAATCGTACGCAGATGACACTCGCCACCACATGTGCAATTTGAATAAAGAACGCGCACTCCTTGTGCCTCGGCGAGGCCGAACAACACTTTTTTGCAGGTAGGACATGTGTAACCCACTCCGATATTCATTGTGACCTCCCTTCTTAAAGTATAATATCACGAAATTTGAAAGAACCCGACGTAGAGTTACGTCGGGCTCTTCATTTCAAATCACATCACATGAGGAGGGCAATCGGAGGTGTCCGTAGATATTTCGTGATTAGGATCATCGAGAACGTTGATCAATTCTTCCAGTGAAAAATTCATCCCGTGCCTGCATCTTTCTGGCAACAAATTCACAATGAGCTTACCTTCTTCTCGATAGACACGAAGCAGTCTTTTGTTACAACCCTCGACTCCGCAACGCACGAAAGCAAATTGATGGTTATCCACAAAGCCCTCACTAAGTAGATGGAAACGTCTCTATTTTTATACTAGCAAAATTACTTCGCTGTAGTCAAAGCCTCATCAAAAGAAACTGAGAGAAGTTTTGAGCCACCACCGTTACCCATAGTCACTCCGTACAAAACTCCAGCGCGGGACATTGTTTCTCTGTTGTGAGTTATGACAATAAGTTGTGAGCGTGAAGACAAGTTTTCTACCATGTCAGCGTATTTTTTAGAATTTGCTTCGTCAAGCGCAGCATCTGTTTCATCCAAAATAATAAATGGTGGAGGATTTACCTGTGAAATAGCGAAAAGTAGTGCAATCGAAGTTAAAGCTCTTTCACCACCAGAGAGCATCATGAGGCCTTTTACTTTTTTCTTCGGCAAATTTACTTCTATTTCAATACCGTCGTTGCCTTCGGCCTCACCTGTCATAGATTCAACGTCGGGACTATCGAAATCCTCATCATCCAACATTAAATCAGTATCCTTCTTCTTTTTTATAATTGGGTGAGAGACAGAAAGTTTTGCCTCACCACCACCAAACATAAGAGCAAAATATTCTTTAAACTGAGTGTTTATTTTTTCTAAACCTGTTTTAAACTCAATAGAAATACGACTATCCAAATCTTTTATGAGTTCCAGAAGTGATTCTGCGGATTTCTCTAAGTCGGTTAGTTCTTTCGCTAAAAATGCATCGCGATCCGAAACTTCGTTGTATTCTTTTAAAACATCTGCACTGCCAACTCCTCCACTGTCTTCTAAACGAATTTTACTTTTTTCAATTTTTCTTCTTCTTTCTTCTTGATTGACCCTCGGTTCATTAAAATCACCTGCCTGTGCAGGCAGGAAAGAAAGATGGTCGAATTTTAAAATATGCGCACCAAGTAAATGTCCGAGCTCCGCCAACTCTCTTTTATAATCTTCTTTTACCATTTTTAAAATATTTTCTTCACCATGCAAAGATTCTAAACGACTCCTAACTTCTCCTGACTCTGCCATTACTCGAAAAACTGCTTTTTCAGCATCACGATTTTTATCTTTTTCTTTTTCGATAGCTGTTTTTAAAGCATTGTAGGCCTCCGTAAGTTTATGTTCCCTACCTTTGATTTCATCTAGCGAGACTTCGATTTGTTTTTTAGAAGCTTTAAGATTTTCTATATCGCGATTGGCATCGGTCAAAAGCGACATATCTACTTTATCTTTGTTGTGATCAATGAAATCTGTAAGTAGATATGATACCTCATCCAATGTTTTTAAAAGTGCCTCAACATCTCTCGAGATTCTGGCTTTTTTTATTTTCTCTTCTACTTCTGTATACAAAGTTTCTATAGAAACTAGGCTTACTTGTTTGTGCTCGTAAGAATGGGCAACTTCCATCTGTTTTTTGACAAGTTTGGAAAGGGAATTAAGTTCTCCATCAATACGTCCAAAATCTCTAAAAAGTCCGTCTTTCTCATCTCTAACTTTGTGTAAGTTGTGTTCTAAAGAAATAAGTTCTTCAGATTTTTCATCTTTATTTTTTGCTGTTTCTAAAACATTTTTTGCCTCTTTCAACTCGTGATCAAGATTCTTTTCTTTCTCTAGAAGTGGGGATTTCAGAGTTTCAATCCTCTTTTCGGTTTGTTTTATGTACTCATCTTCGCGACATAAATACTCTAAAGCAAGCTCCGTCAGCTCTTTTTTCATCTCAATAGTTTTTTCTACCTTTTCAACCTGCTTTTTTAGAAATTTTATATGCGGAAGTATCTCTCGTCTCAGTGATTCAACTTGGCTAATGTTTTCTTTTGTCTTTAAAAGTTTTTTTTCGCTCTCATTTTTTTTATATTGATACATCTTGAGGCCTAATGCTTCTTCGATCATGGCCTTCCTTTCTTTAATCGAAGCGTTTAAAATCCGGTCTGCTTCACCTTGTGAAATAATATGATGTCCAGAAGCTCCAATGTGAGCCGATGCAAGTAACTCAATCACGTCTCGAAGTCGCACTAAGGAGCCGTTTATCATATATTCGTTTACAGAATCTCGATGAACCACACGCTCGATAATGACCTCCTCATAATCAACTGGTAAAAATTTAGTAGAATTATCAAAAACTACTTTGACTCCCGCGCGATTACCACGAGGTAAATCTCCAGCGCCGTTAAAAATAAGATCCTCGCCTTTTTTACCTCGTAGACTTTTGATAGATTGTTCACCTAAAACAAAGCGAAAAGCCTCGGCGATGTTGGACTTTCCAGAACCGTTTGGACCAACAATGGCTGAAACTTTAGATGTGAAATTGAGTTCGCTTTTTTTAGCGAAAGATTTAAAGCCTGATAACTCTATCGACTTAAGATACATTTATAAAATTATAGCAATTTTTGAGTAACAGAAAAAGCACACTCGAGAAAAGTTGTGTACCTTTTCCGTTGTGTGCTTGTGTGGCACTCAGAGTACTGAGTGCAGTGACTCTGGAAGACTGTCGATCTTGCGGATCTGTACCTCCCCCAGATACATGAGAGTGAGATTGATCTCGTCATCCTCATCACCCGTCTGATCATCCAGAATGTAATCCGGATCGAAGCAGAAGAGGATGGACTCGTTGGAATTCCTGAGAGTCCACTTGTTGCTCATGGGGGAGGAGGCAAATACGGACTTTACCCACACCTCCACCTTGTCTTCGCTTCTGACGATCTTCGAGATCACGCCGCAGGTGTTGCCTCCCTGCTCCGCAAGCTTGGCGAGACGACCGACAAGCTTGTCGGTCAGTTTCAAAGTGCTGCTTCTCAAAGTACACCTCCTAATACTATTATATCATAGTGTATTAAAAAAGTCAAGTCAAAATTCTAGTATATAAGTAACTAACTCCAGCCCTTAACACTTAGAGCTTCTTTAGCAGCGTTTTGTTCGGCTTCTTGTTTTGACTCTCCTGTTCCAGAAGCTACAAGTTCTTTCCCAATATAAACTCCAACAGTAAATTTCTTATCATGATCTGGGCCTGACTCTTTAACTGTTTTATAAGAAGGGGTGACGCTTTCAAATTCCTGAGCTTTTTCCTGAAATAGACTCTTCGCATCTATAAACATTTTTTTGGAAATAATAGCGTCAATGAGAGGTACAAAGTTTTCCTCAATAAATTTTTTAGCAATATCGTAACCTTGGTCAATATAAATAGCGCCGATCACTGCCTCTAATGCATTTGCTAAGATATATTGTCGTGCTCTTCCAGTATCTTTGCTCTCCCCTTTTGATAAAAATAGAAAATCGTTTATCGCTAAGTTTGTGGCAATACCAGCACAAGTGTCAGCGTTTACTAAGGCTGACCTATAAGCAGTAAGTTTACCTTCTGTTTTATCTGGATATTTTTGGTAAAGAAAATCTGTGATAACAAGCTCCAAAACTGCGTCGCCTAAAAATTCTAGTCGCTCGTTGTGAGAAAGTCCTGAACTTTTATTTTCGTTTATATATGAACGATGAACAAAGGCTTGTTGCAGAAGCCCGTCGTCCTTAAATTTTATACCTATATTTTTTTGAAATTTTGCTAAATCTGTTTTCATTGTGTTTATTGTGTATGTCTGAATCTCGTTGACTCATGATTTTTCTGGAATATCTCGGAGCGAGTGTATCGCAAGAGCAAGGAAAAATTTTAGCAAAAATTTATTCCGGTTCCAGAAAAGTCATGGGAAGAAAGAGATTCTTATTTTTTCTCCTCCTTCTTCAGCAGAGTATTAATGGCCTTTGTGACTAGTGGGAGAATATCATTATAAAAGTTAAGGTCAAGAATATCCTTCAACTTAAACCACCGCGCGTCGTCTAGTCCGCCTTTTTGCTCACGAACAATATCTTTAAATTCTGACTCGGCCAAGTAGTAAACTACGTGTTTTTTTGTCTTGCCTTTTTCTGGATGGTAAGCGATGTATTCGTTCTCTCCAAGTTTTTCTTTGAGAATAACATCTAGCCCTAGCTCGTCGTGAATACCCTCTATTATTCCAGCCTCAATCTCTTTTCCTGCCTCTATTTTACCCTTTGAAAGTGTCCAACGGCCAAACACGTCGTGAACTAAAGCTAAATAAATTTCTTCTCCCTCGCGTGCGTAAACAACTGCTCCACCTAAATTTTCTAAAAGCACTGGGGCACCCTCACCCTTGTTTTTCTTGTCTTTACTTGTCTCTTCTTTGCCCGGTTCACCTAGTTCCTTGTAAACTGCGCCCAAAACTCCGTTGACGAATTTACTAGAAGTTTCCCCACCAAAAGCTTTGGAAAGCTCAATAGCTTCGTTGATTGCAACTTTCGGAGGAACTTGTTTTCGATCTGCAAACAAGAGTTCAAAAAGTCCCAAGCGTAAAATGTTTCTATCCATTACTGAGATTTTATCAATCGGCCAATCCGGCGCAGCTTTTTCAATAATCAAATCTATGTCTTTTCTTTTCTCAAGTACGCCATTAAGTAGATTTTCCATAAATGAAAAATCCCCCAAACCGGGAGCAAATTCGTTGGCGTTGCGCATAAAAACTTTTTTCGCATCAATGGGAGATTGCGAATTGAAATCGCACTCGAAGAGTGTTTGTAGAACTATGGATCTAGAAAGGTGCCGATTTGCCATACCTGTATATAGTATAGAACATTCACAAAAAGAAACAATGAAAAAGCTAATTATCTAGCGTTTGCCTGCTCTTTTGATTTCTTGGCTCGCTTCGCAATTTTTGCTTGAACATCGATAACTTGTCGGCCCTTATATTGACCAGTAACAAGACTCGCTCGATGTCTTAGGTGTGGGATATTTGTGTTTTTGTCCAAAGTTACAGCAGGATTAAACAGCTTATCGTGTGAACGAGTTCTGTTTCGCTGGCTCTTTGTATGACGCATTCTTACTACCATAGTAGGACTAGAGTAACCTAAAACCCTTAATTAATCAAGTGTTTACAGCTCGGGTCTTTTTACTCACTCTCCGCGTTGTCATTTCGAAAATTCTCGTCACCTTACAACGAGTAAGGCTCCTCGCCTTTTCTCACTCCGCCTTGATATTGAGTAAAAATCCACCGAGATTCTTTTATTAAAATTTATTAATGAAAGATTTGCGATGAAAGGCTGAAATACCGTGTTTTTTGATGGCTTTTCGATGTTTTTCTGTCCCATAACCTTTGTGAACATCTAGACTATATTGTGGATACTTCTTGGCCATTTTGACCATAAGTCCGTCGCGAGAAACTTTGGCGAC
>JANWHC010000007.1 GCA_025450615.1 Minisyncoccota bacterium
GATTCAGGATTTAATTTTCTAACAATATCGAAATCACTACGAGGCGGCAAAACAGTGTCAAGTAAAAGCGTAAAGAAATTCGCTACACTTTTCAACATACTTGTAAATTATACAGCATTATGCAATAAGTCATTGTGCTATAATACTCACATAGTTTTGTATGGCAAATTTCTTTTCAAATCTGCTTAGTCGACCAAGCCAGAGTGTTCTTGGTATTGATATAGGTTCTTCATCTATAAAGATGGTTCAATTGTCGCGCAAAGGTGGGCATCCCGTGCTTGAAACTTATGGTGAGCTAGCTTTAGGACCTTATGCTGGAAAAGGCGTGGGGGAGTCGACAAATCTTCCGATAGAAAAAATTATCGAGGCAGTTTCTGACATGATTCGTGAAAAAGAAGTAAATATAACCACAAAACTTTGCGGTTTAGCTATTCCTTTTTCTTCTTCTCTTATGGTCGTGATCGACATGCCGCTTATGACCAAAGGTCAGCTAGATCAAATGGTTCCTATTGAGGCCAGAAAGTATGTTCCGGTGCCAATATCCGAAGTAACTTTGGATTGGTACATTATTCCAAAAGATAAAAATTCTGAACTTGATCCTGTTCCGGCAGAAGTTGGAGCTCCTGCCACGCCAACCCAAAAAGTTGAAGTATTGGTCGTTGCTCTGCACAACGATACGATAAATCGTTACAAAGATATTGTTACTAAAAGTTCTCTCGATGCTAATTTTTTTGAAATTGAGATTTTTAGTACCATGCGATCTGTCCTAGATCAGGAAATCGCTCCAGTGCTTATTATCGACATGGGAGCGACAACAACTAAACTTTATATAGTAGAAAAAGGAATTTTACGATCTTCACACATGATAAATCGTGGTTCACAAAATATTACAAATGAACTTTCTAAATCTTTAGGTATTTCTTTGGAGGATGCGGAATATTTAAAACGTGAAAAAGGAATACAGGGTGAAATAAATGGAATTAAAATCGAAAACATTGTCGATATTACATTAAATTATATTTTCTCAGAGGCAAATCAAATACTTTTGGCTTACCAGAAAAAATACAACAGAAATATTAGTAAAGTTATGCTAGTTGGTGGGGGGAGTGCATTAAAGGGTATAGCTGATGTTGCCAAAAACAGTTTTCAAACAGAAGTTGTTGCCGGAGACCCTTTTGGGAAAGTTGTGGCGCCTGCTTTTTTGGAAAAAGTACTGAAAGATACGGGACCGGAGTTCGCTGTAGCAGTAGGAGTTGCATTGCGCAGGTTGCAGGAAGTTAACTAATTTTGACTATTTTTGTAAGGATGATAGTCTAAATAGGAAGGGAGGTTAAAGAAGCCATGTCGCTACTCGAAAGTGGTGAATCTGGAATAACAAGCCCTAGCAGTACGAAACGAGTGCCGATGATCTCAATCGGACTGGCTCTCGCCGTCGCTCTCATCATCTACGTCGCCAGCAAGTACTTATAGTTGGCGTTTGTCCCTACAAGCTCTGCATGAAGAGGTTTCATCCTTCTTCATGCAGAGCTTCATTTTTTATACACAGTCTACATAGTTTTTTACTTCCAGATGTTTTATAATTAGGCCATATCTATGGAACCTAGATTTCAAACATCGTTCATTCCTAAAAAACCCATAGTTGCTACACAAGGGTCATCCTCTGCTCCTGTTATTCGGACCACAAATATCGTCACATTGATTGCTAACGTGATGTTTGTTGTGGCTTTAGTCGTTTCCGGAGGTTTATTTTTCTATAAACAGCTTTTACAAAAACAAATTGCGACCGTCGGTCAATCTATTGATGATGCTAGGGGAGCTTTCCAGATTGAAAAAATACAGGAACTTATTGATGCTGATGCAAGACTAAATGCCATAACTAATCTTCTAAATAACCACGTATCTGTTTCAAAATTATTAACATTTTTGTCAGAAGTTACTGTTAAAAAAGTTAAAATAAATGAATTAATTTATAAAAGCGAGGCTGGAGCAACAACAGTTACAATGAAAGTTGAAGCAGCTTCATATAATGCATTGGCCGCACAAGGTGAAGTTTTTTCTAAAAACGAATTTATAAAAACTCCATTTTTCACAAATTATTCTACAGCGGACAACGGTTTTATAAGAGCAGATTTTTCTTCAAAGATCGATACAACACTAACTTCTTATAAAAAATCAATTGAAGGAGACGATACGACTCCGTCAATTGAGCCTGTTGTGCCTACAGTGCCACCAGTGCCAAGCGGAAGTTAAAAAATATGAGATCATCATTATCTTTCATTGTAATAGCTCTCTGTATAGTAATGTATTTTTACTTCATTCGACCGGCTATTTCTGATGTGAAAGGTTTGATGGCTGAAAAAGCTCAATACACTATGGTCTTAGAAAAATCACAAGAACTGACAGCAAAAAGAGATGAAATTTTAACAAAATATAACAGTATTCCAGAAGATGAAATTGAAAAAATAAACAAAATTATTCCAGAAACTTATGAATCTGAAATTTTTCTAAATACTATCAACAACTTAGCATCGCCGAGTGGGATGAAAATAAAAAACATCAAAGATAATGGAGTTGCGCCTACAGACCGAAGTGCAGTAGTTGTTACAGATTCTACGCAGGAATTGCCTTACAAAATAAACATGATGACCATAACACTAAATGGTGGTTACGCACAGCTTCTTAAGTTTTTAAATGATTTAGAGACAAGTTTGCATTTAGTAGACGTAAAATCTGTAACCTTAAGATCAGCCTCAAAAGATTCTAAGTCATCATTGGATACTTACGATTTTGAGGTGAATCTAGCAGCTTATTCTTTAAAATAGTCATGTTAGAAAAAAATTCACATAAAATAATAGCTGTTCTAGGAGTTCTAGCTACACTTGTAGTGTTTGGATATTTTGTTTTTAACAATAGTGAAATAAAAGCTACCCCAGAGGAAATTATTCAACAAAACACTGCTGGGCAAGATATAATAACCTTAGCAGAAAAAATGAACAGTCTCAGAATTGATGATAGTGTATTCACCTCAGCAGTTTTTCTAAGTTTAATTGATCGAGAAATCCCAATTGCTCCAGAAAGCCAAGGAAGAACTAATCCGTTTGCCGCTGTAGGTGTTGAGGGTGGCAGCACAAGTGTTCCTACAGGCAATACTGGAAAACCTCCGTTAAAACCGCCACTATAATTGGTTTTCTCCACATTTTCTTATGGATATTTTAAAAATTCTCGTACAAAAGGGCTTATTAAAGCAAAAAGATTTAACAGCTATTACTGACGAAGCTGTTAATTCTGGTAGCACAATTGAAGAGGTTCTAATCAAAAAGGGAATTTCTCCACACGAGATTTTAAAAGCCAAGGGAGAGTATTTTGATATACCAATAAAAAATCTAATAAGTCAGGATATTTCTGATAAAACTCTCGAGTATATTCCAGAAGATTCAGCTGCGCATTATCGTTTTGTGCCTATTGCAGTAACTGATGGAGTGCTTGAGGTTGGAATGGTTGATCCAGATGATATTGAGGCAAGAGATGCTTTAAACTTTATTTCTTCAAAAATCGGAAAGCCATTTAAAATTTTTCTAATTACGGAGACAGATTTCTCAAAAGTTTTTGGAATGTATAAAGGTCTAACTTCCGAAGTTTCTAAATCTCTCTCAGAGCTTGAAACCGAACTTAAAGCAGCGCCAGCACCAGAAACTGAGGATAAGTCTGACCCAAACAAACAAATTTCTGAAGATGCACCTGTTACAAAAATCGTGGCAACGATTTTGCGGTATGCAACAGACGGTTCTGCATCCGACATCCACATTGAACCTTGGCGAGAAAATGTTCGTGTTCGTTTTCGAGTGGATGGTGTGATGAACACAAGCTTAGTTTTACCTTCCAAGATTAACTCTGCGGTAGTTTCACGTATAAAAATTCTTTGTAACATGAGACTTGATGAAAAAAGAAAACCTCAAGACGGACGTTTTACTGCGCGTATTGAGGGAAGAAAAATCGACTTCCGTGTTTCTACATTTCCCACATACTTTGGAGAGAAAGTGGTGATGCGACTTTTGGACCAAGAAAAAGGAGTGAAAAAACTTGATCAACTCGGTATGACTAAAAGAAATTTGGAGATGGTTCGAAATGCTATTAACAAACCATACGGATTAATTCTTATTTCTGGTCCAACTGGTTCCGGAAAGACTACAACTTTGTACGCCATGTTAAATGAGATCGATCGTGAACACCAAAACGTGCTCTCACTAGAAGATCCTATTGAATACAACATTGAAGGAATGTCTCAGTCCCAAGTTCAAGCGGATATTGGTTATACTTTTGCTTCTGGACTTCGAACAACACTTCGTCAGGACCCAGACGTGATCATGGTGGGAGAGATCCGAGACAAGGAAACAGCGCAACTTGCTATTCAAGCCGCGCTTACAGGACACTTAGTGCTTTCTACTATTCACACCAACTCAGCGACAGGAGTTATTCCTCGTCTTATCGACATGGGAATCGATCCTTACCTTATTGCGCCAACTTTGATTTTGGCGATTGCACAAAGACTTACTTCACAACTTTGTCCTGGTGCTGGGGAGCCAATGCCTGTTGAGGGAAGTATTAAAGTTATGATCGACAAACAGTTTAGTGACCTGCCTCCTAAGTATTTAAAAGATGTGGAATTTGCTGATAAAGTTTATAAAGTTTCATCTACAGCAGAATGTCCAAATGGAACTCGCGGACGTATTGCGGTTATGGAAGTTATGGAAATGGATAACGATATAGAGTCAGTGATTCTAAAAAATGGTACTGAGCTAGATATTGCTCGTATCGCTAGATCAAAAGGAATGCTTAATATGAAAGAGGACGCAATACTAAAAGCAATGCATCAAGTGATTCCGTTCGAGGAAGTCAACATGTTATAATAAAAATACATATGACAAAAGAAATACCACAACCGAAAATATTACTTATTGATGATGATCGCTTTCTTTTGGACATGTATTCTTTGAAATTTAAGAAATCAAATCTAGATATAGATACAAGTGGCAGTAGTCAGAATGCTCTAGAAAAATTAAGAGCAGGAGGAAAATATGACATTATAGTTCTAGACATTATTATGCCAGGCATTGATGGATTGGAACTTTTAAAAAATATTAGAGAAGAGAAAATTTTACCAGAGGCAACAATAATAATGCTTACAAATCAGGCAGATGATACGGAAAAGGCAAAAGCTTTCGGAGTTGATGGATATATTATAAAGGCAACGACCATTCCTTCAGAGGTTGTCGATAAAGTTCTTCAGATTTATAAAGATAAAAATTCAAAATAATGTCAGATTATAAAAAATTTTTAGAAGAGTTGATAGACATAGTTGTAAAAGAAGACGCCTCAGATATTCACTTATCTGAAAATAGAACTCCTTTTATTAGAGTAGCTGGTTTTCTGGTTCCTATTTCGGGGCATCCTGTTTTAACCAAACAAGATCTAAAAGGAGTACTTGACGAACTTCTAGATCCCTCAAAAAAAGAGATGTTTCTAAGTCGAAAACATGTCGACTTTGCGTATGATCATGGAAACAACATTCGTTTTAGAGGTAATGCCTTTTTCCATTTAGGAAAAATGGGTATTGCTATGCGTTTCATTCCAAGAGCGGTAAAAACTTTAGAAGAACTGCGTCTACCTTCAATACTTGAATCTTTTACAAATAAACAACAAGGATTTTTTCTTGTTGTGGGGCCAACAGGTCAAGGAAAAAGTACAACTCTCACTACAATGATAGATATGATTAATTCACAGAGACTTGAGCATATTATAACCATTGAAGATCCAATTGAATTTGTGTTTGAATCAAAAAAATCAATTATTGATCAGAGAGAGATTTTGCAGGATACTCCTGATTTCGCTACAGCACTTGAGGGAATGTTTAGACAAGACATTGATGTTCTTATGATTGGAGAAATGAGAACGCCGAGTGATATTGCTACGGCGGTAACTGCTGCTGAAACTGGACACTTAGTTTTTTCTACTCTTCACACCAATAACGCGGCACAAACTATTGAGCGTATTATAGACTCCTTTGATAATAGTCAGCAAGAACAGATTCGTTATCAACTTTCAGCCAGCTTACTAGGAATTTTCTCACAAAGACTTATTCCCCGTGTTGGCGGAGGTCTTGTTCCAGCTTGCGAACTTCTTATAAATAATGCAGCTGTTTCAAATCTTATTCGAGAAAATCGAACTTTTGAAATTGGTTCTGTTATTGAAACGAGTTCTGATCAGGGTATGATTGATTTAAACAGAAGTTTAGCTGAGCTTGTAAGAGCAGGAGAGATAACCATTGAGAATGCTTATTTGTACACACAAAACGCCAAAGGTTTAGATCATTTGATATAAAAATATGTTATTTAAGTATAAAGCAATAACCAATACTGGTCAGGAGACACAAGGCACAATAGACGCTTTTAATGTTGATGTCGCTATTAAACAACTTCAGAATCGAGGATTGGTTATTTCTAAAATAAATTCTGCAGAAGAGAAAAAAACCGGAATGGAGTTTTTAAACTCGATTTTCACTCGAGTTAAAAATAAAGATGTAGTTATTCTCTCGAGACAAATGGCTACATTGTTCGAAGCCCAAATTTCAGCGCTGAGAATCTTTAGACTCCTTGGTGGCCAAATAGATAATCCACTACTCCGAAAATATCTTACTGCTATTGCTGACGATCTGCAGGGAGGTAGTTCAATTTCAAACGCCTTAGCAAAATATCCAAGCACCTTTTCTCCATTTTATGTGAACATGGTTAAGGCAGGTGAGGAATCAGGAAAGTTAGATGAAGTTTTTGATTATTTAGCAGATTATTTGGATCGAACATACGAAGTTACTTCCAAGGCAAAAAATGCGCTTATATATCCAGCTTTCGTGGTGGTTACTTTCGTTGGGGTGATGGTTCTGATGCTTACAGTAATTATTCCAAAGATCGCTCTTATGATTAAAGACTCAGGGCAACCAATTCCTTTTTATACTAAAATCGTGCTTTGGTTTAGTGATCTTTTTGTTCATTACGGCTTATTTATGGCTATTGGGGTTATTATTGCCGGATTCTTTGCTTGGAGATATTCTAGAACAGAAAAAGGGGCAGATTATGTGGATGCTTTGAAACTTTCAACTCCATATGTTGGAGATCTGTATAAAAAACTTTTTCTTTCTCGAATTTCTGATAACTTGAACACAATGATTATAAGTGGAATTCCAATGCTCCGTGCTTTGGAGATTACTTCTGCTGTTGTGGATAATCGTCTATATAAATCTATTTTGGATAATACTCTTCAAAGAGTGAAGGAGGGAAGTGCTCTCTCTGAAGCGATGGGTCAATATAAAGAAATTCCAAACATGATGACTCAGATGATTAAGGTTGGTGAGGAAACTGGACAACTTGGAAATATTTTGAAATCTCTTTCAAACTTTTATCAACGCGAAGTTAAAAATGCAGTTGATACTCTTGTCGGACTTATCGAACCGGTGATGATTGTAGGTCTTGGTCTTGGAGTGGGAGTTTTGTTAGCGGCAGTACTTATGCCGATTTACAACATCGCTTCCGCTGCCTAGAAATTCTAAATTTAGATGAAATCCGCGAAGCAGAAGAAAAATAAGCCGAGCCTTATTACTATAAGGTGAGGTTTATTTTTTGAACTGCGACAAAGGAGTTCGCTAAATTTAGAATTTCTAGCATTCGTGGTCAACTTTTATTTTTTTGGTAGATAATCTATAATTAAGCTATGAAAAAATTAAACTTAGGTTTTACTTTAATAGAACTTTTGGTTGTTATTGCGATAATCGGTATTCTTTCTTCAGTGGTTTTAGCCTCACTAAACACTGCAAGAGCTAAGGCATCTGATGCGGCAGTAAAATCTAATCTAACAAATATTCGTGCTCAAGCTGAGCTTATATACAATGATGATGGTGGTATTTATACAAATGTTTGTGACGACACTCAATTTATTCAAAGAGCAATTATCGCCGCAGCGGCTGCTGCCGGAATTCCCGCTCCAGTAGCAGGGGATTATGATATAGCTAAAGTAGGAGCCGTCGGTACAGCAACTTGTCATGCGACTGCGTTAGGTTGGGCAGCTGAAGTTCCTCTTAAAACAACGCCAACAGGCTTTTGGTGTGTTGATAGTGTCGGTACTTCTAGTTTCCAAGCTGGTGGTTCAACACTTCCTGCAGGGGATATTGCTTGCGGATAAAAGCAAAATTATCCACAGGGTCTCTTTTATTAGGGTTGTTTCGAGCGTATAATATGTTTATTCGTTTAGAAAAAACGGTAGGTCTCTGGAAGAAGAGACTGGACGGTCGAATAACAATAAGATTTAATTATAAGGTTTAAAGTAATAATTTATAAATTTAATATGACAAAAAAGTTTAATCGAGGTTTTACACTTATTGAGCTCTTGGTTGTTATCGCGATTATTGGTATTCTATCATCCGTTGTTCTTGCATCGCTTAACACAGCTAGAAGTAAGGGTGCTGATGCTGCGATCAAGTCAAACCTAAACAACCTCCGAGCACAGGCAGAGCTAGTTTACGATAACGCTAACGGTTCATACGCAACAGTTTGTACAAATGCAAACGTGGTTGCAGGTATGACGGCAGCTGCTTCTGCAGGTGGAAACACTTGGACATCTACAGGAAACAACGTTGCAGGTATGGCATGTGTGTCAGCCGCAGGTACTTGGATAGCTTATACACCTCTAAAGACAACAGGTGCAGGATACTGGTGTGTTGATAGTTCTGGACAGTCAAAGAACGAAGTTGCAGCTCCAGCTCTAGCTTCAACAGCTTGTATATAATATAGTTTCTATCTTAATCTTTTTCAAAAAACTGCGATGTCGCAGTTTTTTGTTTTATGCACATTACTGTTTGTGAGTGAATTTTTCATAGTGTATAATAAACCTACTATTATATGAATAAAAGGCTAAATTTTGGTTTTACTCTAATTGAACTACTTGTAGTTATCGCAATTATAGGAGTTTTGTCTACTATTGTACTTAGCCAACTTAATTCTGCTAGGGGAAAGGGAGCAGATGCCCAGAAAAAGTCCCAATTAAAGAACATAACTAGCGCAGGTTTGTTGATTTATGAACTCCAAGGCGAATCCTATCTTAACATTTGTAACTACAACTCCGCCCCACACAAATTTCAAAGTATGGTAAGTGCTATTTCTGGTGTATGCAGTAGTGCAGCTGGAGGCTATAGAGTATATACAACTATGGCTCAAACGGATCAATGCAGTAGTGGTTCTGGTACGGACTATTTGTGCACTGATGCAAACGGTAACGTTATTATGTTAAACAACCTTCCTGGGGCTGGTACTACTTGTCCTGCTGTCTGCTCTTAGTTATCCTCAAGGTCGGTTTTATTTAGGGCTTTTTAGGGATATAATTCATCTATGGATGGGTTACTTATATTAGCGCTCTTTATATTTGGAACTTTAGTTGGAAGTTTTATAAACGTGGTAAGTCTTCGCTATAACTCAGGACTTTCTCCAGCTACTGGTAGGTCCCGATGCTTTTCATGTAATACTCCTTTAAAGTGGTACGATCTCATTCCCTTGTTTAGTTTCATTTTTTTGGTTGGAAAGTGCCGAGTTTGCAAAGCTCCGATATCTAGACAATACCCAATAGTTGAATTTCTTACTGGACTTTTGTTCGTGGGGATAGCCATGAGACAGATGTCTCTTTGGTATTTATATGGGGTATTTTCTCATGGAATGCTATATTCAGTTTTGTTTTTTATATACTATGCTCTAGTTTTCGGAATATTATTTGTTATAACTATTTATGATATTCGTCACAAGATAATTCCAGATGCTCTGGTTTACACTTTTATTGCGCTAGGCGTTTTAAAGCTAATTATTTTCTTTTATTGCAAGCATTTTATATTTACTCGGATTGATTTGTTTGATCTTTCTGCACCATTTGTTCTCTTTATTCCTTTTGCTTTACTCTGGCTTGTCTCAAAAGGTCGCTGGATTGGTTTTGGAGACGCAAAACTCGTTTTTGGTATCGGAGCTTTACTTGGATTTTCTCACGGCATCTCAGCTGTTATTTTAGGATTTTGGATAGGCGCTGTGTGGAGTATTTTTATGATATTAAAAAGCAAACTTTCACCAGACCAGACTCAAGTTCACATGGCTTCCGAAGTTCCTTTCGCACCTTTTCTTATTTTAGGCACGATAATTGTATTTTTCACTCACTTAGACGTGCTTGGATTAACAACTATTTTAAACTCTTTATATGCTAATGGATTATAAAAGAGGATTTTCTCTAATAGAATTATTAGTTTCAATTGCCATAATTACTTTTTTAATGGGTACTGTTCTTTTTAGTTACAGAGACTCAAATGATCGCTTAGTTGTAAATTCTGCGGCGCAAGAACTAGCTATCGCAATACGCCAGGCTCAGTCATACGGATTGAGTGTAAAGGAGTCAGGTATTGGCACTGGGGCTTTTTCATATGCCTACGGAATATACGCTAGTCCAATTTTAGACAATACAAGTTATTATATTTTTATTGATCGGAACGCAAATGGTTTGTATGACGCAGGTAGTGGTACTTGTGGGGAAGTTACTACAGAATGTATTGAGAAAATAACTTTTAGGAATAATGTAACTATGCAACAAGTTTGTGCTGTGCCTATAGGCTCATCAGACTGCCCCAATCCTTTTGCTGGTTCACTATACGTAACTTTTCTTAGGCCCAACCCAGATGCAAATATAGATTTTCTTGATCTCACCAACTCAATTGTAATGAATAATTTTCCAACAGGAAAATTTAAATTAATTTCTCCTAACGGTTTAGTTGTTAGTGTTAGAGTTGAGTCAGCGGGTCAGGTCTATGTAAATTAAAGAAATGAATCTACCAACTAATAAAAAAAATAAAGGTTTTACACTGATCGAGATCATTGTCTCAATAGGCGTTTTTACATTTATAATGTTTATTAGCATAGGGGCTATTTATAGTATTTTTGATGCAAATAGAAAATCTCAAAATACTAGAGCGATTATTGATAATTTAAACTATACCCTTGAGTCAATGACCAGAACTATTCGTTTTGGTCATACATATCATTGTGATATATCCCAAGGTGCCAATGATGAAGCTAGAGATTGTGCTAGCGGTGCCTCATCTATGGCTGTAATAGTTCCTGGTTACATAAGGCCGTTTTTATTTAGGTTACAAGGCGGTTCTATCCAAAGATCACTTAACGTAGGCGCTTTTTGGCAATCTCTGACTGGACCTGATGTAACAATAACGAATTTAACTTTTAGAGTATTTGGTTCACCTAAATATTCTAATGGCGATATGCTTCAACCACAGGTTATTATTGTTGTTAGTGGTTATGTAGGTACAAAAGCAACAAGTCGAACAACTTTTACTATACAGACAACGATATCTCAACGTTCAGTAGATTCGCAATAATATGAAAAATATTTTTATAAAAAACAAAAAAGTAAAGAAGCGAGGATTTACACTGGTTGAAACTCTTGTGGCTATAGGTATTTTATCTCTTTCTATTTTAGCGGCTTTTACTGCTGTTCAAAATGGTCTTCATTCATCCCTTGTGGCTAAAGACCAAGTAATAGCTTTTTACATGACTCAAGAAGCAATGGAGTTTATAAAAAATATTAGAGATGAAAATGCGTTGATGTCTCTCGACGGAACATCTGTAAGTTGGCTTCATGGATTAGCTGAATCAGCAGGGGATCCTTGTTATTTCGGAAAGACTTGCATTATTGATTCACCATTAAAAATTGCAACAGCGTGTTCTGGAAGCTTCGGCTCATGTCCAGTTTTAAGACAGGATTCTACTTCTGGTTTGTATGGATATACTTCTGGTTGGAATGAAACAAACATTAAACGGGAAATTCAATTCGAAAGTATAAATTCTTCGGAAATTATGGTGACGGTTAGAATGAGTTGGAATACTGGAGTTTTTACACAAGATTTTCAGGTAACCCAGTCAGTATTTAATCGACAATAAAATGAAAAATAAAGGTTTTACATTACTAATGGCCATTGTTATCACCTCACTCCTTTTGGTGGTAAGTTTTATGGTCGTTAATATTGCTTTTAAACAACTTGTTATCTCTAGCACTAACAAAGAATCCCAATATGCTTTTTATGCTGCAGATAGTGGAATAGAATGCGCAATTTATTGGGATTTACATGATCCTGCACAAAGCCAATTTGCTACTAGTACAGCCGGAAATATTTCTTGTGCAGGTTTTGCAATAAGTTCGGGTAGTCAAACTGTTCCAACAATTCCATCTCAAGCTAGTGTTATAGGAGGTGGAGGTGGAGGTGGCGGGGGTGGTCCAGCCACGAACTATGCTTTGACTGGTACACCTTCCGCTTCTTCAGAATATAATTCAGACTATTCAGGTAGTGGGGCTATAAACAATGACAGAAGTGGAGCAAACTGGGGATCGGGGGGAGGATGGAATGATGGAAATAACGGCTCGTTTCCTGATTGGCTACAAATTCATTTTGCTTCAGCACAGACTATAAACGAAATAGATGTTTTTAGTGTTCAGGATAACTATACTAGTCCTTCCACACCAACACCCGGAATGACATTTACTCAATA
>JANWHC010000008.1 GCA_025450615.1 Minisyncoccota bacterium
ACAGCATACGAAGAAGTTGGCACAGCATATATAACCTCCCTACCTTTGGAGTTAGCCCTTGTCAAAATAATAAAAGAGGTGTAGAGTTTCTTTCGTGGTTCAGGCAACACTCGGTACGAGTGGGTCGACAACAAAGCACGTAGATTTCTCATCTTACGATAACGCCATTTCGTAAGGTTAGATGGAATTGCGTGTTAGGGTAGGGTTTTCCCCCGGCACCCGTCTGTTGTGCGGACTGCTTGAACCACACCACAGCCTTCGCTCGCATGAGTCGAAGGCTTTTATTTTCCACGGCCTTTTCGGGAGGGAGCCTTATAGCCCTTTCTCTTCGCTTCAGAAATGGCAATAGCCACAGCCTGTTTCTGACTTTTTACTTTTTTAGCACTTTTGCCAATATGGAGTTTGCCTTCACCCCACTCGTGCATAACGCGACTTATTTTCTTCTCAGCTTTATCGCTGTATTTTTTTGTTGATTTCTTTTTGGATTTTGATTTTTTTCTCGGCATCTGGTCATACGACCACTGCTCGCTTTACGCGGTTACAGCGGTTGATTAACTTATTGGATTTCTACCCTGAATAATACGAATAAGAAACATAATAATTGCGGCGACTAAAAGAAGATGAATAAACCAACCTAAAGTGTACCCAGTGACTAGACCTAGCACCCAAAGAACTAAAAGTACTACTGCAATTGTTACTAACATATTTTTTTATTGTTTTATTTGTAATATTTTATTATGACTAGATAAGGGTGAATGATGAATGAAGTTTGGAATAAAATAAAACCACCCGAGAATTAACTCGCGGTGGTTTTATTTGTTTGTTACTTTAAGCCAAAACTTCCTGTGAGACCACCAATTATTGGCAATTCCTTTCTATGACCCTGAATTACATTTACTATACCAATAATAGAAAGGATAAGAGTTGCCAAGTTTAAAACATTTATAAGCATCCAGATTGAATACATCATAGAAGCCAATATCCAGACGATAACTTCAAGACCAAAAAGGACGATACCTTGTTTTGCATGAAATTTTGTAAAATCATCTTTTCCCATCATATAAGAAACTATTGAAAGAGGACCAAGATACGCAAGCACTCCAAGTACTAAATTGTGGTCTGAGCTTTGTGGTGGATTTCCCATAGGCTGACCAGAATTGTTTTGTGGATCCATATTTTTAAGTTACTTTGTAATACCAATATGATACCACGATGCTCTAGTTGGGATAAAGCAAGCTATAAAAGCTCATTGTCGGCAAGAAACCTTAGAATACCGTTGGCAATACCTTCTGCGGCAAGGTTTTGGTTGGAAACTATTATCTTTCTGTCTGTAGCTGAAGTTAGAAAGCCTGTCTCGACTATAGCCGCTGGTGTGAGCGGCGAAAGTGCGTGGTCATATCTTCGCCAGTTAAAAGCGTAGTAACCACTCATTCTGCGTGTAATATTTTTATCTTGATCTAGATTTGTTACTTTTCCGTAAGATTCATACAAATCTTTGACTAAGTCGACAGATTTGCCGGAGAAATCTCTTTGTGGACTGGCGATTTTAAAACCAGAAACATTTGAGCTTGTACTTCCATCTGCGTGTATCGAAACAAAAGCATCTGTCACATAATCCACTGGCAAAGTTGCTGGCAACAAGTCGACGACAACACCTTTTGCCTCAAGAAGTGTTTTAACCTTTTTCGCTATTTCCAAAACCACATCAACTTCAACTTTTCCGCCACCAGAAGCTCCACCACCATTTCGTTTTAACCCTGAAAGTTCGTCAGGAACCTCACTATTTTTCCAATGTCCGGCTTGAATCCCAACACGTGCTGGTCCAGGAGCACGTTTTTGTGATTCATAATATTTTCTCTCTTCATCTGTAAAATCCATCCACCACCTTGCCCATCTTGAACTTCCAGAAATAAAACTAGTGATAGTCTGAATTGGGTTTGGGATTGGACTTTTCTCTGAAACTTCTGCTTCATCAGGATGTTCAGTAGTTTCTTCAAAACCAACCTCATTGTTTGCGAAAGTTGGAGCATTTTCAGCTGTATAAAGAGGGGAGTTTGTTTTTGCCGCAAAACCTACAGCAGAAAAAGAAGCAACTGCTAAAAGAATGACGGATACTATTATTAGAAAATATCTATTCACTAAAGTATTATACAAAACTTTAGGAATTAAATTACATCTAGAACTTTAGTTACCAAACTTTGTAGATTTCTCTCCAACCTTCCTGATACATCTCGTGGTAGTTTTTCATTTTTTCCATAGACTTCTTCATTTCTGGCGTAGGGTTGCTGTACGCTTCGAAACTTTTTTCGTAAGCGGTTAAATCTTTGTACTGGCTGACCATTATGACTTTGTTGTATCGTCCTGTCATGTCAGTCATGACGTTTACTACGTTTTTATCTCCAGACATTGTTTCTTTAAAAAGTTTCGCCATTTTTGAGGCATTTCCTGGTTTACACACAAAAGTATCATGTACTATTATCATATTTTTTAATTTAACTTATAGTGTCTGCTATTATAGCAAATCAATTATTTTAATTTGATGAATTTGACAAAAAGTAATAAACGGTATCTAATAGCGCTAGAGTAAAACTTTTGAAATATCCTCTGAAGGAGGACAAAATGTACCCGCAATACTTGAAGATGCCGAACGAGAATGAGATGCTCACTCGGCTAAAAAGGGCCGATGGCGACCCTTACGTCAACGAAAGGCTTTTCCCGCTTCTGCTCAAAGTGGCTGGAAAAGAGCTTAGTCCCGCGGGTGTTGTAGCTGCGTTCTGGGATGCGATTGAGGAGTACTGTGAAAAGAAGCCTCCATCGACTTTGAATGTCATGCTTCCAATGCTACTCTTCTACATCGACAGGGTGATCGACGACAAGAAATTTGTCGAAAAGGCGAGAGTTGACTTCATGCGAATCCTGTCGGAGGTTTCGAAGAAGAAGTAGGGTAACTCCGCCTCAGTGCTATTCCACAGGCTTCCACAAAAAAACGTGGAGGCCTGTTTTAATTTTATTCTGGTAAAAATTGAAAAATATCTCAAACAAGGTTCGATTCCCTACGCAGAGTCTCCAGACTCTGCTGTCTCTACAGAAAATCGTAACCGATTTTTGCTGGGAGACTGGGTACTCGCTTCGCTGCGTCTGGGAAACCCACGGTTTTCCCAATCCTTCCTCCACGGGAAAACATCTGTTTTCCCGACCCCTTTCGATTCCATGTCATCCTCAGCAAAAAAGTGTAACCACTTTTTCTGGCTGGGAGACAGGGAATCGAACCCCAATTAAAGGCTTCAAAGGCCTCTGTCCTACCGTTAGACGATCTCCCAATACGAATCACATAATAACATTTTTTTCTGATTTTACCAGCTTAAATCTTGGACTTAGATAAACAATAAGTGTACTATAGGCTTATATGGCAAAAAGATTAGCAACAAACACAAAAAGAAAAACCTCACGTTCACACAAAACAAAAAAGCGTTTAAAGATTAAGCACGCTAGACTTGTTGCACAAGGCAAGACGAGATAGACGAATTTCTAAAAAACTCTAGTCATTGATGTTGTCGTACCATTGTGGTACTTTTTCACAGGGGTACATTATGCTTTCACGATTTCTCTTGTGGATTGAAAGAATTAGAAATCGTCGACGTTTTGAAAAGTCGAGTCGTGTACACGAGGAGGGAATGGGGAGGAATCTTCGCTATTTGAAGGAGCAACTAAAGCATAGAAAGGGCCGAAAACTTTAACTAGTAAATAGGCCTTTTTTATTTGCTATAATACGACCATATAAAAATATAAATTAAAAAACATGACAACAAAATTAAACCCATACATAAATTTCAATGGTAACGCAAAAGAAGCGATGGAATTTTACAAAGAGGTTTTTGGTGGGGAACTCACCATGAGCACTTTTAAAGAAGGAGCAGGAAGTACAGACGAAGTTGAGATGAACCAAATCATGCATGCACAACTAACAGCTCCAAACGGAATGTTGCTTATGGCTTCCGATACCGCAAAACATTTCAACTATAGCCCCGGAACAAATATTTCTATGTCATTAAGTGGGGAAGATGAGGCTGAATTAAAAGGGTATTGGGAAAAGCTTTCTGTCCTCGGAAAAATAACCCAACCTTTAGTTGCTGCACCATGGGGAGATCTTTTTGGAATGCTTACGGACAAGTTCGGTATTCAGTGGTTGGTAAATATCACAAAAGCAAAATAGTAGAATTTTTCCTGTAATTTTTCTCTACATACTTCGTCCTAAAAAGGAAATCTTAATAATATATTCATATGACAAACAAAAACATTTTAATTGGAATAGTTTTATTACTTGCTGTAGGAGTTGTAGGATATTTTTTCTTTCCACAAACTTTTTCTCAGAAAGTAGAGAATGAGCAGTTAGACTCGTCGCCTTACACTGTGACTTTGTCAGGTACATACACTTGTTTACCACACATGGACACAAAAGGTCCACAGACAATGGAGTGTGCTTTTGGTCTCAAAACTAACGATGGCGAATATTATGCTGTAAACTTTGGTCAACCTGGGGATAATATGAGTCAGTTTCAAAGTGGTGAACATATCAAAGCTGAAGGTTTTGTAGTTATAAAAGAAGCTCTAAGTTCTGACCACTGGGCGAAATACAATATGAAAGGAGTGTTTACAATAACTAGAATGATTGAACCAAGTACAACTGTTTCAGGAAAAATTGATATAAATATGGTTTGTCAAAATGCTCTAGCTTATATGTCTTTTCCAGATGCAGCAAGTGCAGATTTGTTTATAAAAGAATGTCGTGAAGGAAAACACCCAGAAGTTATTGAGCAATACAAAGCGAGCCTAAACCTAGACGGCGCAGCGATTTAGCGGATACAAGTCCAATTTATTTTTTGTATTCTAAAATATCTCCCGGCTGACAGTCGAGCGCTTTACAAATCGCCTGCAAAGTTTCTAAACGAATAGCTTTTGCTTTGCCATTTTTCAAGACAGAAATATTGGCCATAGTAATACCAACTTTCTCTGAAAGTTCAGTCACACTCATTTTCCGTTTTGCCAGCATTACATCGATGTTAGTAATTATTGCCATAAATTTATAGTTAATTTATACAGTTAAATCGTTCTCCTTTTTAATGTCCACAGCTTTTTGTAAAGTTTTTTCAAAGACAGCTGCAGCAGTAGCTGTTACGCCAGATACAAAAATCACAAGAAGGCCCATGAAAACTCCTCCTGCAATATCATCGCCAGGACGAATAATAAATAGATAGGCTTCGGCTGCCACAATAAAAGCAACAATAGTTTTTGCACAATATTTTATCATCCGTAAATTATTCACCGCTGGTTGAGAGAACACTTTGTTTTCTGCAATATATCCGAGTAATCTAAAGGCTTGGTATAACGCTACAAAAAAGGGAATAGACCCTATATATACATATATCAAAAATGGATCATGGAAATAAATCTGAGAAAGAGTTGAGTTTACATTTCTACCTTCGATATGAGGTTCCCAAAGTAAAAAAGCGAGAGCAGCTAGGCCGATAACGACTAAAGTTATTTGAAGAAGTATTGTTGAGCTTTTTTTCATAATATTTTTTGTTATAGAATTATCCTAGCATAGCGTATATCGATTTGCAATATATATTTATCGAGACTAATTTATAGGCTTATATAATAAAATAATTTTTTGGTATACTTAGATCGTTATTATTAATTTAAAATATGAAAAAATTAAAATGCGATCTTTGTGAAGTAGAAATTTCAGGAGAAACTTTTGAGGAATGGTCTGCAGCAATGCAAGCTCACTATGCTGAGGTACATGCTGATGCAATGAACGAAATGATGACTAGACCGAAAGAAGAGGGAGACAAGTGGATGGAAGACGCAAAAGCTCGTTTTGATACAGTCTAATTTTCTTGACTTTTTTGTCCATTTGTGATATACTGTACCTGGAGGCGTTCCATGACTACCTACGAGGTCCTACTGAAATTGGCGAAAGAGAGACCAAGACGGCACCAGGATGTAAGAAAGATGCTCATCAAGTGGTATAACGAAATTCGCTTGAGAAGAAGGGCATCGAAAATCAACCAGATCAAGGTCTCCATCGAGGAAATAGAGGTAAGATACCACACACAGTATATGTCTCAAGAAGATGCCTTCGACGATCTTCAAGAGATTTACGAGAACCATCTCGACATGGATGAAACCGTCAGGTTGGCCTTAATCGAGACTTGGTCAAAAACAGTGAAGTCAATCAAAGAAGGTAAGTTCTAGGTGGTCCAAGCCGCTCGTGAAAGCAGCAATGCTCTTCGAGCGGCTTTCACGTTTTGGAGTTTTTCCACAGAGGTAAAGGTGGGTCACAGATAGTATGATAAAATTACACATTATGGAAAATATCCACGTCTCACATGAGAAAGGCGGTATTTTACTTCTTACTTTTAAAGGAGAGATTAACAATACAAGCGACATTAGTTCGCTTAAGGCAGATATTGCGACTGTGGCAAAAGCAATAAAGGAACTTCACAAAAGCCAAGGAAAGGGGATC
>JANWHC010000009.1 GCA_025450615.1 Minisyncoccota bacterium
CATAAGTTTCACCTGGTTTTGGAGAGAATAATCCAAAGTTTCCACCTATCTGGTTGTTGCTCCAAACAGATTCCATATCTCGACACTGTGCTTCGCCTCCAACGTCGTAATAATATTCAAATGTTGCCGCGTGCCATACGCCACCTCGCCAAACAAAAACCCAACCGTTTGCTGGAACGTTTGGTGCAAAAGTTGATTGAGCTGGCCACGGCCAAGGCATCTGGTGGTTTAGACAAAATGTTCCTGTCGGATTTGTTCCGTTAGGAAACGTTACAGAGTTTAAAGTTACGGAGTTTGAAATTGGCCAACCGGAAATGTCGGCGTTGTTTCCGTCGATTACAACGTTGCTAAAGTCCGAAGCAATAGGTGGCGGTACAGTTGTTCCGCCGTCGTTTCCTGCACCACACATAGTATTACCACCTCCAGTTGTTCCGCCACCAGTTCCACCGTTATTTACCTGCGGAATAGTACAGGTCATAAGTCCACTTGAATCTGTAACACAAGTTACTTGGGTTTCTGGAACACCTGGTGGTGGAGGTGGTGGCGGTTCATTCATCACACAATCTGCTACGCCATTAGCATTTGTAGTACAAGTAACCTCATTTCGTGATGATCCTCCCTCTGATTCATTGACAATACTTCCTGTAAAGGATGGCCCCGTAGTATTTTCACTAGTACCTCGTAATCCGTCTCCTGACCCACCAATAACTTTGCTTATTAGTTGATTTAACAAAGCGGTAATAACTTCATCAATCTCATCTGCTTGGATTAGTCTGTTGTTTCCAATACTCAGCACACCTTCTAGTTGTTGTTCGATAACAGCACCAGGAGTAACCACTTCTCTGTTTGCCGGAGCACAATCACCTTTTATCGCAGGATTTTCTGTTCCAGCTTTACATCTTTCAAAAGATAAAAATCCTCTTCCTTGAGCAAGTTGTTGTTGGTATTTACTTCGGGTAGTTCCAACTTCTATTGAGAGTTGATTTTGTGCATCTAGATAAGCTCCGTAAGGATTGTTCTGACTATTTTGGGTTAACTCAAACCAACCATCCCATCCACCTTGATCAAAATCGTTAATAAACGCGTCATAATTATTTTTTAAAATACTTAGTGAACAAGAATAGATTTGATTACTAGTTTCAGATAAATAATTTTTTACTAAAGCTAGCCTAACATCTGCTTTAAAAGGACTACAGAGTTGGTTTAGATTTGTGCTTGATAAAACGTGAGACGCAGTTTCGTCTCCAACATCAAGGAAAAATTGTGAAGGATCAGTGACATAAGCTGGGTTGCCTTTAAAACCATTGTTTATCCAATTAACCGTTTGGGCAACCATTTTTTTCATCACTAAGTTTGCAGCAAACCACGCTAGAGCATCCAAACCGAACTCTTTTGTAACAAGAAAACCACTCGCAACACCAGTTGTCCAGTTTGGCGCGAAGTTTCCTGGGTCCCAAACAACAGCCCCAGCCGAGGCTGTTTTAGGTGGAATAAAGGAAATAAAACAAAGAATAATTAGCAAAAATGAGTATGAATAAGTTTTACTTTTAAGGTAATTAAAAAGAGACATATTGTTTAACTAATTATATAACAATATGTCCTATATGTACCAGTAAAGGTGTTGAAAAGTAAGGCTTATATACTAGCTAGATACTTATTCATAGCGCTTAGAGCATCTATAAAGGTCGCCATATGTTCTTGATAATTTCTGATAGCACCTAAACTTCGAGTTGGATCGGCAAAGAAAACCCTCATTGACTCAGTATCAGAAAGCATATCGGACAGGGCGTTCATCAGATTTAAATGAAGAGTAACTGCCGCTTTTGGTACAGTTACATTTAACATATCTGAAATAACCTTTTTATTAGCCGCAATAATTGGATCTAAAGCCGTAAGTATCCTTTCATCATCTTGGTCAACAGATTCTTTTAGGATAAGAATAGGTTCAACTTTTACTTTAGCGAAGCCATCTTTAATGCTTGCAAAAACAATTTGTTTGTAGGAGGCTTTTGAACTCTGGCTAAAACTACTATCTATATTTAAATTTTCCTTTATATATATAGCTCCTTCTGATTTTAAGTATTGAGGATTGGATAAAATGCTGTTAGCGATACCATTTATCGAATTATTATCCAAAGGTATACCACTACCCTTTACTCGTATGTATTGAGACATAAAATCAATAGAAAATTGATTTGTTAGAGTAGCATCCTCCGGTACACTTACATCTTTTAAGGCTGAGGCCACTTCTGTAGTAGCGTTTACCGTAGATATCATTTTTTTCCAGTCTTCATTTGATTTGAAGTTTTCTGGTACAAAACTAGCTGTTGATTCAACTCCAGCAATAGGATTTAAACTCTCTTTAGCAAGGTTATTTTTGTTTATAAGCCAAATAGAGAGCACCATTGCTCCACAAAGTATTATTATGCTTAGAGTTTTACTTGATGGCATTTATTAATTATAACACGAGGTTATTTCCAAAAACATAGTCGTTACACTTCTTGTTTTTTAGGTCGTATCACCGATTTAATTATTTGCTTCTATTTTAGGATTAATATTATATCCAATAATTTGAAAATCAGGATCATCTCTTTCGGTAGCGAAAAATAGGTAATCAGGGGTGATTATTTTAGGTTTGTCAGGTAGTTCGGCAATTATTTCATCTTCGATTAAAAATTTTAAAATAATATCTGAACATGATGCCGTTTTTCGACCCTCCTTTAATTCACCGAAGACATATTCAGGGTCATTAGCAACCTCAATTAACTTTTTTGAAACATTCTCCAGTTTTCCATTGTAATTTTTTGGTCTTACAATAACAAAATTGACCATTTCACTATCTATCCAATCACTTTCACTCAATTTTGTTATCTGTATCTGGTCTTCTGGACCCAAATAATTCCCTAAAGCCTCAAACATCTCATCGTTACCTAAATAAAAAGCCGAGTGTGTAAAATACGGATTTAATGTCTCATCAACTAAAGTTGTGACAGGGGTAACGTAGCGACGAATAAGTATATCTCCAGGTTGTAGTTTGCAATCAGTAAATTTTCTGCATTCAAAAGAGGTTTGTTCAAGAGAAGTATTAATTTGTTCATAGGAAAGTCTAAAAACATTTTTATAGAATAAAAATCCCCTAAAAACTAGAATACCTATACCAATAAAAATTATGAGAAAAATAATACCGATAATTTTAAGAGCTTTTTTCATTTATTTTTATTTTATTACAAATCTCTATCCATGTCGTGAGTTCTAAATCCTCCGCTCTAATTTTAAGGTCAAGATTTAACTCTGCAAATATTAGAATTAAATTTTCTTTACTATATTCGACAGTAAGGTTAGCTAAAAGTTGTTTTCGTTTGTGGGCAAAACCTAAATGAATAATTTTGAAAAATAATTCTGGAGCGATTTTCTCTAGACGGTTTTTAGAAATATTTTCTATGTGTATTACAGCAGAATCGACAGATGGTTGAGGTGTAAAGGCCCCTTTTCCAACAATTCTGACAAATTTTGGAGTACCAAAAATTTTTACAGACAAAGAGAGCAAACTTTCTTTTTTGTCTCGAGCAATTATCCTGTCAGCTACTTCTTTTTGAACCAAAAGAGTCATGGATTGTGGTTGTTTATCACTTTCCAAAAACTTTCTTATAATTTGTCCAGTTATGTAGTAAGGAATATTAGCTACTATTTTGTAAGGATTTTCTAAAACTTTTAGATCTGTTTCTAAAATGTCTCCATGCACTATTTCTAGTTGTTTTTTTGAGATTTCTTTTTCAAATTTTTCTTTTAAAGGTTCAATTAACCTGTCATCCTTTTCAACAACCACAACTTTTGCCCCAGTTTCCAAAAGCGTCTGGGTCAAAATGCCCTCCCCAGGACCAATTTCAAGAACTACATCGTTTTCTGTTACACCACCTGCCAAAACAATATCATTTATTATATCTTTCGACCTTAAAAAATTTTGACCGAGTGATTTTTTAGCTTTAATTTTTTCTTGCATTTGTTCCATTTCTTTAAAATTCTATACTAATAAGAGGTTTTCTAGATTCACTTCCTAAAAATGACTCATTTTCGATGTATTTTTGCGGAATGTCATCAATAAACTCGGAAGAGGAATTTACCTCAAGCGATCCAAATATAGTACGTGTCTCTGCCCATGTCAAAAAAAGTTTTTCTCCTGCTCGAGTTACCGCAACATAAAATAGTCTCCGCTCCTCTTCACCATCTTCGCCACTTTTTCTATTTTCTGACAGCTTTTTATGTGGGAAAAGATCTGCTTCGAGTCCTGAAATAAAGACATATTTAAATTCTAAACCCTTCGAAGCATGAACTGTCATGAGTCTAACACCATTTTTTGTGTCGTCGACAGAATCTTGGTCCGAAACAAGCGCAGCATCTTCCAAAAACTTCTCAAGACCCTCGCCTTCAGGATAAATATCATAAGTACTAGCTAAAGTTACAAGTTCCATAATGTTTTCTAGTCTATCAGTATCTTCTTCAAGCCCAGTTTTGTACATATCTTCCATTCCAGATTTTTTGATTATGTATTTTATAGAAACGCTAGGATTTTCTCCTAGTAGAATATTTCTAAAATCTTTTAACATTTCCCTAAAATTCTTAAGCTTTATTTTTGTGCTCTCTGGCAATTCGATTTCTTTACCACGCATTATTTTTTCCAAAGTAACTTTTCCTATTCCTCTTGGCGGAATGTTTATGATTCTAGAAAAATCACTAATACTTTCTGAGTTTAGACTGCACCTTACAAAAGCAAAACAATCTTTGATTTCTTTTCTCTCAAAAAATTTAGTTCCGATCATTTGATACGGCACTCCGTAGGACATAAATGCATCTTCCAAAACTCTAGACTGAAAATTGGCTCTATACAACACAGCAATCTCGTCCGGATTCGTCCCCTCATCAATGAGCTGTTTGGATTTTAGAGCAATAAAATGGGCTTCATCGACCTCGTTTCTGCCTCGGAAAATGCTTATTTTCTCACCAGTTTTATTGTTAGTGAAAAGTTTTTTTGGAATACGAAATGTGTTTTTCTCGATAACTTCGTTGGCCACGGCTAAAATATTTTTTGTTGATCGATAGTTCTCTTCTAGGAAAAAAGTGTGAGCGGAAGGATACGTTTTTTCAAAATGAAGCATGTTTTTTATCTCTGCACCACGCCAACTATAAATGTTTTGATCTGTATCCCCAACTACACAGATGTTTTTGTTTTTCTGGGCTAGCATTTCTACTATCTCGTTTTGTACCTTGTTAGTATCTTGGTATTCATCCACATGAATATACAAAAATCTATTTTGGTATTTCACTAAAATCTCGGGGATTCGAAGGAGTTTCAAAGTTTTTAGTAGCAAGTCGTCAAAGTCAAGAGTTTTTTCCCTTTTTAAAATTTCTTCGTACTTAGGCCAAACCTTTTTTACAAGCTCAGAAGAATAATCAAAAGCGCCACGTTCTAAATAATCGTCAACACTATGGCCCATACCTTTTTCTCTAGAAATAATATGCCTAACTTTATCTAAATGTTCTTTTGGATCAACCCCAATCTCTTCTAAAACACCCTTTAAAGCTTTTTTTGTGTCAGTGGTGTCAAAAATACTGAAATGTCTTGGAATTTTAAGTAGTTCAGCATTATCTTTAATGATATAAACACCAAGAGAGTGAAAGGTACTCATAAACGGCATGCTTTTTCTGAAACGAAGAAGATCTTTGTCGCTTTCCAACATTCCTCTTACTCGATCTCGCATTTCTTTAGCTGCTTTGTTGGTAAAAGTTATAGCCAAAATTCTTTCCGGTGCTACTCCATTTACAATAAGATGGAGTATTCGGTGAGTTACAGTTTTAGTTTTACCAGCTCCAGCACCCGCAACAATAAGTACAGGTCCCTCGAGAGTCAAAACTGCCTTTTTTTGGGCTTCGTTTAGTGAAGAAAGATAATTCATCCATTGGATTATAACTCAGACCACTTAAGTGGACTAATTTTGCTAATTGTGGGCCTGTGTGTAACCCTTATTGACCTTAATTTTAGACCCTATATAATTATGAAGTACAGATGATGACAGTTAATAATGTGGCTCAACAGAGCCACATTATATGGTTGATAGGCAGAATATAGATTAACTTTTAGCTTATTTTCGGTTTACTACAAGATCCAAATTTCTGGTCAGGTCTTAAAAGCACTTTTCGAAACCTTTCTACAGGTTTCCGATTAGTGGGATCTCGTCAGACTCAGGTGAACATAACGAAACTATTGCTTCCAAATGTCCTTATTTTGACGCTATTTTTGTTGCCAGTAAGGGCAAATGCAGGGATATTATCATTCTTCTCTAGTCTCTTTGGTAGTACCCAAGTACAAGCTGAGGAAGTTAGTCAAAATTCTCAAACTATTCCACTTTTACAAGCTGTTAATTCTCCAGATCCAAAATCCAGCACAACAATTGATAAATTCGCAATAGTTGGCGGTACGTCTCTAAGTTCTGAGGCTTCTATGCCACAAGATGTAAAGACTTCTAGTGACGACCAGATTAGTATTTATGTTGTGCATCAAGGAGATACTCTCCCAGCTATCGCAAAGATGTTTGGCGTAACTGTAAATACCATAAAATGGGCCAACGATTTGAAAAATAATACCGTAACTGTTGGTCAAACTCTCGTTATCCTACCTATTTCTGGTATACAACATACAGTTAAGTCAGGTGATAATCTCCAAAGTATTACAAAGCAACATAAGGGCGATTTAGAGGAAATTTTACAATATAACGGCCTTTCAAAAGATAGTAAGCTAGCAATTGGTGATGTTATCTTCGTTCCAGACGGTGAAGCAGCAGCCGTTACCGTCACAACTATTGGTAAATCAAGTCCAAGTGTGCCCGTTTACAATGGTTATTATATGAGACCTATCATTGGCGGAATAAAAACTCAAGGTGTTCATGGCCACAACGGCGTGGATCTAGCCTCCTCTTACGGTTCAAATATTCTTGCTTCAGCAGATGGAGAAGTAATTATTTCCAAAAATTCAGGTTGGAATGGGGGTTACGGCGACTATATCGTTATTAAACACGGAAACGGTACCCAGACTCTCTACGGTCATTTAAGTACAACCCTAGTTTCTGTTGGAGATCATGTAACTCAAGGGCAAGTTATTGGAAAAATGGGAAATACAGGACAGGTGTCGGGACATACTGGAATACACCTACACTTTGAAATCCGCGGAGCAAAAAATCCTTTCTAGCTCAGGTTTTTTTTCACGAATCTCATCGTCTAAAATTTGAAAATGCTCGTCAACGTACTCCTGTACGTCTCCTCGAATTTCCAAATTTTATACGCGACCTTCGTGAAAAATTCTCCGAGCTTGTTTTTCAAAATAATATTTTGCAAGTATAAATTTAATTTGTAAAAAGCGGGGACCGAAGTCCCCGCTCAGAAAATCACTCGTCATCGTCGTCGTTGTACTCGAGCCCGTAGTTTCGCTCGATTGCGATCTCGACGAGTTCGTCGATTTCGGCTTTCCCCACTCGGTAGCCCATTAGGAAAGTGGTTGAGTAGAAGCGATATCGCCACGGTTCGATGTAGTTATCATCGAAACCAAAACGATGACCGTGGTTCCACTCGCCAGACAGACGACTGTCGACAGTGGGACAACCGAGGTTGTGGTTATCCTTGAGGAACCACTCCTTTTGTCCCACACGGAAATCCATGTGGCGCCAGCAATACTTACACTGCGATCCCCTTCGGTTAGTGGTCACGGCCCCTCCTGCAAAAGCAGAAGGTAGCCAAGACCTGTTTCTTGGGATACTCTGCTTTAAGTAGATCTTATACTATTATATACCAAAACTGAGTTTTTGTCAAATTTAGGTTTCATAAAAGAAATCACCGAGCGTTTTTTGCGCTCGGTGTTGTTCGGGTTAATTGTGGCAGGTGTTGAGCCATGTGGCGATTGGAAGTAGGAGTTGAAAAAGGTCTTTCGGTAAGTGTGGCTGTTGATTCAAGTCAATCAGCATCAACTCCAAGGCTTCCATCTGTCTCGTGGACAAGGTCACAGAATCGTTCACCATTCCTGATAAAACAGGGAATATCTTTTTATTTCGGGGAGATTCTTTCGAGTTCTCCGCGAGGTACTCAATCAGTGAATGTTGCACTTTTCCTCCTATTTTTACCCTAACATAATTTAGTAATTAATCAATGTAAACTCTAATACTTTTTAGGGCGATATTGCAGAGCTTCCAAGATGTGGTTTTCGGAAATTTCGTGAGAACCGCCAAGGTCGGCTATAGTACGAGCTAGTTTTATGATGCGATGATATGAACGAGCGGAAAGGTCTAGTTGTTTTGCAGAGTTGTTTAGAGTTTCTTTAACTTTGTCTTCAAGTTTTATTAATTTCACTAAATCTTTTGATGTAAGTTCTCCGTTTGTTTTTATTTTTAACTTTTTAAAACGATTTTCTTGTAATTTTCTGGCTTTTTCAACACGAGGTTTTATTTTTAAAGTACCCTCATGCAAATCTCTGCCATCTGTAAGTCTTTCATGTTCTACTTTTGAAACCTCAACCCATAAGTCAATACGATCCATTATTGGCCCTGAAAGTTTTCTTTTATATTTCTCAATAAGCTGTGCTGAACAAGTGCATTCTTTACCTTTGACTCCATAATTTCCACAGGGACAAGGATTCATTGTAGCAACTAAAATAAAATGTGCAGGATATTTTACACTTCCTTTTGCTCGAGATACGGTTACTTCCCTATCTTCTAATGGTTGCCTCATACTTTCTAAAACTTTTTTATCAAACTCTGGAAATTCATCCATAAATAAAACACCTTTGTGAGCTAGAGTTACTTCTCCCGGTTTTAAATTTGCTCCGCCACCAACGAGAGAGACATATGAAGCTGTGTGATGTGGTGATCTGAAAGGAGCTTCCTCGATGAGACCGCTTGGCAACATTCCACCAATCGAATATATCGAAGTTACTTCCAATTTTTCATCGAAAGAAAGATTTGGAAGTAAGTGTGAAAAGGCTTTCGCAAGCATCGTCTTTCCAGTTCCAGGAGGTCCATACATTATGATATTGTGTCCACCCGCCGCTGCAATTTCCAATCCTCTTTTTGCAGATTCCTGACCTTTGACGTCTGCAAAATCAACTTCAATCTCACTTTTTATTTTCTTTTTCTTTTTTGAAACAAATTCATTTATTTTTTCCGGAGACAAAGTAGGGTCCTCAAGTTCTTTTGTATTTATATGTCTGACAACCTCGAGCAAACTTTTTGATCCGTAGATTTTTATTCCAGAGATACTACTCGCTTCCTCTGCGTTGCCTGAAGGCAAAAATATTTCTTTAAAACCTTCTTTTTTCGCTTTTTGAACAATTGGAAGAACACCATGTACTTCTCTAAGTTTTCCATCTAAAGATAATTCTCCTAAAAAAAGTTTATTACTGGTTTCAGCCTCTATTTCTTCACTAGCTAAAAGATATCCGATCGCAATGGGCAGATCAAAAACTGGTCCTTCTTTTTTTACATTTGCTGGGGCAAGAGAGACTACCACTTTCTGATTTTTATTTTTTGGTGATTTCCATCCGGAGTTTTTTATAGCAGATGAAACTCTGTCCTTGCTCTCATCCACGGATTTATCAGCAAGGCCTACAATAGAAAAAGAATGTAAACCTCGTGAGAGATCTACCTCAATATCGATAATTTGAGCAGAAAGGAGTGTGGCTTGAGCAGAAAATATTTTAGATACCGCCATAACGGCAATACTACTCAAAGGAAAATCTTTAGCAAGACTTTACAAAAGTAACAATTTAATTCATATGCTGCTTACATGTTGTTGCAGAAGGATTTGCCTCAAGTCGATCCTCTTCTATCATTTCTCCACAAACTTCACA
>JANWHC010000010.1 GCA_025450615.1 Minisyncoccota bacterium
AGTACTTCCCAAGGTTCGCCATTCATGACGATATATTTTCGCTCGGTTATTTCGCTGTAGTCTAGCATTGCCATAACAGGGAAATGATAGCCTAGATAAGCCATAATTACTACCTTGACCTAAATACTATTTTAATGTTTAATACGAAAAGGAGAAAGTATTATGTCGAAAATAGGTGTTGGGAAAAAGGCGCGGATTCAATTGAATTCGCACGATCTTGCTGGGATTCCTGTAGTCGTAGAGTTTGTTGGTAGAGTAGAGAGTGTGGTGACTCATATGGTCTATCTACTTGTGGAAGAAGTTTGGATTGCAGGACAACAGATGGAAGCAAATCCAGAAAGACCTCGACAAATTGGTTTCAACACACGAGCAGCTGTTTTCACAATGATCGAAGTTGTTGACTAAAAAAAGCCGGTCGGGCAGGAAACTAGCTCTACCGGTTTTCTGCTTTAAAAACCCAAAAAAGCTACCTGTGGATAACTTTTTTAAGAGAAAGTAGGGGAGTTTTGTTTTTATTCCTCCGAACTAGATTCACTACCACTTACCACAATAGAGCCACCATTTTTATCTAAACCAGATCTTATTTCTTTTAGAATTCCATCCGCAATTTTTTTATTTGCTTTATCTTTCAAGAATTGTCTTGTAGCGTCGTATCCCCTGCCAAGTTTTTCAGATCCATACGCATAACTTGTTCCAGATTTTTGAATCACACCCATTTTTTCGCCCAAAGCTATAAGTTCACCTTCGCGAGAGATGCCTTCGTTGTACATAAGGTCAAACTCTGTTTGCTTGAAAGGAGCGGCAACTTTGTTTTTAACAACTTTAACTCGGATACGACCACCCATGATCTCTTCCCCTTTTTTAATCTGAGCGATTCTTCTGATGTCGATGCGAACTGAAGTATAGAATTTCAAAGCTTTTCCTCCGGGAGTTGTTTCTGGGTTTCCAAACATCACACCGATTTGCATGCGGATTTGGTTTAGGAAAATAACAATAGTTTTTGACTTGGCCACGATAGCGGTAAGCTTTCGCAAAGCTTGTGACATAAGGCGTGCTTGTTTGCCAACATGGTGCGCACCCATGTCGCCTTCTATTTCGTCCCGAGGAGTGAGTGCGGCTACAGAGTCGACAACAATAACGTCAATTTTTCCAGAACGAACTAGGGAATCAACGATCTCTAAAGCTTGCTCTCCGTTGTCTGGCTGTGAGATAAGAAGCTGATCGATGTTTACTCCAAGTCTTTTTGCATATTCAGGATCCATTGCATGCTCAGCGTCGATAAACGCACAGATGCCACCTTTTTTCTGAGCTTCAGAGATTACATGAAGTGAGAGGGTAGTTTTTCCAGAAGATTCTGGTCCAAAGATTTCGACAATTCTTCCGCGAGGAAGTCCCCCAACACCAAGCGCTGAATCCAAACCAATAGAACCTGTGGAAATGGCGTTTACATCTACATGCGGTTTATCCCCGAGCATCATAATCGAGTCGTCACCAAACTTTGTTCGGATTTCACGAAGAGTGTTTTCTACATTTACTCCGCTATTTTCTTTGCTCGTCAGTTTAGGTGTTTTTTCAGCTTTTTTCTTCATCATTTGGTTTGGGGTTTAGGATTAATAAGTTAATCTTAAGTGCTTTAAAACTCTCGTCAAGATATATATTTAATACAAAACAAAAGAGAGTTTCGACAAGACTTTACATAAAATCGCAAATAGTATGCTGGTCTGCTTAGTACTCCTTCAAAATAACCTCGATTCTTTCTTCGGTGTATTTTTTAAACTTATCTCTAGCGTCGAGTTTTATAACATTGTAACCTTGAGAAAGAATAATTTTTTCTTTGAAATACCCTTCCTTATCAGTATAAATCGGTCTGTCATTTAGGTTTAAAAAAGCTACATTTCTTGCTTTACCTTCGACTTCAATTAAAGCTTGGTTATAAGTCGAACCATTACTAGGGCTAAATACTTCAATAACAGGCCCAGAGACTATTTTGGAGGCTTGAAAGCCTGAATATCCGACGATCACGAGCACTAAAACCACAATGAGAGATAAGCGTAAGACAGATAAAGCGTTTCTGGTCATTTCCTGTAATTTTACTCGATTTCTGTGGAAGTTCCTGTGGAACCGCCAAGTATTTCACGAGGTTTTGCACCCGAACCTGGCCCAACTACACCGCGTTCCTCAAGCATATCGATAAGTCTTGCAGCTCGCGCATAACCAACACCAAGTTTTCTTTGTAAGAAACTTGTTGAAGCTTTACCGGCTTCCACAACAGTTTGTTTCGCTTCTTCATACATTTCGTCGTCGTCCTCAATCTTTTCATCGTCTAAGGTTGCCTCAAAGATACTATTTTTTTGAGTCTGATTATTGGGATCTAGATTTATTTCGTTTGGAATTTCGTTTTCGTAGCTATCTGCCAAATATTTAACCACAGATTTTACTTCTGTTTCTGAGATATATGCAGACTGGATACGCTGAGGCTGACTCATTTTTCCAGAAAGATAAAGCATGTCTCCGGCTCCAAGAAGTTTTTCCGCGCCTCCCATATCCAAGATTGTTCGGGAATCGATTTGGGAAGATACCTGCAAAGCAATTCTAGTTGGTATGTTTGCCTTGATAAGTCCGGTAATGACGTTTACAGAAGGACGCTGTGTTGAAAGAATAAGATGAATACCAACAGCTCGAGACATTTGAGCAAGGCGCACAATCGCAGATTCAAGCTCTCTTGGATACGCTTGCATAATATCCGCCAACTCATCGACAACGATTACGATGTAAGGCATTGTTTCGATAGGTTGTACCTCGTCTCCGGATTTACGACTTTTAGCTTTTCGCATTTCAGGTTCAACAATATTTTTGTGGTACGAAGAAATATTTTGAAGTCCTTCTGCCTGTAAGACATCGTATCGTCTATCCATTTCTTTTGCTGCCCATTTAAGTGCCAAAATAGTTTTCTTTGCGTCAGTGATAACTGGTGTAAGAAGGTGTGGAATTTTGTTGTACAAAGTAAGCTCAACTCTTTTAGGATCAACCATGATGAATTTTAAATTGTCTGGTGAGTTTCGATACAAAAGCGAAGTTATAACTGCGTGAATAGTAACAGATTTACCTGCGCCAGTTGCACCAGCAACTAGCATATGTGGTGCAGAGGCTAAATCATCAAAATATGACATTCCAGAAATTCCTTTTCCAAGAGAGACCAGTAAAGGCTTGTCCGAGTTTTGGAAGTCGTTTGAAGCAAGTAAAGTTCCTAAACCAACTGTTGTTTTTGTGCTGTTTGGTATTTCAATACCAACGAGAGATTTTCCAGGGATTGGTGCTTCAATACGAATTGGATGTGCGGCTAGTGCTAATGAAAGGTCGTTTTGAAGACCGACAATTCTCGAAAGTTTTACACCTTCTGCTGGTTTAAGTGCATATCGTGTAATTGATGGTCCAATAGAGATTTCATCCATTTCTACGTTTATACCAAAGTTGGCCAAAGTTCTTTTTATAATATTTGAATTAGCTTTGATATCTCCAACTCCTGGTTTACCACGATCTTCTTGTAGTAAAGATAATGGTGGCGGTGTAAATTCTTTTCCATTAAATGAAAGAGGCATAATACCGAATTCCTCTCTTTTCTCTCCAGTATTTGGTTTAGGAGCAGAGAGTGGCGGAACTACGTATTCAGGAGCAATTTTCAAAGGTTTCTCCATTAGTTGTTCTGGGTTTGAAATAAGAAGCCCAGAGTCCTCAATTTTTGGTAATTCTTCTTTTTTCTTAAACAGAGAGGTGATAAGAGTAAATCTTAAAGGCACATCAAAAATAGTTAATATAGAAATGATTACTAAAGCCAAAAGAATAACCACACTTGCGTAAACATCAAAAAGTCCTACAAGTGGGCTTGAAATAAATCCACCAACGATTCCACCTTGATTTGTTGAAGCAATATTAATGAGTCCCAAGCCTGAAACAAAAAACAGGATACCACCTATGGTATGAGTTAACGCTAACTTTTTATGGATTGATCTGAAAAACGAAACACAGAGTATAAAAAGCATTATTGGTAGGAGATAATACCCTACTCCAAAAAGATAATGGAATCCGGAATAAGCGATCCTTCCAGCAGTACCACCTTTATCTATTGGGCCTGAGGATAAGGCTAAAAATACCCCAAAAACAAAGAATACTATTGCTATAATTGCCCGTAGAGTCTCCTCACCAAGGTATCTATTTATTCCAGTTTCCTCTCCATCCAGATTATCTTTCTTTTTATCTTTTTTCTTGTCTTTCTTTGCCATAGAGTATATTTTAGCAAAGTTAAGAGGCAATTCCAAACTAAAGTAAGTGTAGGATTGCAAGAGTTTCTTAAAAGTTGGCTAGTAGTGTTTTTACTTGCACTTCTGTCCTTAACAAGTTTATAATGAGACAAAAGTATTGACGATGTAAAGGACATATTGTAGTGTATCGGACACATAAAGACATGTCTCTTATAATCTAAGACTTAAAAAGACCATAAAGGACAAAAAGAATGGAGCAAGACAAAAAACAAATACAAGAAATATCTTCAAAAAACACTGATTTAATCTCATTTTTTGAGAAAGATAGCGGTTTTGTTTTTGCATACAAAAAGACAGAAAAACTAGCTTCAGCTGTTTATATGGTCACTAACCTTTTTGCAGATAATGAGCCAATGAAATGGACATTACGCAAAAAAGTCGGGGATTTATTGTCTTTTATAATTACCTACAAAGATATAGGACATTTAGAATTAACTGATTTTGTTCACACTGCTAGAACCAAGGTTTTAGAAGTCATCTCACTTTTAGAAATTTCAATGCTTTCAGGACTTGTGTCAGGAATGAATTTTAATATTTTAAAAACTGAGTTTTCTAACCTTCTTTTAGCCCTAGATGGGGACGGCTCTAATCGAGGTATTTCCAAAGAGTCTATTTCATCAAGCTTTTTCACTATTTCTGACGAGGGTATGAATAAAAAAAGTACTTCTTTACCATTAGTAAATTCTTATAGAACTATGATTTCCCCTCTGAAGGATACTATGGGATCACCGATTATGCATAAGGATGAATTTAAGCGATCAAATAGGCAAAATATCATTCTTGGCCTTATTAAAAAGAAGAAGGAGGTGACTATTAATGACATAGCTATGATTATCAAGGATTGTAGTGAAAAAACTATCCAAAGAGAGCTCATTTCTTTTATAGAAGCTGGGGTTTTAAAACGAGTTGGTGAGAGACGATGGAGTAAATATATGTTGGCCTAATTGGCTTTTTGTAAGAAAAGCCATACTTAATCGTCTGGCCTAAGGAAGGGCTACATATCTAAACTGTGCCCTAAAAACTGACTTTACTAGGCATTATCTTGAAGGTTCATACTAGGTTGACTTTTGAGAGTGTTATATGAAATAATAGCAAAACGGGTATTTTTGGATTTTAAGGCTGAAAAAGGCCTTAAAATAACAAGTTATCCACACGCTGTTGTTTGAAACTAGAGGGATGAGTTATATAATACGTCTTATGCAGCCGTTTTATTACGTGCTGCGTTACCTCATGATTACATCATGGGTATTACGTAAAAATACAGTCATAATCTAGTTTTCCAGAACGGTTTGTAACTTGACAACAAAATACGGATTTCATTCACAAAAGCACGAGTTTATCGTGCCTATACCGCTCTCAGTATTTTTCCTACTTGTCTTTAATCCGAAATTCAGAATAAAAATTTTCATCTATTTTTTTGTTTTGTGTCGAAACACTCGGCTCTGCCATCATGTGGAGATATGAGTAAAATATGAAATAAAAAAATTAGTATGTAGATGCTGTTATACAGAATAAATGTAAACCAAGGTAAAACTTAAGTTTGCATTTATTCATATAACGGCATCTTAAGAATTAATTAGTCGTTAATAGTTTCCGCATTTTCTTTCTTAAATTATTACTAGTAAAAATAGAAAGAGGTGCATTTATTAAAAACATATATATGAATTTAACAAAATCAAGAACTGCAAAGTTGGCAGCTGG
>JANWHC010000011.1 GCA_025450615.1 Minisyncoccota bacterium
CTTCATATATAGCAAATCCAGAGAGTTTTCCAATTTTATACACATCAATAAATCCTGGCGCCTCAACAACTTCACCGTTCACAAAATTTTCTTGGGGAATATAAGGACTAAGTAATTTCATTGTATCAATTAAGTTTTGTTTTTTTGTGAATATTGTAACTTTAAAATCAGTTAAACGATCATACGTTTTTTCATCACCAATCATGTCACAGTCACCATGATTTTGATACGGAATATCATGATGTATTACAACGGATTCTGCTGTACTACTCGCTGTAAGTATTTTTGGGTATGAAAAGGATATTCCTAGATTAGAATTTCGATAGGTTTTGATTTCAGCGTTTGTAGCAACTTCAGTGTTATCTTTTAAATACCAAAAAGCTAAAACAACTCCTAAAATAATAATTATTGGGCCAACTAATTTTTTCATGTGTGAAGTATAGCATATGAGGATAACTTTATTGCCTTTGTATTTACATAGTTCTATAATTATTGTATTAAAAGTTAACCAATCTTATGAAAAATAATTATTTATGGGGTTTGCTTATTTTGGTCGCGGTAATTTTCGGAGCGATTTTACTTGGGCTAAGCAGTGTTGGTTATGATTCAATGCAGTATGCCAACAAAACATCTGAGAATAAAACAGCTACAACGAAAACTTCAACAACAAATAATACACCAAAGAAAACTACCCCTACTCAACCAATAGAGGGTATGAAAACTTCACTTGGCGGAATATTTAACGAACAGGGAAGTTATCAATGTGATTATGATTCAATAACTCAACAAACTAGAACTTCAAATGTGGTTTATATTTCTGGGGGAAAACTACGAGGTGAGTTTAGAACTACTACAGCACAAGGAACCCAATCAAACATTGCAGTTTACGATGGATCAAATCTGTATGTTTGGGTAGAAGGAAAAACGATTGGAACCATGACTCAACCGAAAACACTTGCTGATTTACCAGGAATAATCCCTGAAGATGTTTCTTCTGGAAAAATTCTAGGTACCGGACTCAGTAGTGTGAGCTGGAACTGTCATGCTTGGAGTAAGGATTCAACTAAACTGATGAAGCCCGCCTACGTAACATTTAACTAGCTTCGAAAAAGCCTCCATTCGGAGGCTTTTTCATTCATCTCTACTTCATGTTTTTGTTGGTATGGTAAATATGTTTATCATTAACATAACCGTGCGAAGCCGAGCAATGGTCGCATGACCAAAAAAACATGAAACAATCGACACTTTGGATTTGGGTCGTGGTAATTGTCCTTATCCTAATTGGAGGAATCTGGTGGTATTATTCTTCCGAAAACTCAGCTCTCCAGAATGAAACAGGAACAACAACTTCAACAAATTCACAAACAACATCAAATAATCAGATAGCCGGAATGAAAACGACTCTTGGTGGAATATTCGATGATCCAGGAAGCTACCAGTGTGATTATGATCAAATAAGTTCAAGTTCTAGAAGTACAAACGTAGTATACGTTGCTGACGGGAAACTACGAGGGGAATTTAGAACCCAGACAGCAACAACAAGCACACTTAGTATGGCAGTATATGATGGTTCAAACTTGTATGTTTGGACTGAAGGAAAAGCAACTGGAAAAGTGAGTCAACCAAAAACTATAAAAGATCTTCCTTCTGCAATTCCAGAAGATATCACAAGTGGAAAGATTTTAGGTTCTGGCTTTAACAACGTGAGTTGGAACTGTCATGCATGGAGCAAGGACACAACAAAGTTGTCGAAGCCTACTTACGTAACCTTTCAATAGTTAATAGCTAAACAAAAAACCTCGCGATTGCGGGGTTTTTTTGTTTAGCTTATTTCTTTCCTTCCTGACACCCACAACTGCATGTTCCGTCTGCATTTTTGTGTTCATGTCCACAAACTTCGCATTTATTTCCTTTTGTATCATCCATGTTTTATTTTTTGGCGAATTATTATCCATTAATAATCGACTTTTCTAATTATAAAGTTTGAAGATGAAGCGGAGATGTAGACAAAAACCACCTTTCGGTGGCTCTTGTATTTTGTGGAGAAGGGCGGAGTTGAACCGCCGTCCAAATAAGATTTGATAATGGTTCTACACGACGTAGCTTGTTTTGTTTTTCTTAACTCTTGCCCTCTAAACTAGCAAAATAAACAAGAGTCCAGTTTTCTTTTTCTCGAAGTTGTCCCGAAACTAGGACAACTTCCAGTTTGATATATATCAACTACTTCCACATACAAACTTGGTGGAGTAGCCGCTCGCTAGGATTAATCTAAAGATTAAGCGTAAGCGAGAGCAAAGTCGTTCGCCATAAATGGTGAACGAATTGCTTTTGCAAAGGTGTTTTTAGCATCTATGCTTTTGAGCGGTTTAAAGAGTCACTCAGGCTCTGTCGTGCGCATTGTCAAAGAATTTATTTGTCAAAACCTGTCATCCCCCTAAAACATACCTCAATTTAAAATCTCGTTGACTCATAATTTTTCTGGAGACTAGCGAGGCTCGACGGAGTGAGCTCGAGGAATTTTTCAGTAGAAAAATATCCGTGCTCCAGAAAAGTTATGAGGAGAAAGAGATTTGCTTTAGGCGAACGATGTTAATGAACGTTATCGATCAGAAATTTCTCGTCTTTCTTGTTTTTCACTATCTCGCTTTTTCAAAGTTTCGCGTTTGTCGAACTTTTTCTTACCACGAACCTCTGCTATATCGAGCTTTACTAAGCCTCCTTTATTATACACCGAAAGAGGCACTATTGTCAACCCCTTGGTAGACTCTATTTTACCCAATTTCTCGATTTCATCGCGCTTTAGTAACAGCTTTCGGTTCCTCTTTGGATCATAGTTCTTTGGGGTGTTGTTTGGCTGGAATGGTGGTACGAACATCCCGATCAAGTATGCCTCATTGCCTCTGAAAGTTACATGAGCTCCCTCTAACGACCCTTGGCTTTTTTTTATGGATTTCACTTCAAAACCAAAAAGTTCTATACCCGCTGTATAGGTTTCCAAAATTTCGTAATTAAAACTGGCTTTTCGGTTTGTGATGAGGGCCATAACCAGTATCGTATCACAAAAATCATTTCTATTTTATACTTTCGTTTTTAGTGTTTTCGTGTATACTAGGGCTTATTATATGGCTACACAGGAAAACCCTGAAAAAAAGAAAATAATTATTAGAAAGTCTGGAGGAAAACCACCAAGAGAAACATCTTTAGTAAGTTACATTGTCTCAGTTCTGGTGGTGTTTATTGCACTTTCTCTAGTTTATTCATTTGTCACAAATTCAAATGCAAAAGCGGAAGGGCAAATTTCTGTTTCTCAACTTTCTGTTGATGTTAAAGCAGGTTTGGTTAAATCAATAGTTGTTTCTGGAGATAACTTAGCTTTGGAATACAAAACTGGCGACAAGAAAATTTCTAAAAAAGAAGCTGGTGAAGCTCTTACACAGACTCTTGTAAACTATGGTGTTACAAAGGAACAGTTGAGTTCTGTAAATATAGAAATAAAAAATGAAGGTGGTGTTGGGTACTGGATCTTAAATCTTTCTCCGATTATTTTCCCAATACTTTTTATTTTGATATTTATTTGGTTTATTACACGACAAGTTCGAGGAGCGGGAATGCAAGCATTAACTTTCGGACAATCTAAAGCTCGAATGATTGATCCAAATGACAAAAGTCAGCGAGTAACTTTTAAAGATGTTGCAGGAAGTAAAGAAGCAAAAGAAGAACTAGCTGAGATCGTAGACTTCCTTCGAAACCCAAGAAAATTCTTAGACATTGGCGCGCGAATTCCAAAAGGAATTCTTCTTATGGGTGCTCCAGGTACAGGAAAGACTTTACTTGCTCGTGCAGTAGCGGGGGAAGCAGGAGTGGCTTTCTTCTCAATCTCAGGATCTGAATTCGTGGAAATGTTCGTGGGTGTTGGAGCAAGTCGTGTGCGAGATTTGTTTTTGGGTGCAAAAAAGAATGCGCCAGCCATTATTTTCGTAGATGAGATCGACGCTGTGGGACGAGTACGAGGAGTTGGAGCTGGCGGTGGAAACGACGAAAGAGAGCAAACCCTAAACCAAATTTTAGTTGAGATGGATGGTTTCGAACCCAACGAAAAAGTTATCGTGATGGCTGCGACAAACAGACCAGATGTTTTGGACCCAGCACTTTTACGACCAGGACGATTTGATCGACGAGTGACGCTAGATTTACCAGACCGAAAAGATCGAGAAGAAATACTCACAGTTCACAGTAAGAAAAAACCATTTGCAGAAGATGTAAACTTAAAAGTTATTGCTGAAAGAACACCAGGATTTTCTGGTGCAGATTTATACTCTCTAATGAACGAAGGCGCTATCTTAGCCGCTCGTGAAAGTAGAACAAAAATTTCTCAATATGACTTGATCCGATCTATCGAAAAAGTAATGCTCGGTCCTGAAAGAAAAAGTCACATCCTTTCTAAAAAAGAAAAAGAGATCACTGCTTACCACGAAGCAGGTCACGCAGTTTTGGCTTCACTTTTGCCATACGCCGATCCTGTTCACAAAATTTCTATCATCGCTCGTGGTCGTGCCGCAGGTTATGTTTTACACCTTCCACTTGAAGATAATAAATTACAGTCTAAAAAAGAGTTTCTAGATGACATTGCGGTTTCTCTCGGCGGTTACGTTACAGAAAAAATGCTTTTCCATGATCTAACCACAGGTCCATCAAACGACTTACAAGTCTCTACTGCCTTAGCTCGTGACATGGTCACAAAATACGGAATGTCAGATCTTCTCGGTCCAGTTGCTCTAGAAGGGCAAGGAGGCAAAGTACTTTTTGGAAGGGGAGTTGAAGAAAAAGAATATTCACAAAAAGTTTCCGCCGACATCGACTCAGAAGTTTCTCGCATAATGAAAGAAGCTTTAGCTAAAGCAGAGAAGGTTGTCCATGAAAATAAAAACTTACTTGATGCTATCGCTGCAAGACTTATGGAAGTTGAGACTATTGAGCGTGCAGAGTTTGAAACACTACTAAAAGCGCATGGGGTTACTCCCAAAGCTAAACTCGACATCGAACACCAAGCTTAGTTGACTTTTTTACAAATAAGGGGTATAATTGTAAACAGAAGGTTGGTGGATTCTTATGAATGAAGAGGAAAAACTGAACGAGCAATTAGAAGCACGTGAGAGGCTTCTTCGTCGGCAGATTGAGCATGCAAGTCAAGGTATTTCCCGGATTCGTGACAAAATCGCGACTTTGGGAACTGAACCTCAACTTGTCGGTGAGCTCGACAATCTCTTGCGTGAAATCATCGCAAGGACGAAGGATCCAACGATTGCGCTCAATGAAGCCAAACGAATCGAAACTGCTATCGATGTTGGCTTGAGGTAAGGTTAGTGGGGCCGGCGCGCAAGCGTCGGCCTTTTAACTATTAAAATATTTTAGCTTGTCCGCCCTCATGGAATCTGAACTACTGGGAAACCCTCGGTTTTCCCAATCCTTCCTCCACGGAAAACTCCCGTTTTCCGACCCTTTCCTCGGTTCGAGTCCAGAGTGCGAAAAATTAATAAATCAATTTTTGTCCGCCCTCATGGACTCGAACCATGGACCCCAGAGGTATAAGCTCTGTGCTCTAACCAACTGAGCTAAGGGCGGTAATTTATATAAATTAGCACATTTCTACCTTTACTCAAAGTGAATTTTTTCTCTCTGCTCTGCAAAGTATTTCTGAATTTCAGGATATTTTTTGAAAGTTTCGTCGGTGTCTACGAGTTTCATTGCCTCAGTTCTTGAAGCCTCAACCATTTTTATATTTTTCAATGATTCCATCGCGAGGTCTGAGATGCCCCATTGTTTTCTTCCGTAAAGTTCACCAGCACCACGTTGTGCCAAGTCGAACTCAGCAAGTTCAAAACCATTTTTAGCTGTGGTGAAAGCTTTCATGCGGTCGCGAGTTTTCTGACCGTTACTTTCTGTGAAAACATAACAGAAAGCTTGGTGGTTTGATCTTATTACTCTTCCACGAAGTTGGTGTAGCTGGGATAGTCCAAATCTTTCTGCTCCTTCGAGTATTATCATCGTGGCGTTCGGAACATTTACTCCGACTTCGACAACAGAAGTGGCGACGAGGATTTGTGTTGATCCATTTGAGAAATCTCTCATAGTTTCTTCTTTTTCAGCAGGTGTCATCTTTGAATGTAAAATATCAATCATAAATTCTGGAAAAACTTCGGCGTTTAATCTTTCTGCTTCAAGTTTTACTGACTTAGCCATTACTGCCAGCTCTTTTGTTGGATCTGGTTCGTCGATTCGGGGGCAGATCACATATAGCTGTCTTCCAGCTTGGATTTCTTTTCTTATTTCTTCGTAAGTATTTTTGCGATCAGTTGGAGAAACTATTTTGGTGATGATGGGTTTTCTTCCATGAGGCATTTCCATAAGCAAAGTTAAATCCAAGTCTCCATATATAGTCAGAGCCAGTGTTCGGGGAATAGGAGTAGCCGTCATAGAAAGTAAGTGAGGAGTAGTCTGGCTTTTTCCTGTGATTTTTTGTCTCTGCATAGTTCCGAAGCGATGCTGTTCGTCGATCACTGCAAAAGCTAAGTGTTTGAAAGCGACTGATTTAGCAATGATCGCGTGAGTCCCGATAAGTATTGGCACCTCGCCGTTCGCTACCCATTTCTGAAGTTGAGTTTTAGAAATCTTGGTCGGCTTTGTAGAGTTACTTTTACTTGGAAAAATCTGACACTCACTTCCGGTAATAAGTCCGATTTTTATCGGCAGGTGTTCAAAGTAATGTACAAAATTCTCGTAGTGTTGTTTGGCTAGGATTTCTGTCGGAGCCATATAAGCTGTCTGTAAATTTCCTGCCTGCGCAGGCAGGCCAGACATGCCTTTTGGTGTGGACTTTGTCACAGCATAGATAGCTGTGGCTGCAACAGCTGTTTTTCCAGAACCAACATCTCCTTCGAGAAGGCGAGACATTGGGAATCCGCGCCGGAAATCTACGAGGATAGAGTTGATCGCTTGGATTTGGGAGTCAGTTGGCTTGAAAGGAAATCTTTTTACGAAATCCTCAACATCTTTTTTATTGGTATTGATCACGAAAGCATTTTTCTCGCTCCACAGCTTTCTTTCTTTTTGTTTTTCAAGTTGAATGAAGAAAATTTCTTGAAAGGCAAATCTTTTTCTGGCAGACTCGGCGTCACTTTGCTTTTTCGGTGCATGAATCCAGATAAGTGCTGTTCGAATATTTGGCAGGTTGTATTTTTTTAAAATAAATTCTGGTATTGGGTCAGTGATAGTATCTAAAATTTTTAAAGCAAATGTTTTTTGGATCGCGTGATACATCCAGTTTGAAGTGACACCCTTGCTCTCTGGGTACACGGGGTAGAGGATGTTTGTATCATCATTATTTTTGGCAAAAAGAGAATCTCCCACGCCATCTGGCAGGGTGTTTATCACCTCGACTTTCGGGTTACTCATATACAGCTGTTTATCTCCTTGGCCTCTACGCTCGGAGACTTTACCCTCAGCACGGATAAGCTGGCCCTCGTGAAGCATTTTGGCTAGGTAGGGCTGGTTAAACCAAACAAGTTTTACTCTGCCAGTCTCGTCAGTTAAGACTCCTTCTGACATGGGGATTTTTTTAATAAATCCTTTGCTTGTTTTGAGTCCTGAAATTTTTCCAAACACCACTGTCTGGTCGCCTTTAACTAAACTTTCTATTTGTGAGACTTTGCTAGTGTCGCCGTACCTGACAGGAAAGTAGTAAAGCAAATCTTCTAAAGTTTTTATACCGAGTTTTGCCAGCGCTTTTTTCTGCGTTTCAACAAGACGAAAGTGTTTTTCTAAGTTGTCCAGTAAATTCATGAAAGTACTATAGCACGACTCTAGTGTGGACAATCGATTTAGTACCGTGTCTAATACATGAGATAATGGAGTTGAGGTTTATTAATTTTAAAAACACATAATGAAAAATAAATGGGCGATAATTTTGCTCGGACTACTTCTCATCTTGGGTGGCTGGGCGTTTATTAACCAAGGAGGAACATTCAATCTATAGCATTTTTGAAAGCAAGGAATTAAAACAAAAATCACCCGAGGACTAGCTCAGGGTGATTTTTGTTTACCGAATTTTTATATTATCGAGTGACGCAGATTGTTGCTGCACCAGGGATAGAAGTTTCTGTTGCTGCCTGAGGAGCACAAACAGTGATTCTTCCTGTAGCATCAACAGCGATCGTGTATCCTGTAAGTGTTCCTGCTGTAATTGTTGAATCAGGATCTTCTGGGATGGTCGCCACATATGTAGGTCTAAGACATGAAAGATCAAGTTCAGCTCCGGGAGGAACTCCGTCTGTAAGTCCTGTAGGTCCAGCTGGAATTGTTGGACAAGTATATGTAACACCACCAACTGTAAAGGCTCCAGCAAAAATTCCTTTATTATCAGCAAGTCTTTGTCCAACAGCATTTAAAACAGTGTTTACACCAGCTTGTCGTTGTGTGTTTCGAGCTTGTGCAAACTGTTTAGCTGGGTTAATAGCGATGATAACGATAGCCGCTAAGATCGCAATAATACCGATTACAACCAAGATTTCGATAAGCGTAAAACCAGACTTTCGTACGGCTTCGCCAACCTTTGTTTTATTCATAAATTGATTAAATAAACCTTATAATGTTCCTAACACTACTCACGTTTTGCATTTGTACAACTTGACGCAAAACCCTTGTATGTTCCCTTAAAATCAGCCAAAAAGGCTAATTTGAAGTAGGAACTTCGTGCCAAGAGTTTGTGTCAAAGTTGAAGTTTGGAGGGGGTGGAGGTGGAGGAATATCGTCGTTATTAAATACACAAACGCGTGTTTCTCCGGCGACTATTGGTCCTAATGAGCCTGTAGACGAGCAAGCAACTCCTTTTATTTCTGCATACCCAGCGACACCATTTTCGTCGAGACTATAGTTTCCAGGATTTACTGTAACATTTGTTGGAGTTACGCTTCCTGTGAAAGTTGTCAGAGATGGATTGACTGCAGTTACGTTAACCGTGAAGTCAGCTTCGGTTTTTGTTCCGCCGTTGTTGTTTATAACTTGTGTTAAAACAGAAAGTATTCCAGTAGTTGGTGGAGGGGATGCCGGAATGTTTAGTGAAGCAGGGCAAACTTGGTTTCCGATGAAGTCAAAGATGTCTTGCATGTCTGCTGAAGTAGGAGCAATGAAGAAGTTGTCGCCATCATCGTTTTCAGTATTCACAGTGTAGTAAATAGTTACTGGTATCCAGTCCAAGAAGAAGTCGCGTGTTGAGGTAGTTGAATTCATTGTCACTCTAACCTTGAAGTTTGTTGTATTTAACTGTGATGATGTCCAAGTATGACCCCAGTTGTCAGTTGAGTTTCCAAGCGTTCTTGAGTTGGATGCAGAAGTTGATTCATTGTTGTCTTGTTTTATTGGAGTCCAAGTTGTTCCTCCATCCCACGAAAGTTCGAGATTGGTACTGTTAGTTCCAGATGTAGAATCAAGCCACCAATCTAAGCGTGTAGCGATTCCGGTAATAGTTGCGTTTGGTGGAAGGCTAAAGTTATATCCAGAGAATATGTGTCTGTCTCCAGCTCCATCTATGTTTTGCGCAGCGCCAGTTAGTCCACTTGGTCCATCGCTCAAAGCTTTTGTCGGCGAGACTTCAAAACCATTTCCATCGCCGCCCGTTGTCGCTGTTTGCAGCGTTGGTGAAACGAGTCCTGTGTTTCCATTTGTTACTCCACTTGGATCAGCAAATGAACCATTTTGGTGTCCTGATACTGGAGTGTTTCCTGAAGCCAAGTTTGCGAGCAGTTCTTTACCGTTGTAGCCAGAAACATCTGAGCCAAAATGAATTGTGAAAATATCTACATTTGCAAGTTTTGCTGCATCTGCTGCATTTAGTGCCGCTTGAGTTGCGTCAACATTTTGACTGTAATAAACTTTTAGTCTTAACCAATCCAAATGTTCTACAGCATTTGTATCACAAGCCGATCCAGGGTCGATAGCACGAACTCTTGCGCGGAAATTTGTGTTTGAGAATTCGGTAATGCTCCAAGTGTGAGATGAAGTCCAATCATCCGTTGGTGTTCCAAGAGTGTAAGTAGTTTCTGTAGAGTTTATGTTTTGAATTTTTTCAGAAGTCCATGATGTTCCACCATTCCATGAGAGATCTACGCCTAGCTGACAAGACGCTCCTGTTGGTTGAGGAGTTGTGTAAAGAACATTTACAGTGACTTGGTCGAGAGAGACAATATTTCCAGTTGTTGAGTTGTTTGTAACTTTTAAGGCAAAATTTCCATTGTTGAAATCAGTTGGTGTCCAACTTCGTCCCCATAAATCAGAGTTGCTGTTTCCAGATGGTGATGAAACTGTTTCTATGGAAGTAAGTGAAGTACTTTTTCCTCCAGTCCAATTTCCTCCGTTGTTTGAAGATAAAGCAATATCAATCGAGCCGGTAGTAACTGGAGTGTAGGTTACTGTTGCACGGATAGCACCAATCGCAACTGTGTTACTATTTCCGGAAACTTTCACTACTCCAACTTCTAAGTTTGTTCCAGAGTTTTTAATTGTGTCAGGTAAATTTATTGTTTGAGTTTTTACGTTACAACTACTTGTAGATCCAGTTGCGGTTAAGTTTGTTCCTGCATCAGTGTTGTTGTTATTTAGACGGGCAAATGTTCTGTATGTTCCTCCTTGGCTTCCGGTTGGTCTATCATATACTGTGATGTTTACGTCTGTAATTGTAGCGCCGTTAGGAACAGAACTAAGATCAATAGAAACTGACTCTCTTTGGTTTGATGAACTTTCAGAAATGAATTCATTTGTACTTGTACAATTCACTGTTCCAGTTTCATCTATATTTGACTCACCACCAGTCCATTCATCATAGTCTCCGCCCCCGTTAGGGAAGAGTATCGCTGTTGTAACGGAACCAGAGCCTGTAATTTTTGCTTCAGTTGATACTGAAATTCCAGTAATAGTTGCGTTTGTGGGAATATTAAATCCAAAAGTTCCAAAGCCTTGGGCATGTCCGTTGGTGCTATCTGTTGCGTATGAGTTATCATTATTAGAAACTCTTGTTGGATTTGTCCAAGTATTAGGTGCAAGTGCACTGTTTGGGTTTTCATTGCTATTTCCCGCTACATTTGTAGTTCCAGAAGTTGCCCAAGAATCAGCTAAAACTTCTATTCCACGTAAAGTCGAGCCACTTGGAAGTCCTGCACCACTACCAATATTAAAGTTTGAGAAAATGTGTCTGTCATTTTCCGAAACAATGTCATTAGCGTCTCCGGATCCATCGCTATATGCATTTGTCGGATTTGTCCAAAATTCTCCCGTAGCATTTTGTGAGTTTGAACTAGGAGATTTTATTCCAGTATCGTAGTTTGTAGTGCCGCTAGGTTCATTTGGATCACCATCAGATACTAAGATAATTACTTTTTTCTTTTCTATTTCTGGAGGCGGAGGATTTACAATATGTCTCACACTATTTAATTCATTACTTGCAACAGTTATTCCTGCAGATAAATCTGACCCTACGCTACTTGTATTGTTCATCATCGAGTTGATAGATGAAAGAAGGTTGCTGTAAGTTGTTGTAAGTTGGCCCAAAAGTGGAACAGAAGCGGCACTTCCGTCTAATCCTCCGAAACTTCCAACACCAAGTTGTGGGTGAGGTGTTGGAGGCAAAACGCCGGCATACAAGCTAACTAAAGAGTTAGCCGCTGCTTTCTCATTATTTCTGTCAGTCGAGCTCATACTTCCTGTTCGGTCGAGAATCATTACTGTGTCAGCACATATTGGTGCTGGTGGAGGAAGGTCATTATAATTTATAATACAAGTTTTATTTTGGCCGAGAGTTAGACTTACACTTCCGGAAGATGAACAATCATATCCCCAAGGAGAGACCGCATAACCAGCAAGTGTTGTTGCGGAAACTGTGTGGTTACCCGCCGAAACTGTTACTCGGCTACCTAAAGTTACTGGATTACCATCAATAAAAAGAGGAAAGTCTGCTGGTGTATTTGTTCCGTTGTTGTCGTTTACCACGTTTGCAATAACTGTAATCGTTGTGGTTACATCGTCATTTGTTATCGTACAAAATTTAATTTGTCCGGCGATTATATTTCCAGAACAGTCAGGTGTAGCTGTTGTAGAATAATTTGGTAAGTTTATTTGACTTACACTGTATGGTCCCGGTTGAACAATTTTTGCAACCCCAGCTTCAGACCCGGAAAATGAGCTGTTTGGATTTGCTGAAACATTTACAGTAAAGTCGGAAGCTAATTTTGATCCACTAGTGTCGTTTATTACATGAGTGGTTATGAAAAGTGTACCTGTTGATGGAGCAGTTGGAATTGAACCAAAATGAATGTCGTTCATATTCATGGCCATATCAAGGTTTGCATAAGAATCGTTTACAACCGCTTGAGTTTTAATGGTCAAAAGTCCTGGAACTGGATAATCGATTTGAATTGGAAAAACATGACATGTTCCGATAGGGGAAGTTGTGTCAGTATTTCCAGTGTAGGAAGGGTTTGTCAGCAAGTTTGCCATAGCTTGTTCGGCACAACCTTCAGCCAAAGTAGAAGCTTGTTCTTTTGCTTCCGTTCCTAAAATATTAAATCTGGCATACCATCCGCTAGAGCCTTCTTCAACAATCATAACTAAAAGAACAAGTGAAATGACAATAGTCGCCATGAGAGCTATGTAACCTTGATTTTTGTTTTTTTGGTTCATGTTATTGTCTTAAATAATTTCTAAAAGCAAACGGTTTTCCGGCAACTTCAAAACTTGCTCGAACAGATGGAGGTCGACCATTTACGGAGGCAGTGTAAACAAATGCGATATTTCCAACTTGAAATCTGTCGTTGTTAAGTTGAGTAGGCGCTCCAGCACCTCGTGAAATAGTAATAACACCTCCTCCTCCAGAAATAACTAAAGGACTTTGCGCACCTAAGTCAGGACGAACAATAGTTATCGTACTTCCACCACCGGAAACAGTAGCGCTTTCTGCTCCTGCGAGAGCCCAGTTTATTTTCCGGTTTATAAAAGTCCCTTCTTCTTCCACTTGTGTTGAGTCAATATTTCTGTTTCCACCTTCTAAAAGATTGTATGCTCCAGTGATTGCTCCAGTCATAATGATTCCAAAAAGAGCGATGTAAATCATCGTTTCCATTAACGTAAATCCTTTTTTATGGAAATTTTTAGTCATTATGGTGTTGTATATAAAACTTGAACTTTGTCACTTCCACTTGCGTTACTTATTGCATAGATCCAATCTAGATCGATATCAAAACCATTTGGTGACAAGTTTGAAAAATTGTAACTTTTATATCTACCAGAATTCAAAATAGTTGGACTCCAAGTTGTAAAGTCACTATTCCAAACTTGAAATTCTTCATTGACTTTAGTTGTACCTATGAATGCATACTCACTTGAGACTTTTATTGTTTTTACATCACTTCCTGTTTCAGCTTGGCCAAGAATGGGAAGGGAAGTTGTCGGTGTTTTAATATCAAATACAGACAATTCTGGTCCAGAGGCATTCGTTCCTCTTCCAAAATACAAATCATTTCCTAAAATATATAAACTTAATCCGTCTTGAGCTCCAGCTAAATCCACATAATTTACTTCACTCACTACATCGTTTGTAACATCAAGAACCGCAAACTCTTTTAGATCTGAATCAGATCCAAGAAATACAAATCTGTGTTTTGCTCCAGCGACTTGCTGATCTCTTACCACCAAATCATTTACAGTTCTATTTAATTCAAAACCATTTCCAATTTCCGTAGGTAGTGTTGGTGTTGAAATATCAAAAATATGAAACTCTGCTCCAGAAGTTTCTCGGACAGTCATATAAAGTCTCATTCCGTAAATAAAAAGACGGTAACCTTCAGGATATGAACCAAACGCATCAACATTTTGAAGTGTTGCTTGGTTTATTAAACTAGGAGTGCTTGGATCAGTTACATCTATTACAGCAAGTTGTGAAGTTGTGGCATGTACAGCAACGAAAGCATATTTTCTACCAGTACTTAAATCCTCAATCACATCGACAGCATTTAATTTTTTTGATAATCCAGAAACTTTTACATCAAGAGAGCCAACTTGGACAGGATTAGTGCCAAGTCCAGTTGGAGTGTTGTAAACTAAAAATGCAGGTATTGTATTTCCTGTCGTATAAATTTTTTGATGTAAAACATCAATTCCAGTGAATTGTTTTCCAGGTGTATTTGTAAGAGTCCCAACAACTTGAGGAGAATTATTTTTCCAATCGCCAATTGGGGTGTTTAAAATGCAATCTCCTCCGCGGTTTATAATTTCAGAAGAGTTTGTGAGGTTCGTACCGAGAGAAGTATCTGTTTTAGGGTAGCTATCTACTTGCCACTCGACATAAGCTAGAACATATTTAGAACATGAGGATATATCAGTTATATTTGTTTTTACGAAATAACATAAGCCTCCAGCTATACAAGAGGCATCCGCAGGATCAGTAACATCCATTGATGCTGTTAAAGGAGATGATGTTACTGAATAAAAATCTTGTTTAACTAGAGATCTTAAGTCTTCAAGTTTTGTTTTTGCTTTGTATAAACCTTCATTTGAAGTTTGTGAAGCAATTGTCCAGTATTGAGCAATAAAGTTTCCACCAATTGCTCCAACTAACACAATAGAGATGAGTGCAAAAGCAATCATTAACTCGAGCGTCGAAAATCCTTTTTTAAAAACTAATTTGTCCTTCATTGTTTAATATGATTACTCCTGTCATACCACGGTTCGGATCGACAAGCGTTATTGGTCCGTTTACATTTGCGTTTCCACTTAACTGATCAAACACTGCTTCAGTTGGGGAGGAAGCGTCTAGATTGACTGTGTAAGAAGATTTTATTGGTACATCTTTTGAGGCGTCTCTTGTAGCGTAAGTATTTCCTTCAAAAATAATGTATCCATCATATCCTCCCGGATGTATTGCCACGCCATGACGAGCTTGGTTTATATTATTTAGCGCATCTGCTCTGGCAGTTTGCATGGCAACACCCAAAGCACTTACTTCAGCTCTGAAAGCACTTCCTCTAAAGCTATTTATGTCTAAAAACATAGACATGGCTCCAACCATACTCAAAATACCGATTACCATTAGCATTTCCATGAGTGTGAACCCTCTGTTTTTTTGTAGAGGAATTTTTTTCATTTTATCCGTGAAGATTCTGAGTAATACTATATATAGGAGTAATAATTGAGATGGCAATAAATCCTACAAGTATTCCCATAAAAATCATCAGAGCTGGTTCGATCATACTTGAAAGATTTTTTGTGAAGTCATCTACTTCTGCTTCATAAAGTTCAGAAAGATAAATAAGTGAGTTAGATAGGTTTCCACTTCGTTCTCCCACAGAGACAATCTGTGGTAATACATCTGGAAACAAATCACGTCTTTTCGCTAAGTAAAGTGAAATTTTGTCTCCACGGTCTATGGTTACGGATAAGTTTTTAAACTCTCGTTTGTAAACCAAGTTGCCACTAGTTTTTTCGGCGATTGGCACTGCATCACTCACATTGATTCCGCCTTTCAGAAGAAGTCCGATAGTTCTTGTAGAGTTTGCGATATTAAAATCACGGACAATTTTTCCAATGACCGGGATTTTAAGTAAGTAGGAATCAAAATAAAATCTAAACCACTGACTTTTCTTTACCAGAAAAACAAAAAGAGTTGAAAGAACAAAAAGTCCAAGTACTAGATACCAACCGTTTGTTCTAATAAAATTGCTTAAGAAGATTACAATTCGAGTTGAAATAGGTAGCTTCATGTGGAGCGAAGAAAAAACAGGTAGGATTTTTGGAAAGAGATAAATCATCAGAAATCCAGTAATACCAAACGTAGCAACAGTAACAATTATTGGATAGATAAAAGCACTAATAACTTTTTTACGAAGTTGCTGCTTTTTTTTCAGTTCATCTGCCAAATAATCTAAGTTTTCACTAAGGATTCCTGATGATTCACCGAATTCAATGATATTTATTGAGAAATCTCCAAAAGTATTTTTAAATCGGGCTAAACTTACAGAAAGTTTTTGACCATTTGAAACGTCAGCTATAACCGTATCTAATATTCGTACAAAACTTTTCTTTTTTGTTTGTTCTCGGATCATGACCAGACTATCTACTACAGGTACGCCTGCTTTTATAAGAAAAGAAAGTCTTTTCACAAAGAAAGTTTGGTCCTTAATTCCAAATCTAGATAGTGATTTATCACTAAAAAGCCTAATATTTTTAAATGTATTAGATTTTGTTTTTTGTTTTTTCATATTTTTTTATTATTCACGAACTACACGTAAAACTTCTTCTATTGTCGTGTGTCCGTCTATTACTTTTTGAAAACCATCTTCTAGCATTGTTGTCATTCCCTTCGATACCGCAATATTTTTTATTTCAGAAGCTGAAGCTTTTCGCATAATAGCTTCACGTATTACTTCGTCGGCAACCAAAACCTCGTTTATACAAATTCTTCCTTTGAAACCTGATCCTCCACAGTTTTCACAACCTTCACCTTTATAAAATTTAGAATCCTTTTTTATTAGTTTTCCAAATGCTGTTCCAGCCAAACTTTCTTTAACAGCTTGGCTAATTTTTATTTCTTTTTTACAAGTGTCACAAATTTTTCGAACAAGTCTTTGACCAATGGCAATACTAACTGTTGAGGCGACTAAATATTCCTCAATACCCATGTCGAGTAGTCGGGGGAGCGTAGTCGCTGCGTCGTTTGTGTGTAGTGTAGAAAGAAGTAGGTGGCCAGTTAGCGCAGTATTTACGGCAATGTTTGCTGTTTCTGCATCTCGAATTTCACCAACCATAATAATATTCGGGTCCTGTCTCAAGATACTTCGGAGACCGTTTGCAAAAGTAAGACCAGTTTTACTATTTACTTGTATTTGCTCAACCTCTGTAACTGCGTACTCAATTGGGTCTTCAATGGTGACAATAGAAACTTCTGGAGAATTTAGCATTTTTATCAATGTATAAAGAGTTGTAGTTTTTCCTGATCCTGTTGGACCAGTTGCTAAAATCATCCCACTCGGTTTTCTCATAGCTTCCAGAATTTTTTTCTGGTCACCCAAAGAAAAACCAAGTGCTTCAAGCGAAAAACTTTCTGCTTTGTCAGAAAGTAAACGCATAACCACATTTTCTCCATGGTATGTTGGAACAATTGAAACACGTAAGTCCACAAACTCTCCAGTTTCTGTAAAAGAGTGTCTGAAACGGCCGTCTTGCGTTGCTTGATGTTCGTCTGTTCGGAGCTTTGCCAAGACTTTTATACGAGAAATTATCTCGCCATGAATTGTTTTTGGAAAAAGAAAAGCTTCTTGGAGGACGCCATCTATTCGAAATCTAACTTTAACATTCTGGATCGAAGGATCTATATGAATATCAGAAACTCGGCTAACATGAGCCTTTTCTATAAGAGAGTCGACAAGATTTATGATCGAGACATCTTTACCACGTCCCAAATCTACCTTTAATATATCGAGCTTTTCTGTAAGTGTTGCCATATAAAGCTGATTAGCTCTATCTTTATGAGATGGGCAATACTCTACCAGAGGGTCACTAAGGGGACAAGACTATTTATTTTTTATAAGTGTGTTCTTCTATTTTACAAATTCTGACCCTGATCTAAGGGATATGTATAACCTGAGGCCATTGTTACTTCAGACAAGTACAAAACAAGTTTTGCGAATTGGTTCACTGCTTCATCGTCTGTAATTTTATATTTCATTGGAGAATTGTCACGTATTTTTTGCCAATCTTTTCTTGAGATATCATCGGGTCGAAGAATTGGTCCAGGAGCTAAGGCATTTACGAAAATTCCTTTTGGGGCAAGTTCTACTGCTAGAGCTTTAGTCATCGCGCTTATAGCTGACTTAGTCACAACGTAGGGGAGATAACCCTTATAAACTTTTCCGATTGATGTTCTGTCAGCAATGTTTATTACATGACCACCCTTTGGGATTATTTTTGATAAAACTTGTGTTGGCCAGAAAGTTCCAAGCACATGTGCCGAAAAATTTTTCTCCCAATCTTCTAAGTCAACACTAGAAAAATCTACTGGAGTAAAAACTGAGGCCATATTTACCAAAACATCGACAGTTTTAAATTTTTTCTTAATTTTTTTAATTGCCTCCACCACGCTTTCTTTACTCGAAACATCACATTTAACAATAAGAGTTTTTACACCCAGTTTTTTCACTTTTTCAATTTCTTTTTCAGCTTCATCTTTAGAGCTTCGGTAACTTAAAATAATATTTGCTCCATTTTCGGCAAATTTTTGTGCAATTGTTTGACCAATTCTTTTTCCTCCATTAATCCAGACAGTTTTATTTTTTATTTTATTCATTTTTTTAGGCGGAGACGGATGGATTCGAACCATCGGTACCGTTTAAAGGGTACACCTCTTTAGCAAAGAGGTACGATAGACCACTCTGACACGTCTCCAATAAATGACAGATTAGCATATTTTAGCTATTATCGTAACTAAATATTGGAGAGATGGATGAGTGGTTTAAATCAACGGTTTACTAAACCGTCGTGCCTTAATTGGCACCGCGAGTTCGAATCTCGCTCTCTCCGCAAAACA
>JANWHC010000012.1 GCA_025450615.1 Minisyncoccota bacterium
CCTCAAACGCAAAACCAGTTTTTCACACAATGGAACCTTTTGCGTTCAAGGATATTATTCCAAGGTACAAAACCATGAAAGGTTTCCATGTGCGGAGAAAAGGAGGCTGGGATACCCACGGACTTCCAGTAGAACTTCAAATAGAGAAAAAGCTTGGTTTTAAATCCAAAAAAGATATTGAAGATTACGGAATTGCAGAATTTAACAAGCTTTGTAAAGAAAGTGTTTGGGAATATATCGAACTATGGAAAGCATTTACAAAAAGAATGGCTTATTGGGCGGATCAAGATAATGCTTATGTGACTTATGAAAATAATTACATTGAATCAATCTGGAATATTTTAAAAACTGTAGATGAGAAAAAACTTCTATATAAAGACTACAAAGTTTTGCCATGGTGTCCTCGTTGTGGAACCGCCCTTTCTTCTCACGAGCTAGCCCAAGGTTATCAAGACGATAAAGATCTTTCGATTACCGCAAAGTTTAAAGTAATAGGACCGGAAAACACCTACATCCTTGCTTGGACAACAACACCTTGGACTCTTCCGGGAAATGTAGCTCTCGCGGTTGGAGAAGATATTGATTACGTAAAAATAAAAATTGTAGATGATTTTCTTATTTTGGCTAAAGAACGACTTTCTATTTTAGAAGGGGAGCAGGAGATTGTAGAAGAAATGAAGGGTTCTAAACTTATCGGTATAAAATACGAACCACTTTTTCCATATTTTGCTGAAAAGTTTAAAGATAAAGCGCTAGAAGCTTTTGAAAAGTCATACCAAGTTTATTCTGCTGATTTTGTTAATACAACAGAAGGAACAGGGGTGGTTCACACTGCAGTAATGTACGGACAAGATGATTTTGTTTTAGGAACTAAACTTGGTCTACCTAAATTTCATTTAGTAAAAGAAAACGGACATTTTTTGGACGGAATGGATTTTCTTTCTGACAGATTTGTAAAAGATGAAGAAGTTGCAGTGGATATAATAAAAAATCTAGCTGGTAGGGGATTGCTTTTCAAAAAAGAAAAATACGAACACTCATATCCACACTGTTGGCGATGTAAAACTCCGCTTATTTACTACGCCCGAGACTCTTGGTATATAAAAATGTCTAGCTTGAGAGATGATTTACTAAAAGAAAATGAAAAAATAAATTGGGAGCCGGAACATATAAAAGAAGGTCGTTTTGGTGAGTGGCTCCGAGAAATAAAAGATTGGGCCATAAGCCGCGAAAGATATTGGGGAACACCTCTTCCTATTTGGACAGATAGTGATGGTAATTATCGACTTATTGGAAGTGTTGACGAAATAAGGAAGCTTTCTAAAAAGTCAAAAAACAAATATTTTGTTATGCGTCACGGAGAGACAGAAAATAATGTTAAAAAAATCTGGAATGTCGATTCCCACGTGCTTGACCCATTAACTCCAAAAGGGGAAGTAGACGTTAAAAATAATGCCAAAACCTTAAAGGAAAAATCTATCGATTTAATTTTCACTTCTCCGTTTGAAAGAACAATGGAGACCGCAGAGCTTGTAGCAAAAGAGCTAGGACTAGATAGAGAGTCTATAATTACTGATCCAAGACTTGGTGAATGGAATGTTGGCGAAGAGTTTAATAATAAATCTGTTGAAGATTTTTTTGCTATTAGAAATAAGTCTGTTGACAGGTATGCTTTTAAAACTTCTGATGGGGAATCATTTGCCGAAGTTTTACAACGTTCAGGAGAGTTTATTTATGATCTTGATAAAAAATATAATGGAAAAAATATTTTAGTTATTACTCACGGTGCAGTGACTCGCTCTATAGTTATTGTCTCAAGCGGTTTTTCATTTGAAAAGTTACTAGAGAAATCAGCCGAACTTTCAAATTTTAGTAATGCTGAAATTCGTGAAGTGGATTTTGTTCCGTTACCTCATAATGAAAAATATGAATTAGATTTACACAAACCGTATATTGATGATGTTGCGCTTTTCAATGAAAAAGGAGCTGAGCTAAAAAGAGTTAAAGAAGTCATGGATGTTTGGTTTGACTCTGGCGCAATGCCTTTTGCCCAAGATCATTATCCATTCGACACAGCTTCGGATAAACTTTTGTATCCAGCAGATTTTATTTCAGAAGCTATTGATCAAACTCGTGGTTGGTTTTACACTCTTCATGCTATCGGAGTTTTAATGGGCAAAGGTCAAAGTTACAGGAATGTTATTTGTCTTGGACATATTCTTGATAGTCAAGGAAGAAAAATGTCTAAATCTGTTGGAAATATTCTTGACCCGTGGGATCAAATTGACAAACACGGCGTAGATGCGATAAGACTTTGGATGTACACAGTAAATTCTCCAGGAGATTCTAAAAACTTTGATGAGAAAACTGTAGATGAAATATTAAAAAAAGTTTTCAATCCTATCTCAAATATAGTTTCTTTTTATGAATTATATAAAAACGATTCAATTTTAGCTCACGACAAGAGCACAAACATTTTGGATAAATGGATATTAAGTAGATTAAACAAAATACTTAGTGATGGAACAAAATCTCTCGAGAAGTTTCAAGTTTTTGAGTCAGCTCGACTGATAAAAGATTTTGCAAACGATTTTTCAACTTGGTACATCAGACGTTCAAGAGATCGATTTAAATCAGAGGATATAAAAGAAAAAACTGAAGCACTTTCGACAACAGCTTTTGTTCTGCTTGAACTTTCAAAATACATGGCTCCTTTTACACCGTTTTTTGCTGAATCAGTATTTCAGAAGATTAAAACAAAAGAAAATAAATCAGAGAGTGTACATTTGGAAAATTGGCCAGTTGCGAATGTTTTTGACGAGGATTTACTAAATATAATGGAAGAGGTTAGAAATACAGTGACGCAAGCCCTAGAGCTTCGTCAAAAGGCTGGACAAAAAGTTAGACAACCACTTTCAAAGTTAACTATACCTACGAAGTTTTCTGAAGAATTTCTAAGTATTATTTGTGACGAGATAAATGTTAAAGAAGTTGTAATCTCCGGAGATAAAATAGTTTTGGATACAAATGTTACAAAGGAGTTACAACTAGAAGGAATTGCGAGAGATATTATTCGAGGAATACAAGACGCAAGAAAAACTGAAAATTTGAATCCAAGCGATAAAGTTCATCTAATTGTTCATGCTCATGATGATCTCAAAAAGATTTTTGATGACTACGCAAAAATGATTCAAGCTCCAACTGGTGTTTCGGAGATTTCTTATATAGATCTAGAGCAAAAATACAAAGTCTCTGTTTTGGGTGGTGAACTTTCTATCTCACTTAAAAAGCAGTAAAGACAATGTCTCGCCACAAGGGCACTTCTTGCTTTTCTAAATCGCTCCGCTCAATAAGAAAACAATGTCGTATCACATCTACACAACAGACGGGATTATCCTAAAACGCACACCTTTTGGTGAGGCCAATATTTTACTTCATGTTTTGACTGAAGACTTGGGTTTAATTCATGCGTCCGCTCGATCTGCTCGAGTAACAGAGTCAAAGCTTCGCCCAGCTCTTCAGGAATTTGAAGACGTTTCGATTTCTTGTGTAAAAGGTAAATCAGGTTGGAAGATTACAAACGTTGTTGGAAAAGTAAACTTCTTTTTTGAATATCCAAAAGAATTTCACAAAGTTTTAGCTCAGGTTGGTTCAATTCTACTTAAAATGATTCAGGGGGAGTCACCACAAAAAGAAGTTTTCCGGACTACTAAGTCAGGATTTGAATTTCTAAAAAACTTAACTAAAGATGAGATTTCAAACTTTGAAACATTGATTGTCTTAAGAATTTTATTTCTTTTGGGTTATGTGGCTAAAGATCAAAAAATAGATATGTTTTTAGATAATACAGATGAATGGAGACCAGATCTTTTAAATGAAGTATCCTCCAATAAAACTTATCTCATTGAGACCATAAATAAAGCTATAAAAGAGAGCCATCTGTAGCCCTTAAAAACCCTTATGGTATAATTATCCCCATATGGATCCTGAAGAAAGTAGCATAGAGCGCTTGAAAAAAAAGCTGTATTCTCGAAACGAAGCCTTAGTTCCAAAGGATAAGCGTACTCAGGTGGGTGGTTTTGAGGTTAATGCTCCTACAAACTGGGGAGATAAAAAATCTTTCGATCTTTCACCTGAAATTATGGTTCAAAAAAATAATTCATTCTTTAATAAGTTTCTTCTTTACTCCACGATTTTCTTTTTCTTGGCTCTTGGTGTCGCTATGTTTATTTTCTTTGGAGGAATAAACATGATTTCTTCAAACAACTTAGATGTTGAAATTACAGCCCCAAGCTCCGTTTCTTCGGGTGAAGAATTAGACTTAGGACTTTCAATAGTAAACGGAAACAGAACAGATTTGGAATCAGTTTCCTTAGTTATTGATTATCCCGAAGGCGCAGAAACTGTAGGGGATGATCAAAAACCAGTAATTCACGAAAAAATAGATCTTGGAAAAATACCAAAAGGAGGTACAAAAGATTATACGATTCGAGCGTTGCTTTTTGGAGAAAAAGATGTGATTAAGACTTTTGTCTTCAGAATTGAGTATAAAGTGAAAGATTCTAATACAGTTTTTATTAAAGAGAAAAATTATGATGTTATTATCGGTTCTTCGCCAGTACTTATAAATGTAAATTATCCAAAAGAAGTAAACTCTGGACAAGACATTACATTATCGATAGATATCACTTCAAACTCCAGTGTCCCTCTTAAGAATTCACTTATAAAAATCGAATATCCTTACGGATTTACATACAAGTCTTCAAGTATGAAGCCTCTTCGTGATAATTCAGTGTGGAATATAGGAGACTTAAAAAATGGTGATAAGAAAACCCTAAAAGTTACAGGAACTATTGTTGGACAAAACATGGAAGATAGATCTTTTATTATATCTGCTGGAAATCAGACAAATCCAAGCTCACCTGATTTTGATACCACACTAGCGGCTTCAACAGTTACTTTAGGTATACGAAAATCTTTTTTTGATCTAGATGTTGTTCCAGTCGGTGGAACAGTTTCAAACTTGTCACAAGTTATTCCAGTTTCTATAAAATGGCAAAATACTCTGCCAGATAAAATAGTCAACAATCGTATTGAAGTCACTCTTTCCGGAACTGCTTTAGACAGAACGAATATTGTTCCGGGAAATAGTGGTTTCTATCAATCAGTAGATAATAAAGTATTTTGGGATAAAAACACTACAAACTTATTGGCAACTCTTTTCCCAGGGGATTCAGGAAACGTAACTTTAAACATTGCCTCATTACAAGATAGTGTAAATACAAGATCTCTGCGAAATCCTCATATTGATTTACATGTGGTGATGACTGGAGACAGGTCTGGATCTGATTCTTCATCTATATCTTCTACAGAAGATGTAACAATAAAAATTTCTTCAACTCTTGGGCTTTTAGCTCAATCTTTCAGAGACACAGGACCATTTAGCAATACAGGGCCGATCCCACCAAAGGCAGATAATGAATCCACTTACACAATAACTTGGACACTCACAAATACAACAAATGATCTGAAAGATGCCAGAGTTTCAACTACACTTCCAGTTGGAGTTTCTTGGAAAGTTCAAACATCACCAAGTGGTGAGCGTATTACTTTTGATCCGGATACAAGAGTTGTAACATGGAGTGTAGGAGCGATTTCAGCAGGTGTAGGGTTTAATAGTTCTCCACGAACAGCATCGTTTAAAGTGGGAATTGTGCCAAGTATAAACCAAATCGGTTCACAAGCTCTATTAACAGGTGAAGTTTCAGCTTCAGCAGGAGATACTTATACTGAAAAAACTATTGGAGCAGTTGTACCAGCTGTTAACACAAAGTATTCAGATCCTTCTTTTACCTCTGGCAAAGAAATCGTTGGCAAATAGTCAAAATTGGTCTAGTATAACTTTATGGCAAAAGAAAATAATGACTTGATGGAAAAAATTGTCTCACTTTGTAAGCGTCGCGGCTTCGTTTTTCAAGGTTCTGAAATATATGGTGGACTCGCTGGAACTTGGGATTATGGTCCATACGGAGCGGAACTTTCACATAACATAAAAGAACTTTGGTGGAAGCATTTTGTTAATGAACAAGAAAATATTTTTGGTATTTCAACCCCAACCATAATGCCAGAAAAAGTTTGGGAAGCTTCAGGACATCTTTCAGGATTTTCTGATCCAATGGTTGAATGTAAGAAATGTCATCATAGATTTCGAGCAGATCAATTAGAAGACAAAAAAAAGTGTCCAGATTGTGGTGGAGAATTGGGTGAAGAAAAAGCTTTTAATCTAATGTTTCCAGTTAATGTTGGTTCAAGTTCTGACTCAGTAGCATATCTTCGTGGAGAAATTGCGCCAGGAATGTTTGTAAATTTTAAAAATGTTATAGATACACTTCATCCAGATCTTCCTTTCGGTTTAGCCCAGATAGGCAGAGCATACAGAAATGAAATTGCCCCCAGAGATTTTCTTTTCCGTGTTCGTGAGTTTGAGCTTATGGAATTCGAATTCTTTTTGCGAGAAGCTGATTGGGAAAAATATTTTGAAATGTGGAGAGGAGAAATGTGGAAGTGGATAGAAAGAGTCGGAATAAATAAAGACTGGGTTTCCGAGTTAGAAGTTTCAGAGGAGGATAGGGCTTTTTACTCAAAACGAACAATTGATTTTGAGTTCGACTATCCTTTCGGAAAAAAAGAGCTTTATGGTTTAGCTTATAGAACAGATCATGATTTAAAAAGTCATTCAGTCGGATCCAATGTTGACCTTACATATTTTGACGAAGAAACAAAAGAAAGATTTACTCCTCATGTTGTTGAGCCTTCAATGGGCCATGGCAGGACCATGTTAGCTGTATTAGTTTCTGCATATAGAGAAGAAAAAATGGAAGATGATACAAGAGTTTATTTAGCTTTTAAACCAAGTATTGCTCCTGTGAAAATTGCAGTTTTTCCATTACTTAAAAACAAAGAAGCGTTAGTTGAAAAGGCTCGAGAGGTTTACAAAACTCTTAAAAAAGAATTTGGCGCTGTGGTTTTTGACGATAACGGAAATATTGGTAAAAGATATCGAAGGCAAGATGAGATCGGAACTCCTTGGTGTGTGACAGTAGACTTTGAAACAATAGAACAAAATTTAGGCGTAACTGTGCGTGATCGAGATACAGGAGAACAAAAGAGAATGAGCGCGGAAGATTTGGTGAATTTTGTAAAATCTGCTATACAGTAACCATATGTTTAAAAAGAAAACTCTAAAAAACGGTTTACGTATTCTTGTTGTACCAGTTCCGGACGCTCCTTCAGTCACTGTGATGTCTATGGTCGCCACAGGATCAGAATATGAAACTAAAGATAAAAATGGCATATCTCACTTTTTGGAGCATATGTTTTTTAAAGGTACAGACAAAAGACCTAAATCTGTAGATATAGCAAAAGAATTTGATGAAATAGGAGCAGAACATAATGCTTTTACTTCAAATGAAGTTACTGCGTACTATGGAAAGGCATCATACAATAATTTTCCAAAAATGTTGGATGTTATAGCTGACATGTATTTAAATCCAACTTTTCCAGAAGCGGAAATGCAAAGAGAAAAAGGCGTGATAATAGAAGAAATAAATATGTATGAAGATCAACCCCAAAGACGAGTTCACGAAATATTTCAAGATCTTTTGTACGGAGATACACCTTTTGGAAGAACTATTTTGGGTCCAATTAAAAATATTAAAGAAATGAAGCGTGAAGATTTTCTAAACTACAGAAAGACACACTACGTAGCTTCTAGAACTTTAGTTGTTGTTGCTGGAAATATAAAAGCAGGGGATGCAATTAAAAAAATAGAAAAGGCATTTTCTAAAGTTGCCGTTGGTAAGTCTGTTAAAAAAGATAAAATTATAGAAAAACAAAGTGCCCCGAAAATAAAAATAAAAGATAAAAAAACAGATCAAACACATTTGGTTATTGGAGTCAGATCTTTTGGTTTACATGACAAAAGAATGCCTATTTTGAAAGTTTTATCTTCTGTTTTGGGTGGAGGGATGAGCGCAAGATTATTTCAAAAAATGAGAGAGGAGCTAGGAATTTGTTATTATGTAAAATCTTCAATAAATGATCTAACGGATCATGGAAACTTTGTGGTCTGGGCAGGAGTTGATAAATCTCGTCTAAAAGAAGCAACCTCTGGAATATTAGAGGAACTAAAAAGATTAAAGACTGAAGAGGTATCAAAAAATGAACTTAAGAAGGCAAAAGATTACATGATTGGCCAAATGTATTTAAACATGGAATCTTCTGATGACTTGGCAGGTTTTTACGGTTTTCAAGAAATAATGGGTGAAAAAATCAAAACTCCAAAGGAGGTTGAAAAGGGAATTCAAAAAGTGACTGCAAAAGATATTAAGAAATTAGCCAAAGAATTGTTTATAAATAAAAATCTAAACATGGCTATTGTTGGCAACGTAGAAGATGAAGTAAGTCTAAAAAAACTTCTTCATTTCTAGTCATACGACTACTGCTCGCTTTCACCGGTTGTAATTTTTACAAACTTACCTCCCAGTGCTATGATGACCCTATGGAATATGGTGATAAAACTACTTTAAACATTAGTTCCGGCACGATTGTAAAAGCAATAGTCATAGGTCTTTTATTCATGATTTTGTTCATGCTCCGTGAGTTGGTTCTAGTTTTACTCATGTCCATTGTGGTTGCTTCTGCTGTAGAGCCTGGAACACAATGGTTTGTTCGTAGAAAAGTGCCAAGAGTTTTTTCTGTGATTATTATTTATTTTATAGTCATTGCTGCTTTTATTGGAGCTCTCTTTTTCTTGCTTTTACCTCTTCTTTCGGATTCTGCAAGTTTTTTGACTAACTATCCTTCATATTTTAATACAAACGCAATCTCGAATTCTCTTGCACAAAATGAGTTTCTTTCTTCTCAACCCATCTTTGCAAACTTAACCAATAGCTTGAATTTGGAGAAAATGGTTACTCAAATAAACGCTATCACAACAAGTATTTCTTCAAATACTTTCGGTACTATCTCAAGCTTTTTTGGGGGCATTATTTCTCTTATTTTGATGACTATAATTTCTTTTTATCTAGCAGTGGAAGAGGACGGTGTGGGAAAGTTTTTGAAAGCCATAAGTCCAATAAAACATGAAAGATATATTGTAGCTTTGTGGAAGCGCTCACAAAAAAAGATTGGTCTTTGGATGCAGGGACAACTTGTTCTAGCAATTATAATCGGAATGCTTGTTTATTTGGGACTTCTAATTATTGGAATTCCAAACGCACTTCTTTTGGCTGTGTTAGCAGCGATTTTTGAAATCATTCCGCTTTTCGGTCCTATTTTAGCTTCTATTCCAGCAATTCTTATTGCTTTTGCTTCTGGAGGAGGTTTAGGAATGGCGCTCGTCGTCGCTGGTTTGTACGTCATTGTCCACCAGTTTGAAAACCAATTAATCTATCCACTTGTAGTAAAAAAAGTGGTTGGGGTTTCGCCAATTGTTTCTATCGTAGCATTGGCAGCGGGTTGGCAACTAGCGGGATTTATCGGACTTATTTTAGCAGTTCCCATTTCTTCAGTGCTAACGGAATTTTTCAGTGATTTTGAAAAGGATAAGATAGAAAAAACAGAAAGAATGTTAAACAATAGCTAGTTTTAGACATGAAAAAACCTTTTTATATCACAAGCACCCTTCCTTATGTGAATTCTGATCCTCACATTGGTTTTGCAATGGAAATAGTTCGAGCTGATGTTGTGGCGAGAGTAAAAGAACTTGAAGGTCATGAAGTTTTTTTCAATACAGGAACTGACGAGCATGGTCAAAAGATTTTTGATAACGCCAAAGAAGCTGGAAGAGACACTAAAGAATACGTCGATGAATATGCACAAAAGTTTAAAGATCTAAAAGAAGTTTTAGGACTCAAAGAGGATATTCATTTTATTCGGACCACAGACCACAAACATATTCATGCTGCAACTGAGTTTTGGAACAAGTGCTTTGAAGCAGGGGATATTTATAAAAAGAATTACAAAATAAAATACTGTGTAGGCTGTGAGCTGGAGAAACAAGACTCCGAGCTTGTCGATGGAAAATGTCCTATTCACCCAAACCGCGAACTGGAAATACGAGAAGAAGAAAACTATTTCTTTAAGTTTTCTCGTTTTCAAAAATTACTTTTGGACTATTATGAAAAAAAGCCAGATTTCGTCATCCCAGATTTTCGTTTTAATGAGATCAAAGCTTTCGTTGAGAGGGGACTAGAGGACTTTAGTATTTCAAGATTAAAATCAAAAATGTC
>JANWHC010000013.1 GCA_025450615.1 Minisyncoccota bacterium
AAGTTACACCCAAACAAAAAATTGGTCAAGTGTTTTAAACGATATAAAATAAAATCAAAAAACCGTCAAATTTATACCTATGAAAAGACTAAAGATTTATTATGGTTTCTCTACCTTGAGTAACTCAACATCGAATATTAAAGTTGACCCACCAGGTATCGGTCCATAGTCAGACATTCCGTATCCAAGTGAAGGTGGAACTATTAAAGTTCTTTTTCCACCTTCTCGCATTCCGACAATTCCTTGATTCCAACCAGAAATAACCTGTGCTGATCCCAAAATAAATTGAAATGGTTCGTTTCTAGTAAGGGAACTGTCGAAAACTTCGCCATTAGTAAATTTACCAGTGTAGTGTACAACAACTCTATCGCCTACTTGTGCCAGCTCGCCACTGCCCATTAAAACATCATTTTTTTCTAACTGTGGAGTTTGTACCATTTGGTTTGCTTGTGTTTTAGTTCCAGTAAATAAAGAAACGAGGGTTTGTCCGAAGACAAAGAAGAAACCTACAACAAATATTGAAACTACTACTGCTACCCACTCTTTTGTATCTAATGTTTTCATGTATTCAATTATAACGAACGAAGGTTTGACAAGCAACCCGAAGATAAGTAGTTTATGAAAAGAGGAGGTGCGAAATGAAAAAGGCAGCTTTCCAAATACGTTGGGCTAATTTTATTCCACCAATCCACTTGAAAGCCCAAGCTTTTCTAGACAACTGGTGGAGTAGCTTCCTTGCTCCAATGGGAATAACATCACAGATTGCAAGAAAGGATCACAGTCTTAAACACAAGATCATCGAAACCAAACTAAGCCTTTTTAAAGAGCCGGAAGGTAGCAAGATTTATCTTTTAGAGATAGAGGTTGTAGTTGGGGAGACCACAATCTTCGTACACAACAGACTCCTGGAGACAGGTTGTGAAGGAGTGTTGCTAATTTCATATGACGTGATAATAAAGTTAGAGGACTCTTGTGGTCGTGGAGTTGTTCCATTCTCTATTTTGGAAAAAATTGGTGGGAAAACAAGAGCCAGTGGGTAACCATTGGCTCTTTCACCTTTACATAATTTATATTTTGCGCTTTTTATTTTAGACGTGTAAAATAGAAGGATAATAAAAAATATGCACGAAAATAAAAATGACAGCAATGTCCCATTAACTCTTGATGAACTTCATGAAACTGCTCAGGAAAGAGTACACTTAATAGGCGAAGAATTTACAGAAGGTTTTGCTTTCCTACAAAAATATCCAAAATCTGTGACTTTTTTTGGAGGTGCAAGATTTACAGAGAGTGACAAGGAATATATGCAGGCTAGATCTTTGGCGGGAAAAATCGTGAAAGATGTAAACTATTCTGTTTTCACAGGGGGTGGCCCAGGGATAATGGAAGCTGCAAACCGTGGAGCATTCGAAAGCGGAGGCCAATCGCTTGGAATGACTATTGAGCTGGTACAAGAGCAGGTAAAAAATCCTTATCTTACTGAAAATTTAGATTTTTATTATTTTTTTAGTCGAAAAGTTTGTCTTTCTTTCTCCGCTGAGGCCTATATCTTTTTCCCAGGAGGATTTGGTACGCTCGACGAATTTTTTGAAATAGTTACCCTAGTGCAAACAGGAAAAATCGAAAAAATGCCAATCATTCTTTTTGGTAAGGATTATTGGACAAGTGTTGATAATTTTCTTAAAAAAGAACTCCTAGAACGAGGCACAATAGACGAGGAAGATACCAATCTTTATACCATCACAGAAAGTGAAGAAGAGGCAATAAATCTTATCAAAAATGCTCCTGTGCGAAATGGAATAAAGTTTCATCACAAAAAACCTGAACTCGCTCTAGAATAGTTATTTTTGAATTTCTTTTTTAATCTCCTTAAATTCGTTTTCTATTTCAGATAGTCTTTCTTTTGAGGCTTTTATGAGTATTGCGCCTTCCTTCACATACTCCAAACCTTTTTCTACATCTAGATCCTCGTTTTCTTCAAACCAGTTAACTATTTGCTTTAGTTTCTTTAGAGTTTCGTTTAAATTAGTTCCCTTTTCTGTTGGTCTTTTTAGAGTCATATTGATTTGGAATGTATTATACCGTCGGAGAGCATAATATCAAGCTCATCACCTCGTTTAACATTTTTCACACTTTTTATGATTTTACCTTGGTTTTTTATAATACTGTATCCATGGGCAAGTTGTCTTTCCGGACTTGAAAGCTCTATCGTTTTGCCTGACTCACGAAGAAATTCTGAAACACTATTTTGAATATTTTCAAATCCTACGATAAGATTTTTCTTATCGTAGGATAGCCCCTCGCTTATTATTTTTATTCTAGAGCCAATACTATCTACTTCGCGAAGTAAAGTGTCCTCGGCCAAACGAAATGTATCAAAAATACTAGATTGAAAGTATGAAAATATTTTTTCTCCATACAAACTAACATCTGAAATAGCTTCCTTCCAACCAGAATTTAAAAGATTGGAAACAGCTGTTGGAGTAGAAACATTTTTATCCGAAACTAGTGAGATAAGTGGTATATCTTTATCGTGACCAATTCCAGTTAAAACTGGAACTGGAAAGTCCGCCACTTCTCTAACTAAAGTTTCATTATTAAAAGCTAGAAAGGATTCTAAAGATCCACCACCACGCATAATGACTAAAACATCTAAGTTTTTATTTTTTAAAGTTTTTATAGCAGAGAGCAAATCTTTTATTGCATCCTGACCTTCCACTTTTGAATCAACAAAAGATATTTCAAAACCAAATTTCCCTATATTTGATAAAAAGTCGTTTATAACCGCTCCACTTTTAGAAGTTATTAGTCCGATTTTGTGAGGAAATTTTGGAATTTCTCTTTTTCGAGACTCATCAAAAAGTCCTTTTAGAGTCAACTTCTTCTTTAATTCTTCGTATGCTAATTGCAAAGCGCCCTCACCCACCATCTCCATCATCTCTACTTGAAGGGAAAAACCGCCATTTGGTTTATATACACTCGGATAAGCGGTAACTATAACTTCCAAACCGTCACGAAGCTCGACCCCTGAAATCTTAAGATCATTTTTCCACATAAAACATCTAGCAATACTTTGATCTTTTTTATCTCGAATAGAAAAATATAAATAAGACCTACCGTCGTACATTTGGATTGCCGATATTTCACCAATAATTTTAGCCCTCTCACCTTTGAGAACAAAATTTACTTTATCTAGATACTGACTTACAGAAAAAATTTCAGGAGTATTCATTATGCAACTTTATTTTCCTTTATTTTGTTTCTTACAAACTCAATACCTGCTGGAAGAAACGAGACAAATATAATACCAAGAATAATTGGGGTTAGATATTTATCAACTCCTGGTATGACTTTTCCAAGATAATATCCCATGGAAATAACACCAGCTATCCAAACAAAACCTCCAATCAGAACATATTTCAAAAACAATTTATATCTCATTTGCACAGCACCTGCTAAAGTTGGAGCAAAAGATCTAACTACAGGAATAAATCTTCCGATTATTAAAGTTTTTGATCCATATTTGTTGTAAAAATTTTCTGTATAGTCTATATGCTTCTTTTTAAACCAATACCTGTCATTGCTTCGCAAAATAAAATCTCGAATTTTCTTACCTGAAGCATAGCTAAGGATGTACCCAATCGTACTCGCAGAAAAAAGTAATATTATGAGTAAACTTAGGTCGAAATAGCCTTGTGACGCCAAAAAACCAGCTGTAAAAAGAAGACTATCTCCTGGCAGAAAGAAAGTTAAAGGAAAGGACTCTAAAAAAATAATTAGAAATAGGATCGCGTAACCCAGATAGCCAATAGAAGTGATGAATTCAATCAAATGTTCCATAGGTAGCATTCTAGCACAATTTATTTAAATGTGGACTGTAGAATGTTTTGGATTTCTCCCTTTGGAATTGGATACTCTTGAATGCCTAAAACATACGGACCAACCTGATATTCTCCAAACACAAACACAACATAGGAATCTGTAATGTACCATGTAGAATAATTTGTTGAAGTTGCCTCAGTTCCCGAGTCAATAGCCATTGGCTGAGTATAGTCACCCATGGTGTCATAAAAGTATTGGCGAGTTTTTGGAGCCAAAACCTCAAGATAATTTGCGGTGAAAACATCTTTGGCTTCTAAAAATTTCCCTTTTGCATCATAGTTAAATGTGGCAATGGACGTACCCCCATGAGCTCCACCTGTGTATTGATATAAGGAAATAATATAAGAAATAGTTTCGCTGGAAGTAGCAACTCTTGTGTCGATATACATTTGATACTGATTGTCCTCGCGAATATACATACTACTTGCTTCCTCAGCAGTTAAATTTCCGTATTGAGTCCAAAAATCATTCCTTGCAGAATTTACAAAATTAAAAATCTCCTTCAAATGTGTGCTAGTAGACTTTGGATAAACTAAATGTATTTCAGCGTAAGTGCTCGACGCAGTTTCTGTAACCATTTCAGCAACTTCAAAATTTTGATCGCGAGATGAGAGATTTATAATATCTACTGACTTATTTTTGGAGAAATATAAAATCCCCCCAACTAGCACAAGTAGAATGATGAAAGAAACGGTTATGGAGAGCTTTTTCATAGCCTCATTCTAGCACATAGAGATAACCTTTTTGGCTACTTGACAAGTTACCTGTTTGTGTGGTGCCTAGTCTTTTTTTGTGTTATAATGCTCTATTGGAGGTCGGCTTTGAAATACGTCGTCTTGATGCTAATTGAGGTGGCTATTGTTGTCGTGGTTATGACAACTCTCTTCTTCATACCTTGGGACATCTGGGCAGCATTGGGCAGAATCAGCCTTTTACTGCTCGAGATTGACTATGAAGCAGTGAAGACTCTAGGTTACATTACTCCGATCTTGGGTTTTCAGGCCCTTGTCCTTTGGCTCCTCTACTTAGTAATCACACATGCTTGGAGGCTTATCCGTGGAGAGAAAAAGCCTGACGTGTACGTGAAGTCGGGCTTAGCATACGAGAGCAAAGTTGATTCTTTAGTTAAATAAATGCAGGACTGGTGAGGGATTCATCCCCCACCAGTTTTTGTTTACAAAATTTTACTTCCGGACATTTCTTTTGGTTTTTCGATTTCAAGTAAATCTAAAATAGTTGGCGCAATATCAATAAGAGATCCGGCAGGGTTTTCCAAATATAAAGTATCAAGAGTTTTATTATTTTCCTCTTTAAAATCCTCATGCACTAAAATCAATGGGACATTGGAGGTAGAGTGTTGAGTGTCTGGTACATATCGAGAAGGGTCTATTAATTCTTCAGCATTTCCATGATCTGCAGTTATTAAAATAGCAGTCTGGGATGTATCTGTATTTTCAATTATCTTTTTAAGCTCTGAATCAATAATACTTAATGCTTTTTCGGTGGCCTTGATACTTCCTGTATGTGGAATCATGTCAGTATTTGCAAAATTTGCAACAACTAAACTATGATTGTTTGATAAATTAGCTAAAATATTTTCAGTTATTATTGAGGCCGACATTTCTGGATGCTCTATATAATCCTTATTTCTAAATACCCTAGACTCAGTAATAATTCTTTCCTCCCCATCATAAGGCTCTAACCTACCTCCATTAAAAAAATTTGTAACATGTGCCTCTTTTTCGCTTTCAGCTAATCTTAATTGAGTTTTACCTTTTTTACTTATTATTTCACCTAAAGTATTTTTTATTATTTGTGGTGCATAGGCAATTAGAACCTTAAATTCATTACTATAGTTTGTCATTGTAGTGATTAATAGATTACTTGGTAGTCCATCCCTCTTAAATTCATTAAATTCATCTAAAGCAAATGAGGCCACCAATTGCTTCATTCTCTCATTTCTAAAATTGAAAAAAATTATTCCATCATTATTTTCAATTTTAAGACTTTGACCCAATTTACCTGATAAAGATATAGGCTCAATATCCGCATCAAATATTCTTTTTTCATATGACTCTCTAAGATATTCCTCATCAGATAAAACAATCTTCTCTCCTCCATGAACCATAGTATCCCAAACTTTCTTTGTTAATTCCCAGTTTTTAACACGATCCATTGCAAAATTCCTTCCTGATATTGTCGCTATTTCTGTTCCAGTCCCAACAATTCTCTCTTTAATCTTTTTTAAACTCTCAATTCCACTATTTACGGGACTATCTTCTCCATCAGTAATCATATGTACACAAACATTTGGAAAATCATGTTCCACAAAAAAATCTATTAATGCAAAAAGATGATCTTCGTGAGAATGAATGCCACCCTTACTTACACAACCTACTAAATGAACTTTGGATTTTTTCTCTTTTGCGTGATTAAGAATTTTTAAAAAGGCTTCATTCACAAAAAAATTGGAATTTTTAATTTCACTATTTATTCGTGCAAGACTTTGGATGACAACTCTTCCAGTACCCATTGCTGAATGTCCCACTTCACTATTGCCATATGTTCCCCATTCAAGTCCAACCACTAGTCCAGCGGCTACTAAACACGATGAGTAATATTTTGAAATCAATTCACTCAAAAATGGCATATTCTTACTCGTAACGGGATTTCCAGGATTTGGAGCTCCCAGACCTAATCCATCTAAAATAATTAAAATAACTTTTTTTATTTTTTCTTTTTCCATATATTTAAATATCAATTTCAACACTAATCCATCCTTTTTTAGTTTTTATTAGAGTATCTGTTTGTCTAGCTGGCTCAATTTGAGATGGTGTATAAGCTTTAATAAAATAACTACCTTTTTTAGATAATAAGAAGTATCGTCCCTTTTCGTCAGAGACAGTGAAGTTTACTCTTCTTCCTGTCTCATCATGTAAGGCCACAAAACTAAATGGCATTATTTGTTTTGTGTAGCTATCAATTGTCAAACCAAATGGTTTGAGCTTTATTCCTGATCTTCTCAAGATGTAGGTTATAAGAACAATGAATATAAGTAAAAAATTGATAGGATTTGGGTCAAAGATTACACTAATTAGTCCAACGATTAAGCCTCCAATAAATAGAGTATTGACACAATAAACGAGTAAAGCATTCAATTTTACAGAAACAATATTGAAATAATTTTTTATCTGATTATCATCTGTTGGATCCATCGGTAAATCAAAGTTTACAAGACCTTCTGTAATAGTAATAAAACCTCCTCTGTAAATGTTTGGGTATAATATTTTTTCAACAGATGAGATTTCTGTTACTGATGGAAATGCATAATTTTTTTGATAAGCCTCAAATTCAACTTGATCATTTGCAGAAATGCGCTCAGAAGCAAGAAATCCATATCTTCCATTTGAATCAGAAATAGAAGATTCTAGTTTTCTTGATTGACTATCAAGTATTTCCACTCGTGCATAGGAAATTGGTTTTTTTGTTAGGGAACTATATACAGTGCCCCACGGTTTAGATTCTTTTCTAACACCAAAAAATTGTAAGACAATTATACCTAAATAGAAGATGTAGTTACTAAAGGAGGTTCCTGAGAAGAGTGGAGTGAGTAAAAGTAATAGTGAAATTAGTGCTGGCACAGTAACTGCAACTTTTTCAAAAATTTTTACTGTTGAATTTTTAGCAAAATCTTTTGTATTAGAAATTATTGAAGATACAATATTTGCTAGATAATTATATATACCCTTTGAATTGCTTTTTTTTACAATTGGTGCAGTGCTTGTACTTGGGATATTTTGTAAGGAATTGCCTGAAGGAATTACTTCTACTTTAAAAAGAGACTTGTCTTGATCTATTACAAGTTCTATAGGAAAGTTCGATGGTGGAAAGTTAGACCCTGGAAGCAGAACATTTACTGATTTATTTTCTGAATCTGTCGCATATACATAAGTATTAAAGGAACTTAAATTTTGTGGTATAGGAATATGTAATTCAAAGCCGTGGTCACCATCATATCCACTTTCTATGTTTACAACTGAGTTTGATATATTGGCAGAAGTTGTAGCAATAATGACTCTTCCGTCTCCTTCAACCTCTCTAATTTGTGCTGTAACAATAATTGGTAAATCTTGTACGTCTGGATCTACAGCCCAGCCTGTTATTACAATTGTCCCTGTATTATTGCTTGAGTTATTTGTTCCAGAACTTACTGGATTTGTAGATGTTGAGTTAGAAGTATTATTTGTTGAAGAGTTATTTGAATTACTTCCTGTGCTTGTTGAAACTACAGAATTTGATGATCCACCCTGCTGAGTACCTGTGGAATTATTTGTTGTAGTACTTACAGTTGGTAGACTGGGTGGGATTGTTTCTTTTACTGGCGGAACTTGTTGCACAATTACATCGGTGACTTCACCATCAGGAAGATCATTTATTGCTGGATTAATAACAATTGGAAATTCACAAGTTTCTTTATTTAAAGGATAAAGACTATTAATAAAATTTCGGGTAGGTGTAACTAAATTTCCACTTTTACCATTGTTTCCAATCTCTTCTGCATAACGAATCTGAAATCTCATAAGTGCATCGCGAGTATTATCACCGTATATACTCGTTTCATGACCAATAGATCCTGGGCCACTTTCAGCTACAATGAAGCCATTTTTATTTAGAAAAACTTGCAGAGCTCGAACATCTTCATCAACTTTATTGTGTGATATATTTTTTTTAAATATTATTGTTGCTGGTATTAGAGAAGAATTATTTGGAGTGATAACACATTTGTCAGACTTAGAGGTTGCTGTGAAAATTGGTGAAGGTGGATTATTTGAAACAGGTTGTGTCACAGGAAGGGTAAGAGGAATAGACAGAATAGGATTATAAACTATTGGAGTTGAGGTTTGGGTACTTGGAGGAATAATTAAAATAGGAGGATTTGAACTTGGTAGTGACCCAACAATTGGACCATTAGAAGGGCTTGGGGAAGATGAACCTCCAGAGGAAACTACAGTATCAATTTGAAATGCAATCGCTCCACTGTTAGCAGTTGCGTAGGAAGATTCTGCATCAGAGTTATCAATTGCTTTTACTCGCCAGTAATAAGAATTATCAGAAAGAGTTTGACCGTTTGATCCAACTGTATAGGTTCCGCTCCCTACAGCTTGACCAACAGTAAATGATGTAGAACCTTGAGCAGCTAAAGCTGAAGTGTAATCAACAACTGGAGAAGAAAAATCACTTGAATCGTCAATTTGAATTCTGTATTTCACAGTATCTGAAACATCGCTATCTGTAATAGCAAAGGTTATTGTTGGTGTATTGTCATTCCCTTCCGAGCCATCGACATATGAAGCGGGACCTAGCGATCCCACAGTATCTGGGTTACTGTTACAAGCAATAAATGTCCAATCGTTGTTAGAGGTATCAGTCGAACTTCTGGCGGTAATGGTACCAGCTTGGTCGCTAGCCGCCACGTCGGTTATATTTGTTGTGCCAGACCCAGACCAGGTGCGTTGTGTCGGACTTGCTGAAGATGAAATTGCAATAGCATCGGAATCGCCACAACCAACGCCGGAGCCGTCCAAAGTAATTGTTCCGGAATTGCCAACATCGCCGGCAAGAGAGATATCACCAGTACCAGTATTACTCCAAGTTCCGCTAGATCCGATTGTGGTTGCGCCACCGGTGGTCAAATTAAATGTAGCGCCTTGGTCAAAAGTTCCAGACGCAACTTCAAGTGTCCCGCCCAAAACCAAGGCGGTGGCTTGAGTTAAACTGCTACCTACACTTTTATTTACTTTAAGTTTAGATGAAAAAGTTCCGGCAGATTGCGTAATTGTTTTGTCACTACTCCCATTGAATTCGAATGTTAAATTTGTACCACCTAGAGTGTTCGTTGAAGCCATGGAAAAATTTCCACCAACATACAAGACTTTTGCTGATCCCGGATTCGGAATCGTACCAAGAGTACGAGTAAAATTGCCAGTAATTGTACAGTCGTCACCCAAAAATAATTCACCGTTGGCATTGGTCTTGTTAACTGTCACTGAACCAAGCGTCGCCGTACCGCAAGTAAGAGTAGTATCTTCGGTGACTCCATCAAATGTGAATGCAATTCCGTCTGGCAGCATGTTGCCGGTATTATTCATACTGCTCTGGACACTAATTGTCGTTATTCCCTGTTCAAAAGTTCCACCGTTTAAGGTCAAACTACCACTTATATCCATCGTTGTCCCGGTCATAGTGAAAACCGAGCCAGTATTCATGGTCAAACTGGAATTGATTGTCCATGTGCCAGTACCCACGTTTATAGTTCCGTTGTTAGTGATGCCGAGTGAACTGGAGGTTGGACTATTCCCAAGCGGCAACACGCAAGTTGATCCGATTGTTAAACCAGTTGATGACAAGCCCTGGCTAATCGCCACTGAAGCCCAAGTGACTGTACCGCAAGACAAAGTTGTTGAGGACCCAGCCTGTGAATCAATCGTCAGAGCAATTCCATTCGGAAGCAAATTGGCGGTGTTAGTCAAACTTCCAGTAAGATTCAAGGTGGTAATTGTTTGAGGGAATGTTCCACCAGAAAGGGTCAAGCTACCGTTCATGTCCAAAGCCGTCCCACCCATAGTCAGAACTGCTCCACTATTTTGAGTGTAACTAGCGTTGACAGTCCATGTGCCAGTACCCACATTTATAGTTCCGTTGTTGGTAATGCTGACCGAACTGGAAGTTGGACTGTTCCCAAGCGGCAACACGCAAGTTGATCCGATTGTTAAAGCAGTTGATGATTGACTCTGGCTAATTGCCACAGAACCCCAGGTGACTGTGCCGCAAGACAAAGTCGAACTGGATCCAGCCGTACTATCAATTGTTAAGGCTATGCCATTAGGAAGTAAGTCTGCAGTGTTAGTTAAACTACCCATCAAGTTCAACGTAGTCAAACCAGCTGGAAAAACTCCACCAGACAAAGTCAGGCTACCATTCATGTCCAGCGTTGTCCCACCCATAGTTAAGGTAGCCCC
>JANWHC010000014.1 GCA_025450615.1 Minisyncoccota bacterium
AAGTCAGTTTTGATTAAAACATTCCGAGATGTAGTTGTAAATTTCATGGATCCAACTCCAGTTTTAGACACTGTTGCTCCAGTGATTGCTACAGTTGCCGACATCACAGAATATACAAATGTGAATGAGTCACTACTTGTAACATTTGTAACACCAACAGCTACAGATAATGTAGACGCGTCAGTTTCTGTTTCATGTACTCCTGCATCAAGTACTCTTTTTGCAGTCGGTACAACTACAGTTAATTGTTCGGGAACCGACACAGCTGGAAATACTGGGACAACATCGTTTGACGTAGGGGTTGTCTTTGCTCCAGATCTTTCACCAATCCAATCTGTTGAAATTACTCCAGGTACAATTCCAAATGGAACAGTTGGTTCTACCTACAATCAAAACTTAGTAGCAAGTACTACAATAAACGGTCCATACGTTTGGGCAATTCTAAATGGTGCACTTCCAGATGGATTGGATTTGAGTTCAGAAACAGGGGTTATTGGTGGTACTCCAACAATGACCGGTGACTTTACTTTCACAGTCTTTGTTACAAATGGCACAGCTTCAACAACTAGAAGCTACACTATGAACATTGCTCCAACTCCCGCTGCAGTTTCTACAGGAGGAAGTGGTGGAGGAGGTGGAGGGGGAAATGGACCAATAGTTTCAGGAACTGGAAGTGTTGGACAAGTTTTGGGAGCAAGTACAACTTCTACAGCAGAGCTTTTGAAGAAATTAAAAGATCTATACAAACTTTTGTTCGGTCTTCAAATGAAGGTCGCTCAGTGTTCATATACATGGGATGAAGATCTATCTTTCGGCAACGTAGATATTGATGTAAAGAATCTTCAAATGGCCTTAAACTACAGTTCACTAACAACAGTTGCCACAATCGGAAACGGCTCTGTTGGTCACGAGACAACATATTATGGAAATGCAACAAAAAATGCAGTGATTAAATTCCAAAACATTTTCTCTAATGAAATTTCTGACCCAAATGGAGTTTTCGGATCATCAACTCGAGCTATCCTAAACAACTTGTGTAAAACTAACTAATAATTTCTCCTTAAAAACCAATTTTGAAACAAACCGGCTTAAAAAGCCGGTTTGTTGTTTACGATTTTTTATGATTTAATTTTATTATGCATCCATTGGGTACTTTGTTTAAAAAATACCTTGTGCCTCACAAACACAACGACTACAATCCTCATATTTTAAGGGAGGCTAGCACTATTGCAGTTTTTACTTTGGTGATGACTATGTTTTTTGTGACTGTTTCGACTAAACTTATTTTTTCAAATTCTGATTTGATGGCTTTAATTTTACCTAGAGTTTTAGTTGATTATGCAAACGAAGATAGAAAAGGTGGTGACTACAAACAACTAGCAATAAATTCTACTTTAGAAAAAGCCGCTAAAATGAAAGCCGAAGATATGGCTGAAAAGGGCTATTTTGCCCACACATCTCCAGATGGACGCTCACCGTGGTACTGGTTCGAACAAGCCGGCTACGATTATAGTTATGCCGGAGAAAATTTGGCGGTGAATTTTAATGAATCTATAGATGTAAACAAAGCGTGGATGAATTCTCCTGGGCACAGGGAAAATATAATGAACGGAAACTTTTCTGAAATAGGTATTGCTACTGCTGAAGGAATGTTTCAAGGCAGACGAACAACTTTTGTTGTTCAACTCTTCGGAAGACCAGCCGGCAAATCCCTTGTAACAAAAAAAGTTGCGACAACTACAAAAAAAGTCCAGGCCAACGCAACAACTACTGGAAAAGTTTTGTCAGAGTCTAGTGAGTCTAACGAGATTTTTATTGCTACTGAAAAAGAAAGCGAGCCTATTTTGGAGGACAGAGATTTACAGTATTCAAACTCAATCGAGAGGGTAGTTAGCTCGCCTGGCAGGGTCCTAAAACTCTCTTATTTAGCTGTAGCAATACTTCTCATTATTAGCCTTGTATCACTTATTTTCTCACGGATAAGAAATCATAGGCCTCGAGCAATATGGCTCAATGTAGGCCTAATTTTGGTCCTAGCAGGCCTATTGTATGTCTATATGACTCTACTTTCGCCAACTGTTCTGGTAGTATAAGGAGCTTAAAACAAGTGTAATATACGAGGATGATAAACGTCTAAATAAATGGAAGATTCGAAACAAGCATTTTTAAAAGCATACGATGAGCATTCAGATGCATTGTTTCGACATTGCTTTTTCAAGGTCTCTGACCGAGAACTGGCTAAGGATCTATTACAAGAAACATTTGTAAAAGTATGGACATACTTATCAAAGGGTAAAAAGATAGTAAATATGCGAGCGTTTTTATATAAAACTCTAAATAATTTAATTATTGATGAGTACAGAAAAAAGAAAAACATATCGCTGGATAGTTTAGCTGAAGATGGTTTTGATCCGAAAGCTGACAATCTACCAAACACTCTTGATATAATTGATGGCGAGAGAGCGATCAAACTTCTTTCCAAACTTGATGATCCATATAAAGAAACAGTGTTCCTAAGGTATGTTAACGGGCTAGAAATTACAGAAATTGCTGAAATTACTGAGCAGACAGAAAATGCAGTATCAGTCCACATTCATCGAGGGTTAAAGAAATTAAAAGAATTATATGAACGATAATAAAGTAGAAAACTTAATACAAAAAGCCAAAGAGGCTTCTTTGAGACCAGAAGAAAAATCTAGTTTGCGTTTTGCTCTACTTGAAAAAATAAACAGTACACCTATTCCAACACCTTTTTGGAGTTTTACCTTTATTAAAACTTATCATTATATTCCAGCTACACTTGTTGTTTTGTTTGTCCTAGGTGGTGGAACAAGTTTCCTAGCTCAAAATGCTTTGCCGGGTGATGTGCTTTATCCAATGAAATTAAGTGTAAATGAAAGTATTGAATCTTCTTTAGCTTTTGGAGACAAAGAAAGTGCAGAAGTAGAAGCTATTCAAGCCACTCGCAGACTCGAGGAAGCAGAAGTTCTGGCCTCTGAAGGATTACTTACCGTAAAACAAAACAATGAAATAAAAGCTTCTTTTTCAAAGAAGGTTAATTCCTTAAACCAAAAACTTGGAAAATTGTCAGATAAGGGTGACGAGGATGGGGCAAATGAAGTTTTAAATAAATTTGATACCAACGTAAAAGTAAAAGTTAATCAGCTTTCGGAAGTTTCTAAAAAAGCTAACAATTCTCATGTTTCTGAAATACTAACTTTTATAAAAGATAACCACGAAGAGGATGGACTCACGAGAGTTGCCGATGTAACCTTGATGATGACTACTGAGTCAGACATGATAGTGCCAGAGCCTGAGGCTGATGCGCCAACTATGATGATGCAAACAAATATCTCCACTACAACAAGCACAACTTCAGAAACAAAGGCAACAAATACTAAATCTAAAAAAACTCAAAACAAAAAAGCAAATATTAGGGTAATGTGGTCTTGGAGAGACAATGATCGCAACTAAAATCGTGCTATAATTTAGTCATGGAAATGGCGATTTTTGGTGGGGGATGTTTTTGGTGTACTGAAGCGGTTTTCAAGATGCTTCGAGGTGTTTCTGCTGTTTATCCGGGCTACGCTGGCGGCACAACACCAAACCCAACTTACGATGAGGTTTCAACTGGCACAACTGGTCACGCTGAGTGTACAAAAGTTGAATTTGACCCAAAAGAAATTTCTTACGAGGATTTAATGTCTGTTTTTTTCTCATCTCACGACGGGACTTCATTAAATAGGCAAGGTAACGATGTGGGCACTCAATACAGATCAGTTATTTTTTACACAACTCCGGAACAAAAAATTAAGGCAGAAAATTTTATAAAGGAGATAAATAGCTCGACAAAAGACGGTAAAGATCTAGTCACTGAGGTTATACCTCTCGATAATTTTTATCTTGCAGAAAATTATCACAAGGATTATTATGAGAGGCACAAAGATCAAGCTTATTGTGAGTTAGTTATTAATCCTAAACTGGAAAAAGTTCAAAAAAAGTTTGAAAATTTATTAAAAGATAACTCAAAACAATAATATGGACGAAACTAAAAACAAAAAAGAAATTCCGAAAGATGAAAATGAATGGAAAAAGAATCTAACTCCAGCTCAGTATGCTGTTTTGAGAGAAAAGGGAACAGAACCACCATTTACTGGGGAATATGTGCATGAAACTAAAAACGGTATGTATACTTGTACTGCTTGTGGCAATCCGCTTTTTTCTTCAGACACAAAATTTGATTCAGGCACTGGTTGGCCAAGTTTTGATAAGGCATTGCCGGGGGCGACAGAAACAATCGAAGATCATTCTCATGGTATGCATCGAACAGAAATAATCTGCGCAAGATGTAAATCACACTTAGGCCATGTTTTTGATGACGGACCAACAGATACTGGTAAAAGATATTGTATAAATTCAGTTTGTCTTGATCTGGAAATTAAACCAAAAAATTAAATGGACAAAGATACACTGCAGAAATATTTTTTTATAGGTTTACTACTAATTGTTTCTGCGATCATTTTATTTATCTTCTTACCGTTTCTTGAAGTTTTGGTTCTCTCGACAATTTTTGGAGTAGTTTTAACTCCACTACACAGGAAAATCTCCAATGCTTTAGGTAAAAGAGATAGTCTAGGCGCTTTTATTGTTGTCATCCTTTTTGCTGTAATAGTTATTGTTCCATTTACTTTTTTAACCATCCAAGTATTTAACGAGTCGAAAGATGTTTACATTCAGCTCACAAGCAATTCAGATGTAAATTACGTTCAAAAGGTAACTCTAATTTTAGAAAAACCAATACAGAGATTTTACCCAAGCTTTAATTTAAATGTAGGCGAGTTTGCAAGTTTAGGAGCTGATTGGATCACTCAGCACTTAGGTTCTATTCTTTCTTCAGCACTTTCTATTGTTACCGGTATTGTGCTTATTTTCCTTTCTTTATTTTTCTTTTTGCGAGACGGAGCCCGATTTAAAAAAATCTTGATCGGATTAAGTCCATTGAGTGATAATTATGACGAGCAAATATTTCATCAACTAAAAAATACTATTATTGCTACTGTGCGAGGAGTCCTCCTTATTTCAGTAATTCAAGGAATTTTAGCCGGTATTGGTTTATGGATTTTTGGTGTACCACATTACACTTTGTGGGGCAGTATTTCTGCTGTAGCTTCACTTGTTCCGGGATTAGGAACTGCGGTTGTATTTATTCCAGCTGTCGCCTATATGTTTATTATCGGTAACACTCCTTATGCTGTAGGACTTATTTTGTGGGGCGGAGTAATCGTTGGGCTAGTTGATAATTTTCTTTCTCCATATTTTTATTCTCGCGGAGCGGAAATTCACCAGCTACTTATGTTGTTTGCAGTGCTCGGGGGTTTAGTAGTTTTTGGACCAATTGGTTTTATTTTTGGACCAATAGTTCTTTCTCTTTTCTTCGCTCTTATAGATATATACCAAAAAATAATTCTTAAAAATTTTGCTTGATATATCTTGGTTTTTTTCATAAAATGACCTTAATGCGGTTATTTAACCAGAATTTTTTTTATGAAGTTCTTTTTCTAATTCTAGTATGTTTGTTTGTGGTACCTAATATAACTTCTGCTGCAACTAGAACCTGGGATGGAGGTGGAACGGACGTA
>JANWHC010000015.1 GCA_025450615.1 Minisyncoccota bacterium
GGTATTAGTTTTAGTAGTTTTATGCCTTTTAGTTTGGAAATTTTTTCCAAATACTTTAAGTAATGTTGAAAATACGCCTGTTACTTCAACTCCTATAGATATTTCTTACACAATTGATGGAAAAGAGGTAAAACTTGTAAATGGCAAAGCAAGCACACCAAATCCTGACTCAAGCTCAAGTGTCGTGACTAATGTTTTTGGTAAGCCAAGTTCGGGCGACTTAGATGGAGATGGAGTCGCTGACGCTGTTATATTTCTAACACAAGAAACAGGTGGAAGTGGAGTATTTTATTACACCGGCGTGGCATTACAAAAAGATGGAGTGTATAAAAGCGTGGGTACAGTACTTTTAGGAGATAGAATTGCTCCTCAATCTATTTTAGTAAAAACCGACGTAGCTATGGTGAATTTTGCTGACAGAAAAAAAGGTGAACCTATGACGGCCTCACCATCTGTAGGTGTTACAAAATATCTAGTTGTCGAGGGAGGTCAGTTAAAGCAATTTAATCTTACAGGCACAGGAGAGCAACTATTTTTTGGAAATTTAATCATGTCTGAAGGATCAAGAATCTTTACTCCTTGTGGTGGAACTGCTCACTGGGTTATGGGCAACTCCAAAGCCTATGCAGCACTCATGTCAGAATATGTGAAAAATAAACCAGCAGGAGAGCCATACGGCTCAGTTTATTCAGTTATTTCAGGTACAGTAGTCTCAGCTCCTACAGACGGTTTTGGCATGGACTACTCATATGGAATTGAAGTAAATAATCTACTTAAAGTATTGCCAGGGGGCTCTTGTTCTCAAAACTAGAAATTTTTTGGAAAGCGCGGTGTATTAGAGTATAGTAAGAGTAATGATCTCTGAATTTTCTGACGAAAAACTAGCTGAACTCGTACAAAACGGAGATACGGATAAATTTGGGATATTGATGGAACGCTATCAAGCGAAGTTATTTCGATATGGTAAAAAATTCATCTCTCGAGATGACAATATTGAGGATGTTGTTCAAGATGTTTTCATCAAAACATACCAAAATATCCAAAGTTTTGACGTGACCCAGAAATTTTCGCCATGGATTTATCGAATCGCTCACAATACATACATCAACAGTATAAAAAAGACAATTACTGGGCCTTTGTATTTATTTGATTTCGATACAATCCTTTCTCACACAGTAGTTGACGATCCAATAGTGAGGGAGAAAGAACAAAAGGAGATAAAAGAGATTGTAGATAGAGGTTTAAAAGAAGTTGAGCCGAAATATAGAGAAATTTTAATTTTGTATTACATAGAAGATTTAAGTTACAAAGAAATTGCTGAAATTCTCCGCATCCCCATCGGGACGGTCGGTGTGAGAATCATGAGAGCCAAGGAAATACTGAAGGAGAAATATAAAGACCTAAAAATAGACCTATAAAAATAAAGTAAAATGGAAAACGAAAATTTTAAAAATAAAAAAGAAGAAATTTTAGAAAAAATCCGTAAAGGGGAAGTGAAAATGCGTCCAAAAGCTTTCTTTTTGGCTAAAATATCTCTTTTAGTTTTTGTAGCTTTTATTACTTTTGTTGTTTCTGTCTTGCTAGTGAGTTATACCTGGTTTAACTTACGGGCTGGTGGACATATTTTACTTTTAAGTTTTGGCGGAAGAGGATTCTTTGAGTTTTTCTTATTATTCCCCTGGTTTCTGCTTCTTATCGATGTCATGCTTATCCTATTTTTGGATTCTCTACTCAAGAAGTTTAAGTTTGGTTATCATCATCCAGTGCTTTTTGTCTTTCTAGGGTCTATTTTAGTCATTACTTTGGCTGGCTCGATGATCAACATGACCTCCTTTCACAAGAACATAATGCAAATGGCCGAAAACAAGAAACTGCCAATACCGGGCGTAGGCGGGTTTTACTCTGATTTACGAAAAAGTCACGAAGAGAGTGGTTTATTTAGAGGAATAATCGTTTCCTTAGCTACCAGCTCATTTATAATAAGAGGAAAAGAGGGCACTAAAACTTTTGAAGTTTTTACTCCTAAAGGTTTCGGGGTCATTACTTTCTTAAATGTAGGGGATACGGTTTTTGTTGCAGGAGATGTAGAAGGGAACATGGTTCGGGCCTATGGCATACGGAGAATTTCATACGAAGATTAAAATTTAACAAATTGAAATAAAAAGTTTTGTGAATTGTATGTAGAAGTATAAGAGGTAAAGTTAAAAGTATAAAAACAACCTTCATGAAAAACAACAAATATAAGAAAATTAAAAATGTTATTTGGGCAGGAGCATCTACTGGAGTCGTTACTGGTCTTATTTTAATGGGTACCAACGTAGCTTTGGCTGAAACTGTCGATTCATTACCAACTTTTACTCAAGAAATTAAAGTCTCTTCTCCGATGCATATGATGCGGCACTGGAATTCGCCCAAAAAAGCTAGTGCTTTAGCTACTAGTTTTGGACTAGACCCTGCTGAGGTGGCCTATGAGCTGAAGAGCGGAAAGGGGATGAAGCAAATACTTCAAGAAAACGGTATTCCAACAGAAGATTTAGCAAAAACATTTGTGGGCAAGAAAAGTATGGGCAAGAGAATGTGGAAACAAAATTTGAATAAAAAATTAAATAACATATAATTGTTTAATTAACACTTTAAAATAATTATTTATAATGGAAGAACAAAAAAAGAGTAGCGCTCTCATTTGGGCAGTTGTCGTCGTCGTTATCGCTCTTTTGGCTTACGGAGGATACAAATATACTAGGAAAGAAACTGTCGTAACTACCAACGAAGATGTCGTCATCCCTCCAAGTGAGGTTCTTGGTGGTGATAATCCTGATCCAGACGAGCTTCCAGTGCAAGATCCACAACCAGCCGCTGGTTCAAGTCAGTTTAAAGACGGAACTTACACTGCAACTGGAAACTATAATTCTCCAGGTGGCGCAGAACAAATCAAAATAACTCTGACAATAAAAGATGATGTTGTGACAAAAGCAACAGCAGTCTCTATAGCGACACGACCGGAAACAAAGAATTTCCAAGGACAGTTTGTTGCCGGATTCGCTGCACAAGTTGTTGGAAAAAAGATTGGAGAGGTTTCTTTGTCTAAAGTTTCGGGATCATCACTCACTCCAAAAGGATTTAATGATGCTGTGCGACAAATTCGTATCGAATCCAAAGCGTAAATCTTACTCGTCATAACTTTTTTCAGACCGTTCGCTTTTCCTGCGAAAAGCTCTCTTTGTCCTCAGCCTTGATCCGTCAAGATGGGGTGCCTTGACGGAACCGTGCTCAAGACTTGCGGAGTCTTCCAAAAGTTATGACTCGACGAAACGTAAATACAAATACAATGACCAAATTTGAGTTTGAGGCCATAGGAACACATTGGGTTATTGATATAGACAAAGAACTCTCTTCGGAGGAAGAGAGTTCTTTGCTTAGGAAAATTCGTGGACGGATTGCTGAGTTTGATTTTGCTTACTCAAGATTTCGAGACGATTCTATTGTTTCTAAAATGTCACGTGAAGCTGGGGAATTTACTTTGCCAAGGGATGCGGACAAAATGATTACGTTGTACAAAGAAATGTATGATACGACGGAAGGACTTGTTACGCCACTTATCGGCCAAGTATTAGTAGATAGCGGTTATGATGCAAACTATTCTCTCGTACCAAAAACTTTAAGTAAGCCACCTTTGTGGGATGAGGTAATAGAATGGAAAAATCCTACTTTAAATTTGAAAATACCTGCACTACTAGACTTTGGTGCGGGAGGTAAGGGGTATTTAATTGATCTTATTTCGGAAATACTTGAGGAAAATCGAGTTCATTCATATTGTGTAGACGCTGGTGGAGATATGAAGCAAAAAGGGGCAAAAGCGCTGAAAGTTGGCTTAGAGCATCCAAACGATTCAGAAATGGTTATAGGAACAATAGAACTAAAAAACGAAAGCTTGTGCGGATCAGCGGGCAACAGACGCAAGTGGGCAGATTTTCACCATATTATTTCTCCTGAAACACTTTCTTCACCAAAGGAAATTCTTGCAGTATGGGTTTTGGCTAAGACAACACTTTTAGCAGATTTACTTACCACTGGATTATTTTTTACTCCAGCAGAAAAACTTTTAAAACATTTTGAATTTGAATATATGATTGTAAAACCAGATCTTTCTTTTGATAAATCTGAAAACTTTAATGTTGAGCTGTTTATACAATAAACCTTTGATTTCAGGCCTAATTTGTGCTTGACAAACATCCAGTAAGGGTGTATAATGTTACGTGGAGTTTTTTAACAAAGAAACCGATTTTTGGCACTTTAGCACGCCAGTAATTAGAGGAGAATATGATGTCTGCTTCCAAATTTGTTCGAGTAGATCGAACGGTCCCTCCAATGTACACGAGTTCTTTGCTGGAAGTTCTAGATCCAGAACTTGAAAACGAGGGGCCAGTAGAGTTTGATTGTAGCAAGCTCAAACTCTGGTTTTATCCTGTAAGAGAGGATCGGACTGTAAGGGGCCACGTGATCCGCACTCACCTGAAATCAAAAGACATGCTCTCATCCTGCCTTGGGCTCCGAGATCTCGAAGAAATCCAGAAGAAAGGTATTCATCACTTTCGGGAGCATTTCAAGGGTCAGGAGGTATTTGGTTGGAAGTCGTGTATTCGTGATAGTGAGGCCGGTCTCGTACCGTGTATTCGTGAGAGTGGTGACAGGATTGTCTTACGTTGGCACTCTCTCGGTCGGGACTGGTCACCAGCCCCACCAGTGTTACGTTTCGCATGAGCGTTTAGGGCTAGGGTCGTCTGTAGCTTTTTCTACATTTGACCTTAGCCCACACTCCCGTGTAGATTTTCTACAACGGGTTTTTTGTTATAATAAAAAGTTATGAAATACATAGATAATTTTCTAAATAGGGTAACAATGTACAAGCTCGTACTTCTTGGGCTAAGTATTGTAGGGGTTATTGCTATTTTATTTGGATTTTTAGGGATTTTGCCTTACACAGGATTGAGTTTAATAATTTCTTTTTTCACTCTACTTTTGGTTCCTTTCTTTTCTAATTATATTTTAGCTAAAATCTTTTCAGTTAAAACCAATGTTGAGTCAAGTTGGATTACTGGTTCGATTTTGTTTTTTATTGCTTTTCCTATATATACATTTTCAGACTTTTTGACAATTTCTCTTCTGGGCTTAGTGGCCATGGCGACAAAATATTTTTTTGTCATAAAAAAGAAACATATTTTTAATCCGGCTGCACTTTCAGTTTTCTTATTTGGAGCTTTTGGTTCTGGAGTTGGTGGTTGGTGGGTGGGCAGTTCAGTAATGCTTATTCCTATTGTTATTTTAGGTTTTTTAGTTTTGCGAAAGGTTAAAAGATTTTCTCTATTTTTTTCATTTTTTATTGCAGGATTTATAACAATTTTTGCTTTTGGTTTATCCAACGGACAAAATATTCTGGAGACAGTCAGTTTAGTTTTTAATTCATGGCCAATCTTTTTCTTCGGATCAATAATGCTCACTGAGCCACTAACCACCCCACCGACACGAAATTTACAAATAATTTACGGTTTAATTGTTGGTTTTTTCTTTGGTAGCCAATTCCACTTTGGGCCAATCTACTCTTCACCAGCTTTAGCACTAATTATAGGAAATATTTTTTCATATATTGTTAGCCCTAGAGTTAGACTACGTTTAAAACTTATTCGAAAAGAAAAAATTACCGAAGATGTTTACAACTTTGTCTGGCAAACAGACGAAAAAATTAAATTTAAAGCAGGACAATATTTAGAGTGGACTATCGAACCTGAAAAATCTGATCTTCGAGGAAATAGACGCTATTTCACCGTAGCTTCATCACCGACAGAAGAAAATTTAGTTCTGGGAACAAAGTTTTATCCAAAGCCAAGTACTTTTAAACAAAAACTTCTGAAACTAGAAGTTGGAGACGAAATGATCGCCTCGCAACTTTCTGGAGAATTTACATTGCCAAAAGACAAAAATAAAAAATTACTTTTTATTGCTGGGGGTATTGGAGTTACGCCTTTCCGAAGTATGGCTAAATATTTACTTGACACAAATGAATCTCGAGATATTCAAATGTTTTATTCCAATAAAACAATTGCGGATACAGCTTACAAAGATATTTTGGATAAAGCGAAAGAGATTGGCTGGAAAACTACTTACATCGTAAATGAGTTAAATGGTCAGGCCTTAGAGGCAAACATGCGTTTAGGTTTTATAACAAAAGAAATGATAATTTCCGAAGTACCTGACTATAAAGAGCGAGTTTTTTACATTTCTGGTACTCACGGAATGGTCACTTCATTTCAGGATATTTTACGAAAATTAGGTGTACCAAAGTCAAGGATTAAAACTGACTTTTTCCCTGGTTTTGTTTAAATTCTCGAGGGTTAAAATAGACTTTTTTATCATATATGGTTTATTTTTTAAATCTGTAATTAAGAGGGTATAATACTCGTCTAAAATATGGTAAAAATTATGTTAAAAAATTGGGGTTTAGGAGGTATCTTGCTGGGCTTTTTACTTTATACAAATATTGTTGGAGCAGCAATTTCACAATTTAATATTAATTTAGCTTGGGGAGTAAAAAATCCAAGCGAAATAACAAAATTGCAAGTTTTTCTAACTGAGCAGGGAGTGTATTCTGGCCCCATAACCGGAAATTTTCTTTCCCAAACATACCAAGCGGTAAGAAAGTTTCAGACCATTCAAAATGTTTCGCCTATCACAGGCTATTTTGGTCCTCTAACTCGGGCTAAGGCAAATCAAATAATAGCTATGTCTACTGGTTCTCCTACAGTCTCCAATTCTATAAATACAACTAACACAAATACTACCGTCGCAAAAAGTAAACCAACTATTCCAGTTGCTGTTATTCCTAAAGCTACCGCTACACTAATTAAGGCAACATCTTCGCCAATAGCTTCAACAGGATTAGAGTGGGGAGCTTATGTTGGAGACGGCTCTTCAGACCTCTCTAATTTTGAAAGTCTGGTTGGTAAAAAAATGAAATTGTACGCAGATTTTGAAGGATGGGGCAATGAATTTCCATATTGGCTGTCATCTAAAGTCGGAGAGCAAGGAAAAACCCTAGTTATTTTTTGGGAACCAGATTTTGGTTACGATCAAATAAACAATGGAAGCAAAGATTCTTACATTAAAGAGTTTGCCGTAGAAGCAAAAGCTTATAATTATCCAGTAATTTTAGTTCCTTTCGATGAGATGAATTTAAATGAAGAGGCATGGGGATATGGAGTAAATGGAAACACAGCAACTAAATTTATTACGGCTTGGAAAAGAATTCACGACGTTTTTGTAAATGTTGGAGCAAGTAATGTCAAGTTTGCTTTAGCTTATAACAATGTTTCAATTCCAAATGTTTCAGGAAATCAATACAAAGATTATTATCCTGGTAGTGAGTATGTGGATTATGTGGGAGTAGATGGGTTTAACTTCGGATCACCATGGCAATCTTTTGCTCAAATCTTTGATTCAGCTATTTCTTCTGCTTCTACTTTTGGAAAACCACTATACATCTTCTCTACAGGCTCAGTTCCAGGCTCTGGTAAGGCGGAGTGGATTTCTACTGGTCTTGGATCTCACATACAAAACTATAAAAACTTAAAAGGTTGGCTTTGGTTCAATCAAAACGGTGGTGATGGTAATTGGATTGTAAATTCTGATGCAAATGCACTAACTAGTTTCAAGGCAATTATTCCATAGCACACTTTTGGCGCTTAGCTAGTTGACACTAAAATAAAAAAGGAACAATATTTTCTGCTAAACAGGGGAGGTTTTGCTTCATCCAATCTTCCTGATATTTTTATTATATTTCAGAATACAAACACATTATGAAAATATCTTTATTAGTCCCATGTTACAACGAAGAAAAGTCTTTAGAGGCTTCGATACAATCTTGCCTCAAACAAACAAGATCTTTTGATGAAATTATTTTCGTTGATGACTGTAGTAAAGATAAAACTCCAGAAATTTTAGAGAAATATAGAAAAAAATATCCTAAAATTTTTCATTCTAAAAGAACTCCAAAAAATACTGGCAATAAATCCAGTGCCCAAGAATTTGGATTAAAATTTGTTACTGGAGATATCATGGTTACTACAGATGGTGATACTTTAATGGATGAAAAATTTGTCGATGAGATAGAAAAAAGTTTTAATCAAGATGCTAGAGTAGTAGCCGTAGCAGGATATGTGAAAAGCCTCCCATACAATTGGCTTACTTTATGTCGGGCCTTTGACTATGCTGTCGGGCAAAATATTCACAAGCTGGCTCAGGATTATATGAATTATATTTTCGTTATGCCCGGCGCTGCTTCAGCTTTCAAGACAGAGATTTTTCGAAAACATATAACATTTGATCACGATACTGTTTGTGAAGATTTAGATTTTACTTATCGAATGCACAAAAAGTTTTTCAAAATTACTTACAACCAAAAAGCAATTGTTTATACTCAAGATCCAGCAAATCTAAAAAGTTATATAAACCAAATGCGAAGATGGTTTGGTGGGGGTTGGCAGAACTTAATAAAGCACTATGGGATTATTTCCACTCGGCCCGTCCGAGCTTTTGAACTTTCGCTCATATATTCCGAGGGAATCATTTTCTCAGTTTTAATCTTTCTTTTGCCCTTGATAAATCTTTATTTTGAGTTGTGGTTACTTTTAGGATACTTTATTGTGGCCCTAGGTTTTGCCGCTTGGGCCGCATGGAAAGAAAAAAGACCTGCCTTAATGTTAGCTCCGTTCCCATATTCAATTTTAATGTTCGTTAACTCTTATATTTATTTAGAACAATTTGTAATAGAAGTAGTTTTAAAACGTAAAAACCTTGTTTGGTTTAAGCCAGACAGAATAACCATCGAAGTACAACAATAACATGCCACTCACACCATTTGTCGGACTATCAGTACTAATACATATGGGCATCATCACAGTTAATAGGATTCTGTTTAAGTTTAGAACTCCTCCAAAAACTATGGCGAGTGGGAGTAGCAAAATAATCCAAGTTTTTGCCTTCCTAATTATTTTTGGAGTATTTTCTGTAGTCACAACTAACGCTTTTTTTCTAATCAAAGCTAGCGCAGAAGACAGTCACTCCGTGTTTGTTTTGACTGAGAGATATATTAATAAATTAGACACTGTAAAAATTGCTACACCACCTCTTACATTTCAAAAAAGTATGTTGGCGAGGGCAAATTACGATTTTACTCCCCAAACATGCCCTGAAAAGTTTAAGGAACTAAGCGCAAAGTTTGGTGGATCCTTAGTCACTTATCTATATTTTAAAAATTTACCCACATCTTTTTATGATCGGTCAATACTAGCCTTTAGATTTGGAATCATGCCGTACTACGGAGATATGGAGCAAAATTTAGCAATTATGGCAAAAATTGCTAGAGAAAGGGGGGATTTGCCAGAGTTGGGTTCTATGGAGTGTAATTAGAAAAAGCCTTGACTATTAAAACCGAGAGGTGTAGAACAAGGAACATCTTAAAAAAATCATATATGAAACAAATTTCAAAAA
>JANWHC010000016.1 GCA_025450615.1 Minisyncoccota bacterium
AAAAATATCTTGAAGAAAAAACACCTGATATAAAAGTGTTTTATTTACAAACCGGTCAGAAGTTTCGAGATTTTATTTCAGAGCCAGGTTACACCGGTGCTCTATCCAAAGAAATATATGATGCTGGTGGACTACAACCCTCTTTTCTAGCTGTTTGGATCTGGGCAGATATGCTTATAAAGAATTTTAAAGATGATGAGCATTTAATTATTGACGGAACTCCACGAAAATTAGGAGAAGCTATTTTGTTTCATGACGCGATAAAATTTTATAAAAGAAAAATGAACGTTGTTTGCATAAATGTAAGTAGAGAGTGGTCAAAAGAAAAATTGATGGCACGAAAAAGACAAGATGATCTAGAGGGAATGATTGATAAGCGTTTAGATTGGTATGAAGAAGATGTTGTGCCAGCTATTGAGCATTTACGAAACAGTTCTGATGTTAATTTTTTTGATATAAATGGCGAGAGACCAATTTCTGAAATTCACGAGGATATTGTAGAAAGGCTATTTAAATAGTAGTATCCAGGGAATACAAGGGTATAAAAGAGCGTGATTAAACCAAAGAAACCAGAGGAAATAGAGGTATTGATCGAGGGCGGAAAACGTCACGCTTTTATTCTGTCTGAACTCGGTAAAATGGTTACATCAGGACTTTCGACCGAAACTCTCGAAACTCGAGCTCGTGAGTTACTTGAAGAAAATGGAGATGAGGGAGCTTTTTTAAACTACACTCCAAAAGGGTCAAAACGTCCTTACCCAGCAGTTTTAAATGTTTCAATAAATAACGAAATCGTTCACGGTATCCCAAATGAAAATCCAAAAATTTTAAACGAAGGAGACATCGTTTCGATTGACCTTGGAGTTTTGCACGGTGGACTCATTACCGACAGTGCTATTACAGTTCCAGTTGGAAAAATTTCCGAGAGAGACGCAAAAATGTTGAAACACTGTGAAGAAGCTTTGTACAAAGGTATTAAACAAGCTAAGCCTGGAAACAGAGTAGGTGACATAAGTTTCGCAATCGAGGCTTTTGTTAGGCCATTAGGCTACGGTATACCTGAAGGCTTGGCCGGTCATGGGGTAGGTTACAAGGTTCATGAGGAGCCATTTGTGCCAAATGAGGGTGTGAAGGGTAAAGGTGAAGTTTTAGTCCCAGGCATGGTTTTGGCTATTGAACCCATGATAACTCAGGGTGGAAGTAAGATAGTATTAGACAAAGATGGTTACACTTATAAAACAGGTGACGGTTCAAAAGCTGCTCACTTCGAGCACACTATTGTTATAACAGACGGCGACCCTTTGATTCTAACAAAATAATTTTCTAGTAAATTATAAAAGTTTGTGGTAGTGTAGTGAGTATTAAAATTATGCATCATCCAAAAAAAGAAAGAACATTGGTTATTGTTAAGCCTGATGGAGTCCAAAGAACTCTTATTGGGGAGATATTAAAACGTTTTGAGAGAACAGGTTTTAAGTTGGTCGGAATAAAAATGACTGTTCCAACTGAGGCGCATATAGAAAAACACTACACGCTAAACCCTGAATGGAGCAGAATTACTGGAGAGAAAACTATCGCTAGTTATGTAAAGAAGGGTGAAAAGCCGTGGTCAGAAGATCCTTTGGAAGTTACCAAAGTTGTTTTAAATAATCTTAAAAAATATATGACTTCCGGACCAATTGTGGTTATGGTTTGGGAAGGAGCTCATGCAGTTGATGTTGTTAGAAAAATAACTGGTGGTACTGAACCTAGAACTTCTGATGTAGGAACAATTCGAGGAGATTTTGTTTTGGATTCATACACAATGGCAGATACAGACAAAAGAGCAGTAAGAAATTTAATTCATTCTTCTGGAAATATAAAAGAAGCCGAAATGGAGATTGAGCACTGGTTTAATAAAAAAGAACTCGTTGATTACAGACTTATACAGGATTCTATCCTTTACGACGTCAACATGGACGGTATTCTCGAATAGAAATTTTCTACAACCCATTTTGTAAAAACTGCAAGTTCACACAAAAATTATAGTAGGAGTATAATTTGTGTAGGGTTACGTTAGATATTTTCTACCTAACATTTTTTCAGGGAGCCTCACATCGTTGTAACACGATGAGCGCCTCGGCGTTCTGACGATTACAATTGCGGGCACCCACCTACTTGTTGTAGTAGGGGAATATCTTCCTGTGACCCTATTAAAAACCCCACTCTTGTGGGATTTTTAATACATGATTTTAAGGTTATAATAGCTAAATGATTCAAACCCGACTATTTAAAAATACTTTTCTTCTTCTCCTTTTTGTAGGAATAATAAACTGGGTAGCTGTTTATTTATATTTGTATTGGACCATTTGGTGGTTTGATATGTTCGTACACTTTTCTGCAGGCGCATGTGTAGCAATGGCAAGTATTTTGTTTTATTTTTTCTACACAAAGAAAAGCTTACCTTCTATTCGGACTACACTTAAGGTTGCTATATTCGGTGCTATAGCGGTAGGTGTTCTGTGGGAAATTTATGAACTTATCTTTGGAATCACATCCCTTTCTGATGGTGTGGATTTTTATTTAGATACTGGATCTGATCTGCTCACAGATCTTTCTGGGGGAATTATAGGTTCACTTTATGCTCATAGACTTTTGAAATAAAAAAGAAACAAAATGCAAAAGAAGTTTCAAATAACATTCTGGGGAGGAGTAGGCGCTGTTACGGGCGCGAATTTTCTTGTGGAAACAGAAAAAACTCGTTTTTTAGTTGATTGTGGCTTGCTCCAAGGAGTGCAAGACGCCTATTTGGAAAACCAAAGACCTTTTCCATATGATGTTAAGTCGATTGATCACCTTTTTGTCACCCATGCTCACATGGATCATATTGGCAGAATTTGTAAGTTAGTTAAAGATGGTTTTAAGGGTACGATTTTTTCTACTCCAGAAACAAAAGAATTAGCAAATGTGATGCTTGAGGATGCTATTAGAGTTATGGACACAAAGTCCAAAGAAGTGATGCTTGGGCCTAAAGAAAAGCCACTTTACGGCATGGAAGATTTATCACGTGCCTTGTCATGTTGGAAGGTTATTCCTTATCACAATAAGCATAGAATAAATGACGAGATTGAAGTTCTACTCAAAGACGCTGGCCACATTCTAGGCTCTTCAATGTATGAATTTACATACGATGGTAAAAAATTAGTTTTTACCGGAGATTCTGGCAATTCACCAACACCACTCCTCCGAGATACAGAATTAATAACAGATGCAGATTATTTAGTTGTCGATAGTGTTTATGGTGACAGAAATCACGAGGATAAAAATGAACGTGATGAGAAATTTAAACAAATCGTGCTAGAGACAATACAAGCTGGGGGAGCACTAATTATCCCAGCATTTTCTATTGAGCGTACACAGGTTATTCTTTATGAATTAAATAATTTAGTTGAGGACAAAAAAATCCCAAGTGTTTCTGTTTTTCTAGATTCTCCATTAGGTAAAAAAGTTACAGATATTTATGCGAGAACTTCCCGAGATTTTAATTCTGGTGTGCAGGCTGAGATAAAAGGGGGAGATAATATATTTTCTTTTCCAAAACTTTCTATTACTCATGGGTTTAGAGAATCTCAAAATATACTAAATACTCCAAATCCAAAAATTATTATTGCTGGTTCAGGAATGTCGACCGGTGGGAGAGTTGTTTGGCATGAGCAACATTTTTTACCAGATCCAAAAACTACGTTGCTTCTTATGGGGTACCAAGCAGTGGGAACTTTGGGCAGGCAAATACAAGAAAGACCAAAAGAAGTTATGATAAATGGAAGTCCAGTTCCAGTTCGAGCTCGGATAGAGATGATCAGCGGCTATTCTGCGCACAAGGATTCAGATGCATTAGTGGAACTAGTCGAAAATACTTCCAAAACAGTTAAAAAAGTTTTTGTAGTTATGGGTGAACCAAAGGCCTCGACTTTTCTGGTTCAGCGTCTACGAGACGAGCTTTCAGTCGATGCAGTTTACCCAGAAGCTAACAAGCCTTATAATTTATAATATGCCACCAAAAGATAAACATTTTCTACATGTAATTCTTCTTATCTTCGCTATTCTTATTTTAGCTGGAGTTTTTGTTTTCTACTTTGGACACAAGTCTTTAGGTTCTTGTGATTACGCGACAGAAAAATGTGCCTCACCCGTAGCGTTATAAGTAATTAAAAAAAAACCGGCAGTCGCCGGTTTTTTTTAATTACTTTGCCTATTTGTTTACTTGGGCTACGATTTTCTTGAATGTCTCAGGATTGTGTTCAACCATTGTTGCAAGTATTTTTCGGTCGATAGCGATTCCAGCTTTCTTTAGACCTCCCATAAGTTTACTGTAGCTTGTTCCGAGTTCTTTTGCTCCGTAAGAGATTTTAACGTTCCATAGTCTTCGAGCATCTCCTTTCTTGTCTCGTCTGTGTGCAAAAGCGTGTTTACCAGCATGCATCAATGCATCTTTTGCTTGTCTCTCTTTAGTTCCTCGTCCATGTCGAAAACCTTTAGCTCGTAAGAGAATGCTTCGTCTTCGTTTTAATGCATTTACTGCTTTTTTTACTCGTGTCATGTTGGTTAATTATTTCTTTATATAGAAAGCTATATCTTTGTTACTCATAGGGAAGTTAACACTTCTCTTTTTCTTAAGTTGTGATCTTCGAGACTCTTTTGCATTGAAATGGTTTTGGCCAGTTGCGCGCGCAGAAATCTTGCCATTTTTACTGACTTTTAGTCTCTTTGTGAAGCTCTTGTTTGTTTTTGTTGACATATGTTTGGCTGGGATTCCCAGATTTGACCACTCTCTTCGTTAAAATTCTCACATAATCCTCACCGTACTTTTGTACGCCTCGGATTCTGTTCAAATTTTGCCTCGACATTGGCCAAATCTAGAAATCCCGATCTTGCTATTTAAGTTTAATGATTACTGTCTCTCAATTACTATACTGAGTCCTTTGGGCGACTTTTTGGCCGGATCAGCTACTTTGTATTCCTCAGTAATGAGTTTAAGTACTCTGGCCATGCGCTCCTCTAGGAACTTCTGGTCCATATACTT
>JANWHC010000017.1 GCA_025450615.1 Minisyncoccota bacterium
CTTTCGGGTATATAATATGGGCTGAACCGTAAGTCGAATCAACTGCTCTTTCGTAGTCGAGGTCGTATGTCCACACAAGCTGGTCCGAATTTCGTTCGGCGTCGTCACGTCGCAGAGGTGTTCTCACATTTTCAGGACACGAGCTTGAAGGTTGGGGGTCACCCTTCCGATCATGTTCATCCTGATCCGGATGTTGCGATCCAGATTCTGGAGCGAACCGCCGATGCTCAAGTCGAGGATGTTCCCCGACGGTTGGGCGTTTGCGAGGATTGCCCGAACGAAATCGAAGAAGCCCGCGTGAAGTGCAACCCATTCGTCCGTCGTTGCCATTCTTGTCAGGAAGCTTACGACAGGGAGCAAAAAGCACGTCTCGCCGCTCGGCACACCAAGCGTAGATAGTTCTACCGAGGTTGTGATCCTAGCCACAACCTTTCCAAAGTCCTATCGTCGTTCTCGAAACCTCCCTTTCGAGAATTACGGTAGGATTTTAATTTCCTTTGATTTTCATCCTGAAGTCGGTACAATTTAGGTATGAATAAAAAAATATTACTCGGTTTAGTTGTTTTAATAATTTTAATTGGCGGAGTTTTATATTTTAATAAAGATACAAATAATTCAGGAAATCTGGCTTGTACAACAGAAGCGAAAATCTGTCCTGACGGAAGTTCAGTTGGTCGCACCGGACCAAACTGTGAATTTGCTGAGTGTGCTGCAGTAACAGAGAAAAAAGTAACAGCTCATATAAATGAAAGAGTTTATGTAAATGGGGTTTACATCAAACCAGTTAAGGTTATCTCTGATAGTAGATGTCCTATCGATGTGCAGTGTATACAAGCCGGTACAGTAGTTTTATCTTTAAAACTTGAAGTAAACGGACAAACTCGTGATGACACAATTAGCATAGGGGATACAGCATCTTTTTCCGGTAGGTTAGTGCAACTCTTTGAGGTAACTCCTGTAACAAATTCAAAATTAACAATCAAAGAATCTGATTACAAATTTACTTTCTCTGTGAAATAGAGACGAAATAAAACCCCCTGACTTTATCGAGGGGGTTTTATTTTGGGCTTTTCTTATAAAGCTGAAGTCGTAGTGGTCACAGAAGGTCCAAGAGTTCTATTTCCTGTTCCGTCTTTTGACTCAACTACAAATGTGTATTGAGTACTTGTAGCCAAACTTGGGATTGTGAGGTTGTGTGACAAGACCAAAGTGTTATCACTTACAAACGGTGTAGTTGTAGAATTTGGATCTACTGTCGCACCTACATTATAGTAGATTTTAGATGTAGCTGTCTCGTTTGTATTCCATGTAACGTTTATAGTTGTGGAACTTACCGTAGTCACAATGTTTGTTATGGCTGGGAAAGTAGTATCAACTACAGGACCGCTACCTTGAGTTGTAAATGAGAATTCATTTGATCTTGTTACATTATTTGCGATATCTTTTGATTCAACCACGAAGAAGTATTTTGTTCCGTTTGCTAGGTTCGGAACATTAACTAAGTGTGTCTGAGTCAAAGATGAACTTTCAACAAAGTTACTAGATGATGTGCTCACTGGTGAAGTCAAAGAGTAATAAACTTTTGAAGTCGCAAACTCATTTGTCTTCCAACCTATTTTGATTGTAGATGTACTAACTACTCCAACAATTGATTGGATAGTTGGATTATTGCTGTCTCCAACTGGTGAAGGAGTTTTTGTAACAAATGAAATCTGTGAAGAATTAGTGCTGTTTCCAGACTTATCTTTTGATTTCACGATTACATAGTAAGTAGTTCCAGCAGAAAGATTTCCAATAACCACTCTGTGATTTTTTGTTCGGTCATTTCTCTGAATTACAGGAGTAGATGAACTGTTTGTATTTACTACGTTTGTTGCCGAGAAGTAAACGGTACTATCAGAATTTTCGTCGGTATTCCAAGTAATAACAGCTTCACCAATTCTAGTATTTGCAGCTAAATTTGTGATAACCGGAGCGATTGTATCAGGAGTTGTTGAAGCATGATTTTGGTTTCCGAATTTTTTAGATATTCCGAAAGGCAAGAAACAATCAGCATCTATTTCGATAGCATTGTGTTTCTTAAGCCATCCAAAAGCAAATAAGTGTCCCCATGCTTGTTTGCAACTTTTTTTATTATTGTTTCCTTGATTATCATTATCATTTCTCTCGATTTTCATTGATGTCTTAACTTCATTCTTCTCGTTCTTTGCTTCCTTGTTTTTTGCTAGAGCAAATGCGGGAGATAGGATAAGAGATCCAGTCATGAGTATTCCAATTGCAGTCTTAATAAAGTTTTTCATAAGTTTGTTTAATTTTTAATTGGAATGACAAGTGTCATTCAAGGGTTAAGACGTGGGAGATCTAGTCTCATTACACCCTTATTTTTAGGGCTATATCGATTCAATTAAGTCAAATTATGCTATTATTTAGTTATGTTGCAGAAAGAAAGCAGAGGTTTTCTCGCTCAAGATTTGTCTATTATTTTCTTTAGTATTTTGATGACTTTAGTGCTTATTAAAACAGAAGCACTATCTACTATTTTAAATGGAGCGGTAAGTTTAAAGCTTTTAGGCAGCTTCATAGCTGGAATATTTTTTACCTCAGTTTTTACTACAGTTCCAGCTATTGTCACTCTAGGAGAAATTTCCTTACATAATTCTCTTTATTTAACTGCGCTTTTTGGAGCCTGCGGGGCAGTACTTGGAGATCTAGTTATTTTTAGATTTATTCGAGATAGATTGTCTGAACATCTCACTGTACTTATGGAGCACACGACATATTGGAAACGAGTCAGAGCACTTTTTAGGTTACGTTATTTTAGATGGTTGACTTTTCTATTGGGAGGATTGATTATTTCCTCGCCTTTTCCGGATGAAATTGCGATTAGTCTTTTAGGTTTTTCCAAAATGAAAACTAGAACTTTTATTCCACTATCTTTCATTTTTAATTTCATTGGGATTATACTTATTGGTTTAGTCAGTAGGTCTATTTGATGAGCGTATTTCTAATGTTATAATTTAGTTTATGAAAAATAATGTTCTACCACTTGATGAGATAAAAAAGAAAGCTAAACCTTTACGAAATGTAAATGTTGAACACAGGGGGAGTCTTTCTGGTTTGGATCTGTTTGCGAAATGGATTACTGAGCATATTGGCACAATGGGATTTTTTCTAATTATTTTTTTCTGGACAGTAACTTGGCTTGGTTTAAATACTTTAGGTCCAGTAGAATATCGCTTTGATCCTTATCCAGCTTTTGTTTTATGGTTGTTTATTTCAAATATGATACAGATATTTCTTATGCCACTGCTTTTGATAGGTCAAAATTTACAAGGTCGTCACGCAGAGACACGAGCAGAGGCTGATTTTGAGGTAAACACAAAAGCAGAAGAGGAAATAGAAACTATTTTAGCTCACTTAGAGAATCAAAATGAGATGTTACTTGAGATAGGTAGGAAACTCGAAAAGTAAACTTTATTTTAATTCTTGTTCGATATGTTCAATCTGACTTTCTACCTTGTCTAAAGTTTTTTGTATTTTTTTCATTTCATCTTCGGAAGTTAGTATTTCTTCCGCAGTTTTTTCAGCTAGTTTTTTATCACCAGAAAGTCCAGTGATGATTAGTCTGTTTCCGATAAATGCAGAAACATACACACCAGTAACCAAAAGTATAAGTGTACCAACTAAAAAAGAAAGAGGTCCATCTACCAAACTAAAAATAGTGATTTCTGTTTCGCCAAGGGCATAAGCAGTAATAAAATCTGTTGTATGCCAAACTCCACGCCAAAACAAAACTACTCCAACTCCACCTAAAAATGCATAAAGAATAGGTAAGTGGGAGAGTTTGGCTCGAGTTCTATCCTCAAGTTTGTCAAAAAAGCCAAAAATATCCTTTTTCATAATGCTATAATAATATCACATATTATGATTCCTAAAAAAGTAATCGTTTGTGATTTAGATGGAACTTTAGCTGCTTCAAAGTCACCTTTAGGCGAGGATATGGCAGAAGTTTTGGGTCATGTTTTGAAACGTTATACCATATGTGTAGTTTCGGGTGGCGCATATTCTCAATTTGAAAAACAATTTTTGTCACAGCTTCACATAGAAAAAGATTTATTTAAAAATCTCTATCTTTTTCCAACAAACGGGACAACTTGTTATATTTATGACACTAAAAATAGAGAATGGAAACAAGAATACAATGAACCGATAGCAGATAAGGACAAAAAACTTATTTTAAAAGCAGCAAATGCATTAGTAAAAGAATTTGAACTCGAAAAGGCTAAAACCTATGGAGATATCGTGGAAGATAGAGGAAGTCAGATAACTATTTCCGCTTTGGGACAAGGCGCTCCACTTTCTGTTAAAGAAAAATGGGATCCAAACCAAACCAAACGAACGAAAATGATATCTGCCCTAAAGAAGCAAATTCCTCAGTTTGAAATAAGAATGGGAGGCACAACCTCGATCGACATAACTCAAAAGGGTTTAGATAAAGCTTATGCAATGGGTAAAATAAAGGCCCTACTTAAAGTAAAAGACGAAGATGTGATCTATGTTGGGGATGCATTGTATAAGGGTGGAAATGATGAAGCGGTTAAAGCTACAGGAGTTGATTTTATCCAAGAAGATGGCCCTGTAAATACTATCGAGTTTCTAAGCCGATTCATGTAGATTCTTACCCACAGTTTTGACCTTTTATCCCTTTTCGTGGCCTTGTTTACTTGGTAAAATTAAACCATGAATTCTTCCACCACCAAAAAACCGTGGGGGTCATTTACCCGTTTTACAGATAATGAACCCTCGACCGTCAAACTGATAGATGTAAATTCGGGCGAAGCATTAAGTTTACAATACCATTCAAAGAGAACCGAGTTTTGGAAAGTGATAAAGGGGAATCCACAGCTGATAGTAGGTGACGAAACTATAGAGGCAAAAGAGGGTGATGAGTTTACGATAGGTCCATTGATCAAACATAGGGTGAGTGCTCCAAACGGTGACGTGACAATCTTAGAGATTTCAACAGGAGAGTTTGATGAAGAGGACATTGTGAGGTTAGAGGATAAGTACAACCGAGTAGGATAAAACAGCTCAATGAAAAAGAAGACTACCAAACCAAAGTCTATAAAAAGAGCAGAAGGTATACCACTTGCAACAGTAGCAGTGAACGGTGGTGTTTGTTTGCTTGAAAGACTAGACAAAAGAGTTGGTAGTCATTTCTTTATTTCATGGAGTACAAACGGGCTTGATTTTTCTTCTGATAAAAGAGAAGTTTCAATAAAAATATCTGCAAAAAAATTTGAGTCTCCAAAAGACTGTGATAATTTTTCTATTTCCGGAACTCCAACAGGATTTATTTTAACTTACATAAGAAAAGGTAAGGGAGTTGGAAAGAAGAAAATGGAGGATAAGATTGTTATAGCTAAATCTTTAGATCTATACAGTTGGAAAGTAATGTCAGAAATGCCGAGAGGAGATACACAAAGAGCTACTGTTTTGTACGACAAACCTCTAGAGCATTTTGTGATGTATCAAGATGGAATGTTCGTCAAAAGTCAGCACACAAAAACTCTGATTTCATGGAGAGAGAAAACATCACTTTTGTTTACATCTAGATTTGGAATGTTTGATGCAGGAGAATTTTCAATTGTTGGTTCTATCACTACTAAAGATGGTTTGCTTGTTTTATATGATGCTAGTGTTCGAAAAGCTAAGAAAAAGTTATTGCAAGTTGGTGGAGTTTTGTTTGATTTAAAAGATCCGAGGAGAATCATTTGGCGATCTGAAGTTCCACTTTGGCAGGGAATTGTTGAGTCAAAATCCGAGAAAGAAGATTATTTTCCTGTAGGTTTTGTTTATTTTCATAACAATTTTTTAATTTACTGGAGAACTTCAGAAAATGATTTAATTCTTTCATCCTTTCCAGCTTTGTTTAAAGAGGCCGATATTTATCAGTATAAAATTTTGGATAGATTTGAACAAAACCCCGTCATTACTCCAAGGGCGCATCATGACTGGGAAGTTATTGGAACTTTCAATCCAGCAGTATTTGAAGACGAAGATGGAGTTCATCTTTTTTATCGAGCGATTGGAAAAGATGGAATTTCCAGAATTGGTTATGCTAAAAGTAAAGACGGTATGTCCTTCGAAAAAAGACTTCCTTATCCAGTATTTGAACCAAGAGATGGATCAGGAAAACCAGATCCAAAAAAAGTTATTGGTCCACAAAACTATTCTCCATCATATTATACTTCTGGTGGCGGTTGGGGAGGATCGGAGGATCCGCGTGTGGTAAAAATAAAGGATCGTATTTACATGACCTACGTTGCTTTTGAAGGTTGGGGTTCTATTCGTATAGCGGTAACTTCAATAAGTGTTGAGAATTTTAAAAAAGGAGAATGGAAATGGAGAGAACCAATTCTGCTTTCACCACCAGGGGAATTTCATAAAAACTGGCTTATTTTCCCAGAAAAAATAAATGGTAAATTTGCGATAATACACGGTATTACTCCAGAAATTTTGATTGATTATGTAGATGATTTCGCTACTTTCAAAGGTTACATTAACAGTCCTCGACCTTTTGGACCGCAACCAGGAAGGAAGGACGCATGGGATCACAAGCTTCGTGGAGCAGGACCACCACCTATAAAAACAGATATTGGATGGTTGGTTTTTTACCACGCTCATGATGCAAATGAACCACATAGATATAAACTAGGAGCAATGATTTTAGATTTACATAACCCAACTAAAATTTTATACAGGTCACCTCACGCAATTCTTTCTCCAGATATGTGGTATGAAAACGAAGGTAAACCCGGAGTGATTTACGTTTCGGGGGCAATAATTCGAGGGAAAGATTTATGTATTTATTATGGTGGAGGAGATAGAGTTGTTTGTGTTGCAACTACTCCCCTTAAACCATTTTTGGAATTTTTGATTACTGGAAAACCTGATAATTATGAGTTAAAGAAAGTTTCTACAAAAATATAAAAGAATATAAAGATATGTTTGTTGTCCGAAGAAATAAAAATAACCCGATAATGTCTCCAAGAAAAGAAGCGGCTTTTGAAAGTTATGCAGTTTTTAATGGCAATCCAATAAAAGTTGGAAATTCAATCGAGATGGTTTATCGAGCTCAGGCAGAACCACAAGAGTTTCAAGGAGGTCACTTTTCTTTGTCTGTGGTCGCAAAGGCAGTTAGTCGCGATGGAGTGAATTTTAAAAATCGCGAACCATTTATAACTCCAACTTTCCCGTGGGAAAGATTTGGTTGTGAAGATCCGCGAGTGACAAAGGTCGATGGAAAATATTTTATATTTTATACTGCACTTTCTGCTTATCCTTTAAATATTCCCGGTGGTATTAAAGTTGCGGTCGCCATAAGTAACGATATGAAAACTATAAAGGAAAAACATCTAGTTACTCCTTTCAATGCTAAGGCCATGACTCTTTTCCCAGAAAAAGTAGGAGGAAAATATTTAGCTCTACTTACGGTAAATCCTGATGTTTTGCCAACACATATCGCCATGGCTGAATTTAATAAACTAGAGGATATGTGGGATGAGAATTATTGGAATAAATGGTACAAAAATTTAGATAAACATATTTTTATACACGGAGACACAGCAGATCGTATCGAGATCGGTAGCTGTCCAATAAAAACAGAAAAAGGTTGGTTGGTGGTGACTTGTCGCATCGAAAATCACTCTGCTCCAAACAGAATTTTTAAAATAGAGGCTATGCTACTTGATTTAAAAAATCCTAAGAAAATAATTGGTCGTACTCGAGGGGCCTTACTTTTACCAGAAGAAAAATATGAAAAAGAGGGAATTCTTCCTGACATTATTTTTCCTAGTGGAGCGCTGGTGGTGAAAGATAAACTCAGAATTTATTATGGAGGAACTGATACAACTCTTTCTATCGCCGAAGTTGGTCTCGACTCTCTTTTAGAGACCATGCATCTTCCTTACAAAGAAGTTGGTTTTCACAGACTGACGGAAGGTGCTCTTCTCGAGCCCAGAAAAGATAAAGATTGGGAGAAAAAAGCTATTTTTAATCCTGCAGCAATTGATATCGATGGCGTTGTAAGAATTTTGTACAGAGCGATGGGAGACGATAATACTTCTGTTATTGGTTATGCCGAAAGTAAAGACGGTTCAACAATAGATTTTATTTCTGATAAACCTTGCTATGTTCCTCGCGAAGATTTTGAGCAAAAAAAAGTTCCAAATGGAAATTCTGGTTGCGAAGATCCTAGGTTAACTAGAATAGGAAATACAATTTACATGTGCTACACGGCATATAACGGAGTAAATCCACCCGCTGTAGCGATTACACACATTTCAGTTTCTGATTTTAAAAAAAGAATTTGGAAATGGAGCAAGCCCGTTTTAGTTACACAAGACAATCGTGACGATAAAGATGGATGTTTACACCCAGAAAAAGTAAAAGGTCAGTACTTTCTATTTCACCGAGTAGACAACCATGTATGTGGAGATTTTGGAAAAACCCCGGAATTTAAAAACCGAAATGAATTTAAAAATATAGCTATCTTTGGTCCAAGATATGGAATGTGGGATTCTGTAAAAGTTGGAATCTCTGTACCCCCAATAAAAACAAAAAAGGGTTGGATACTTTTATATCATGGTGTATCAGGGCGATCTCGCTATCGAGTTGGCGCAGTTCTATTAGACCTTAAAGATCCTACAAAAGTTTTGTCTAGAACAACTGATTGTATTTTTGAACCAAGAGAAGCGTATGAACTTTCTGGCCAAGTTAACAATGTAGTTTTTCCATGTGGGGCTGTCGTTCGTGGTGATAATATACTCATGTACTACGGAGGAGCAGATTCTGTAATCGATGTGGCATCCATTTCTCTTTCAGCTCTACTTAAGACTTTAACTAGTTAGTGTCTCTTAGGGCCAAAGCATAGTGTACGCCGACTATCATAATAGATCCCATAATAATAAACATATACTGAAAAGGAATAAACTGGAGCATTATTGTGGCCAAAATCGGCGCAACAATAAAAGAAAGTGGTCGAGTAATTCGGAAAAAACTTATTACATCGCTTCTGTCCTTCGGAACTTTTTTGAAAAAATATGTATCGCTACTTATTTCTACTATACTTGCGCCAACTCGGGTGATGAAAAGTATTATTGCCCATACCCAAAAACTTTTTACAGTAATGAAACTTATAAAAAGTGTAGACAGTCCCATAATTACAAAACCGATACTGAGAAACTCTTTTTCGCCATATTTATCATCCTCCAAATTACCAACTGGTAATTCAATAAGAATGAAAGGAATAAGCATTATTGTAAAAATGAGGCCAATTTCTGAAAGAGAAAAACCTATATATTTATTCATGTAAATTGGTGTATAAACAACCATAAACGCATAAAAAAGTTGTAATAGAAACTGGGTTGTAAAAACATTGCTTAGGTCTTTACTTTTAGCATATTCAACTATTGTGTCCTTGGCCCGAATATGTTTTATGGGTGCTATTTTTATTGCTCTAAATCTCGTCATATAGTGATAAAGAGGAACTAAAAACAAAGCCGAAGCAATATAAACCAAAGCATAAGCGTCATGTACTAAAAGTACTGACACTATGGCAGGGGAGATCATTATTGTAGTGTTGGTGATAGTTAAGTATGTTGCCCGAATGCTTCCTGTTTTTGAATGATCCCTTGTAAAATCTTCAAGAAAAATATCCATTCCAAAAAGAAGTAGGGAAATATTTACCAAATGCATCAAAAAATAAAAACCAATAAGCACTGGAGAACTAGAGACGAACATACCTATAGTTCCCAAGATTTCAATACCAATTGAATAAATAACAAACTTGTATACACCGATTTTTTCTAAAATTTTAGAGGCGTTAAGTAAAAGGTAAGTGTTTATTATTGAACCAATTATATATAACGATGAGACTTGTGTTTGGGAGAAAAATTGGGAGAGGAAAGAGGAGTTAATATAAATGATCAAAGCATAGTGAAGAGAAATGAAAATATTCGATAAGAATATAGTATTCAAAGACGTACTTTGTCTGAAAGCTAAAAGGAGCTTGTGCATACTAGATAATTGTATAATAAAATCTCTTACTCGCCAAAACTTTTTCCAGACCGTAAACTTTCCCAGCGAAAAGATTGTTTCAACGAGTTTTTTTTAGGCTAATTTTTATGCTTGACATTTAGGCCCAACTATGATATAATGTATACTAGATAGGCGGGAACCTCCTGCCACCAAAGATAGGAGTTAGTCATGGGTCAAAAAGGCCACGACCAGTTCGTGTTTCTAAACGAGTTTCAAGTGATCGTGCCGGAAGGCTACGACCACGCGACTCGCCTCGACACGTTCTGCAAGATGCACAAATCAGAGTTTCGGTTCTGCCAGCGGAACCTGACCGACAAGAACTACTCAGCTGGAGCCTCGAAACCGCTCGAGGCTGGCCAGAGGTTTTCAGTCAAAGCTTTCCAGATTCGAGGCTGGGTCACGACCGAGGACATCTTCGCTTTTCTCCGGACGGCAGGGGCTTCTCTTCTCGGTCCATACGGAATCACTCTCGTCTTTGAACAGGCGAGGGAGAAGCTTCCGACAGAGAGACGATGCACGTCCTTCGACAAGAGAGATGCTCTTGGCCCTGGACTCCGCGTCCTGCCGTTCATCTACGCAGCTCCTGATGTGTACTACGTGTTGGATTTTGATTCCTTCGGTCCTGATCATTGGGGGCCGAACTACGTCGTTCTCTGCTTCTGCGAGATCTAGCTCAGCTAGTCTCGGTTCTACAAGTGCTCCCGCGCCGTGCGTGGGAGCCTTTTTCATATTTGAATTTTTTAAACTAGACTCCTAATATAACAGGAATCACGATAGGTTTTTTTGCAGTCTTTTGGAAGAGGAAGCGGCCGATGTCATCAGCTAAAGTTGATTTAACAAAGTCAAAATTGATAGGGTTCATACCTCTTGTAGTATCTTCCACAGTTTTCTTTATGATCATTCGTGCGTGATTTAGAAGTTCTTGAGATTCACGTAAGTAGACGAAGCCTCGAGAAATAATATCCGGAGATTTTTTAAGTTTTCCTGTTTTAGTATTGATTGAAACAACGATAAGGAAGATTCCATCTTGCGCTAGCATTTTTCGATCTCGGATAACCATCTCCTGTACATTTCCAACTGAAAATCCATCAACAATCATCTGTGCTCCTGGGGCTGATTCTTTTAGCCTGACAAATTTCTTGCCATCGTCTTGGATTTCAAGAATAGAACCGTTGTCAGGAACAATAATATTTTCTTTCGGCATGCCAACTATTGATTCAGCCAAATCTTCGTGAACTCGAAGCATGTAGTGGTTTCCGTGAACGGGCACAAAGAATTTCGCACCGACTTTTTTATGGATCCATTCTAGCTCACCTCGGTTTCCGTGACCTGTTGAGTGAATATAAACATCACTTGTTCGATAGTGAATAATTTTTGCTCCTTGTCTTGCTAGGTTGTCTTTCAATTTCTGAACAGCTTTTTCGTTTCCAGGAATAATAGAAGACGAAAGCAGAACTGTGTCTCTTGGTGTGATTCGGAAGTATTTGTGAGTTTTGTTAGACATTCGCATGAGAGCAGCAAACTCATCTCCTTGAGCACCAGTAGCAAGCACAATAACTCGATCAGGAGGGAAGTTTTCCATTTCTCCGTTTGTAATTATCGTGTCAGATTTTATTTTTAGCATTCCCATATGCAAAACAATTTCAATGTTGTTTTTCATACTTCGTCCTTCCACAACAATTTTCTTTCCATATTTTTCAGCAATAGCGATAATTTTCATCACACGTTCAAGCTGTGAAGCAAAAGTTCCAATGATAAGTCTGCCTTTTGTATTTTTTATAATATTGTCTAAGTTTTCGTGCACAACTCTTTCTGGAGTAGAAAATCCGGGGTTATCAACGTTTGTTGAGTCCATGAGTAGACACAAAACATTTTCATTTTTGAATCTTCCAAATTCTTTTTCTTCTGCTTCGGTAGGAACTCCGTCTACATGATCAAGTTTGATGTCTCCAGGGGTAACGATAGATCCGTAAGGAGTATCGATAATAAGTCCCATTGAATCTGGAATAGTGTGAGTTACGTTGAAGAAACGAACTTTGAGAGATCCCATATCTATAGTGTCTTCTTTTTCTACTACTTTAATATCGAGTGCAGGTAGGTGAGGGAATTCTTCTTGTCGCTTTTTCACCATAATTGATGTGAGAGCTCGTGTATATAGAGGAGGATTACCGATTCGGTCCATGATGTAAGGAATTCCACCGATGTGGTCTAGGTGTCCGTGTGTTATAAATATACCTCGGATTTTATCCTTTCTGTCTTCTAGGTACTTTGTGTTTGGCAAGATATAGTCGATTCCTGGAGTATCGTCGTCTTTAAACATGAATCCCATATCGATAACAATGATGTCGTTTTTGTATTCAACCATTGTCATGTTTTTTCCGATTTCCTCAACTCCTCCCAGTGGAATTATACGGATGTTGTCGCCAAGCGGTGGGATAACATCCTCAGCCTTTCTTTGTCTCGGTAGAGGAATCTCTCTTCGCGAGAAAGATCTTTTTGGGAAACGACTACGCGTTCCATGTGAATGCGCTCGTTCTGTTACTCTTTCGGTTTTCGGTGCGGAAACTATATTTTCTGTTGTTTGATCCATGTTTTTATTAATTATTAGTTTTAATTTTATTTATTGCGATTGAATATTTGCCATACATTATTTGTCTCGATATACCATTCATTTACATTAGCCCATCTATCTTTTGGTTCGGTAAGATTTCCAAGATTTACGTTTTTAATATCTTTTGGAACAATGTAGATAAAATAAGGTGAGTAAGTAAATACTGCCGGAATATCATTTTTGATTTCTTTGTTTAAAGCATCAAAGTATGTTTTTTGATCATCAAGATCGACTGTTGCTCTAATGTTTTCTAAAGCCTTGTCTGCTTTCAGGTTTGTATAAAGTGCAATATTTAAACCAGGAGTATTTCTTCCAGATGAATGCCAAAAAGGATATAGATCTAAGTCTCTACCAACAATCTCACCAAAAAGAAGTGCGTCGTATTTTCTTGGTTTTATAATATTTTGGTTTAAATCTCCAATTTCAAATATTTTTACTTCGACAATTGCTCCAATTTTTTGCCATTGCTGTTGTAATAAATAAGCTGCTTCTTTTAATTCAATTGCATTTCCAGTGGAAATAGAGAAGGAAAGAGTAACAGTAGAAGTTTTATCTTTCTTTTCAAAAATTCCACTAGAATTTTGTTTCCAGCCAGCTTTTGTGAGAATTGCCTTGGCTTTCTCAACTCTTTCCTCGGAAGTAGTTGATGAAGTATTTTCCCCAACAACTTGTTTTATAGGCACTGGACTGTCTATTGTTGCACCGTAGCCATCTAAAACAGATTTCACAATTGCGTTTTTGTCAGTTGCAGCATCCAAAGCAAGGCGCACTTCTTTATGCACTAAAACTGGTGCAACATTTTGGTTGAAAAATACTCCAAAGATTCGCGGAAGAGGAGAAAGCACAACTTCATCGTCAGAAAGTTTAACTTGCGGAAGATTCTTTGGTGAAATGCTATGCAAACTATCTATATCTCCATCTTTATAAGCAGAAATTTCTTCTTTTTCATTTTGATATGATTTTATAACTAAATGAGTTATGTAAGCTTCACCTAAAGAATATTTTTTGAAGGCTTTTAAGTGATATTCACTCGGCAAACCACTTCCAGAGTAGGTAATTGTGTCGATGCCGTAAGGTCCAGTTCCAACCGGCTTTGTATTAAATTGACTGAAAGCAAACTCTTCATTGCTAACATCTTTCCAAATGTGTCTTGGTAAAATTCCCAAAGTTAAGTTTTGGATAAAAGGAGAAAAAGTTTGTTTAAGTGTAAAAGAAACATTTTTATCATCTATTCTTTCGACGCGAACTCCAGCAAAGGAAGCTTCTCGTGGAGATTTCAGGGCAGCTTCTTGCGCCTTTTCTATAGTGAAAACTACGTCATCGGATGTGACTCTAATACCGTCTTGGAAGTAAATGTTGTCTCGAAGAGTAAATGTGTATGTTAAACCATCATCTGAAATCGTGTAACTTTCAGCTAAGTCATTGGTTAGACCTCCGTAATTATTTACTTTGAGTAATCCAGAATAAACAAGTGTGGTTAGGTCCTTGTCGATATCACTTGTTGCCAAAAGAGGGTTGATAAATCGTGGTGTGCCAATAACGCCTTCAGTAAGTGTTCCTCCGTAGTCAGGCACCTCCACGAGGAAGAGTTTATTTACTTGGAAAAGCAAAATAAGGCCTGTGATAGACAAAAGAACTGTAAAAAATGTAAATACGGTTTTTTCAGCTAGAGAAAAAGAGCTTATCACTCTCGATAATTTTCCTTCCAGCGGTAGGTACCACTTTTTATTTAGTATATTTTTTAGTTTTTCTTTCACAATTTATGTATTCAAGAACTTTTATAATTTGGATAAATTTGAGGCAAACGAGGAAAATTATTCGAGCCTTACAAGTGTAAGGTGAGAATCATTTTACTGAAGTTTAACGAAAAAGTTCGCCAAATTTAGAAGTTCTTATTTAGATGAGTAGTAGAGAAAATGAGGTTGCAGCGAAAAGTACCGCAATAACAATAGTTGCGATAAAAATAGCTCTTTCAGCACCTCTTTTTGTGTGATGTCCAGATGAGAATCCATCCCCGCCGCCAAAACCACTTCCTAAGCCGGCTTCAGATCTCTGTATTAGTACGCCTCCAATGAGAAGTACAGACAGTACGATTTGGACATACGCTAAGCTTTCAGTCATACTCATGATGCATACCACTGTATCAAACTTTCAAAAATAAGCAAGTTAAATTTCAGCACTTTACTTATTAAAGTATGCTATAATCGCCGTATTATTCACTGTATATTTATATGGAACCAACAACACAACCTTCATTTTTTGCAAGACACAAGACGGGGATTATCATAGTTTTAATTATAGTAGTATTAGCTTTTTGGGGAGTTTCAAAATATAACTCCCTAGTTACTCAAAGTGAAGCTATTACTGCACAGTGGTCTCAAGTTGAGAACCAGTATCAGAGACGCTTTGATCTTATTCCGAATATCGTAAACACAGTAAAAGGTGTAGCTGCACAAGAACAGACAGTTTTTGGTGATATAGCAGATGCTCGAACACGATATGCTGGAGCTACAACTGCAGATGCCAAGGCAGAAGCTGCAACACAAGTAGAAAGCGCACTCGGACGACTCTTAGTAATTGCAGAAAATTATCCAGTACTTCAGTCTTCTCAAGCATATCGAGATTTAATAGTCTCTCTTGAAGGAACAGAAAATCGTATCTCAGTTGAGCGAATGAAATATAACCAACTTGTTCAAACATACGACACAGCTATAAAGAGATTCCCAACTTCAGTTTTCGCAGCCTTGTTTGGAATGGAAGCTCATGCTTACTTTGATGTACCAGAAGCTAATCAGAAGAACCCAACAGTCGAATTTTAACTAGAAACTTCCAAATTTGGCGATCTCCTTGTTTCGACTTTGGAAATCCTCGTCACCTTATGTTTATAAGGCTTCTCGTATTTCCAAACTCTCAACGTCGGATTTCATCCAAATTGTGAAAGTTTAGAAATACAGTAATGAAAAAATTTTTACTCTCATTAATACTTTTTCTTCCGGCGATTACAATGGCTTTTACTGTGCCCGAACGTCCAACTGGTTTTGTTCAGGATTACGCTGGTATGCTGACACAAGAAGAAACCCAAAGTCTTGAAACAAAATTAGAGACATATGAGAAAAATACCGGAGTAGAGATTGCAGTGGTAACTATTTCGTCACTCGATAACGACACGGTTGAAAATGTTGCTCAAGAAATATTTACAAAGTGGGGAATTGGAAAAATTGATAAAGACAACGGAGTTTTGTTCCTAATTTCTTTAGCTGACAGAAAAACTCGAATACATACTGGTTATGGAGTTGAGGGAGATCTTACGGATCTTGCTACCTCGTACATACAAAGTGACATTGTTACACCCGCTTTTAAAGAGGGTAGGTATTACGATGGTGTAAATAATGCATTAGATAAAATGATAGAGGCTTTAGGAGGGAGCGCCATAGTTCCAGAAGATTATGGAAAAAGTTCGGATATACCTTGGCATTTTATCTTCATTGCTTTTGTTATTATTTTTCAAATCTTGACTTCCGTTCTCGCTCGATCTAAATCTTGGTGGGGTGGAGGAGTTTTAGGGGGTATTGCAGGATTACTTATATGGCATTTCTTTGTCGCTTCAATTTTTGCAGCTGTGCCAATGGTCATTATTCTAATTGGTTTCGGATTACTCTTTGATTTTTTAGTCTCAAAGGCCTATACCCATCGAAAAGTAAGTGGAGTATATCCATGGTGGTTTGGGGGAGGAGGGCACGGAGGATCCTCAGGTGGAGGTGGTGGTTTTGGGGGTTTCGGTGGCGGCTCATCTGGCGGAGGCGGAAGCAGTGGATCATGGTAAACTTATAATAATGACAGAAGACTTACAGAAAAAAATAATTGAACTCGAAAAACAAGTTCACGAACTTGAAAAGGATTTAATTCATGATGCTCTAACAGGATTAAAAACTCGCGCATTTTTTGAAGAAGAGGCAACTATTTATCTTCATGCAGTTGCCAATTTAAATGCCGGAAAAAGAAAAGAATGGTTTGGTTTCAAAAATTTAAGTTTTTTATTTTTTGACATTGATCATTTTAAACAAATAAATGATACATATGGCCATCCAGTCGGTGATCAAGTTTTACATGAAGTTGCTCAACTTATAAATAAAAGTGTTAGAGAAGGAGATACGGTTGCACGTTGGGGTGGAGAAGAAATGGTGGCCTGTCTTCTTGGTGCAAATGAGAAAGATGCCAAAGATAAAGCAGAAAGTATCAGGAAAAGTATTGAGCAACTGACTTTTTCAAATTCCCAAATAAAAGTCACTATAAGTATTGGTGTTGCCTCAAATTTTAAAGAGGCAACTGTTGCTAACTTATTAAAAAATGCTGATTTGTCAGTTTATAAAGCAAAAAGAACTGGCCGAAATAAAGTTGTCGCATTTTCCGAATTAAAGGATTAAATTTTTTATGAAAAATTCCAGCGGCCAAAAGATTGCTGAAATAAAAGATAAAGAGTTACATAGAATCGTCACAACAGTTTTGATATACAAGAATGATTTCACGTATTTGATTACCAAAAGGTCAATGCAGAAAAAATCTCATCCAGGTAAATGGACTATTCCGGGCGGTGGTTTAACGGTTGACGACTATATTAATACTCCAAACAGCGAGCATGGAGAACATCTTTGGTATGGAGTAGTAGGAATTTCAATAAAAAGAGAAATAAAAGAGGAAGTGGGATTAGAAATTGGAGAACCAGAACTTCTAACTGATATGGCATTTCTCAGGCCTGACGGTATTCCAGTAATTTGTTTCAGTTACTTCACTGAATATATTTCTGGTGAAGTAAAATTGGACGAAGAATCTACTGAGTCAGCATGGGTATCCTTGGAGGAAGCAAAAAAATATGATTTGATACCTGGAGTTTGGGATGAGATAAGACAGATAGATGAAATATTAAAGTCTCGTTAATTCATTTTTTAAATAAGGAAACGTCGGATAGTGGTTTATTCCACCGCCTTGGAAAGGCGGCATGCCGCAAGGCATCGCGAGTTCGAATCTCGCCGTTTCCGCTAGAAATACATGATTTGCTATAATACTTTTTATGAGTAAAATTTTTAGTTACATTTTCCTTTTAGCTGTAGTCGGGGCAGGCTTTTTTTATAGAACAACTCTTAGAAATGTTGCGGAACAGTCCATTAACTATTATTTTCCATGCAAAACAACTATTTCATATAGTCTTGGTGAGTTTGATGCAAATTTCGGTTTATCAAAAGAAGATTTTCTAGATGTTTTAGAACAAGCAGAAGCAATATGGGAAGAACCACTTGGAAAAGAACTTTTTGCTTATGAGGAAAATGGAAGTATGAAAGTAAACCTTATTTACGATACTCGACAGGAAACTACAGAGCAGTTAAAACAGATGGGAATTATTGTAGAAAATAATAAATCTTCATATGACACTTTAAAAGAAAGATACGACTCACTAATAAGTAGCTACAACTCACAAAAAGCAGATTTTAATCATAGGGTTGCGACATTTGAAAATCGTAGGAAAGCTTATGAAGCAGAAGTTTCTGCTGTAAATAAAAAAGGTGGTACGGACAAAGCAATAGTTGCAAAATTAAACGCTGAACGGGAATATTTAAATAATGAAGGTAATGCGCTGAACAAAACACAAAAAGATTTAAATGAAGCAGTAAATAATATAAATGCAGTGGCAGGAGCTTTAAATGAACTTGCAAAAACACTAAACATTGGTGTAAAACAGTACAATACAATTGGCGGAAATCTTGGCGGGGAATTTGATGAAGGCCTTTATAAAAGTAGCTACTCTGGAAGAGAAATAGATATTTATCAATTTGATAACAAGACTAAACTTGTACGAGTATTAGCTCATGAGCTTGGTCACGCACTTGGTTTAGAGCATGTTGATGATTCAAAAGCCATAATGTATAGATTAAACAATGGAATAAATGAAAAATTAACTTCCAGTGATCTTACAGCTGTAAAAAATCTTTGCGGTATAAAATAAAGTAGCAATAAATCCATGTTTGAGAAAATAAAAGAAAAAATAAATCCACGAAAAGTTACCACGTGGTATGGGAAGTATGAACGTCCGATTTCATCTCTCTCACTTATTGGTGGATTCGTTTTTGATGCCGTAACTCTGAAAAGAGTCGATATGTTTTGGGAAAATCTTTGGATTTTAGGGCACCTTTTTGTGATTGCTTTTTGTATAATTTTAACTAACTCACTTGAAAATGCTCCTGGCGATGAAGCAGATCCAGAAAAATGGCATTTTTGGTTGGTCAACACACTACAATTCTTTTTTGGAGGACTCATTTCTGTTTTCTTAGTATTTTATTTTAGAAGCGCAGAACTTTCTACTAACTGGCCATTTATTTTGCTTTTAGCTGTTGCTTTTTGGGCCAACGAAAAATTAAAAAGACAATTTATCAGACTTACATTTCAACTTTCACTTTTTTTCCTTTCTATTTTTTGCTGTTTTATTTATATAGTTCCGATAGTTTTACATAAAATAGGGGATGGTGTATTTCTTATCTCAGGAGTTTTAAGTTTACTTTTTATGCTTTTGTTTTTGCATGTTCTAGTCAGGTTTAGTCGAGAAAAGTTTTATAATAGCCGTCGAGCAGTAACTTCTTCTATAGTTGTGATCTTTCTTACTATAAATATTTTATATTTTACAAATCTTATTCCTCCAATTCCACTTTCCTTAAAAGATTCTGGCGTCTATCACTCCATTAAGAAAAATAATTCAGGAAATTACATAGCGCAGTTCGAAGATTTTGGTTGGAGGTCATATTTACAGATTTACGATAGTTATCACTATACCGCAGGTGATACAGTTTACGCATACAGTGCTATTTTCTCTCCATCATCACTTAACCTTACAGTTTTGCATGAATGGCAAAAATACAACGAAGAAAAAAATGAATGGCAAAGTTTTGAAACATTTAGACTACCTGTTTTGGGTGGTAGAGATGGTGGTTTTAGGACATATTCTCAAAAAACTGGTCTTTCAATTGGAAAATGGCGGGTAAATGTGGAAACTTTGACCGGGCAAGTTATTGGTAGACTTAGATTTGAAATTATTTCGACAACAAAATCTCCAACGTTGGAAACAAAAATACTAAAATAATTTTTTCTTACAAATTCTCGACATAAATTTTACTTTAATATATAGTTAATTTGCACAAGAAAATTTTAAATATAAAAATATGAAAAATTTAGTTTTAAGCTTGATTATTCTTGGACTTATAGGCACAGGCGTTTATTATTTTTATAATAAAGATAAATCAGATGGGGTAACAAAAACTACCACAGATTTTTACGGACAAGGTGGTGAAGAAACAGTTGCTACAACCACAGAACTCAAAAAAGAAGGAACAATAGTACTTAATAATGATAAAAAATCACACATGATCACAATCGATACAAATTATGGAAAAATAGTTTTCGAAACTTATGACAATGATGCACCAAATACCGTAAAAAACTTTGTTACTTTAGCAAATAAAGGCTTTTATAACGGTTTAACTTTTCATCGAGTAATAAAAGGTTTCATGATTCAAGGTGGTGATCCAAACGGAAATGGTACTGGTGGTCCAGGTTATAAATTTGATGATGAATTAAATTCCTCTACACCTTCTTACAAAGCTGGTTACAAAAAAGGTGTTGTAGCTATGGCAAATGCTGGTCCAAACACAAACGGTAGTCAGTTCTTCATCATGACAGCTGATTATCCTTTACCAAATGCCTATACTATATTTGGTAAAGTAGTTTCTGGTCAGGAGGTAGTAGATAAGATAGCAAATGTGGAAACTGGGGCTCAAGATAGGCCTATTTCGGAAGTGAAGATGAAGACAGTTTCCGTAGAGTAGTCTTCATTGACTTTTCACAGTAAAGGGTGGTATAATAGTGCCAATGTAAGTATCTCGGAGGTTTTCGTGGCGCAATTAACTTTGTTAGCTAGGAGAAAAGAGAGAGGCTAGTCGCCTTACA
>JANWHC010000018.1 GCA_025450615.1 Minisyncoccota bacterium
TAAGGATATGTTTAATCTTCTCCCAGAAAATCTAAAAAGTTTAATTTACTCAGAGTATAAAATGAGGCGTTTGGTTTTGATTCTGTTTTTCACTGTTGTAATTGAAATTTTCATACTTATATTTTTATTTCCAACATGGCTTATTTCTTCATCAAAGGAAAGGGAAGTAGTGAAACAGTCCGAAGAAATGTCTGAGTTTTTGAAGGAATCAAATATAAATCCTGCAACAGGAATAATAAAAGGCATAAATGCAAAACTTAATATTATTAATACAACACTAGATTATCCTGAGTTTATTCCATTTATTGATAAAACATTAAGTCAAAAAACTAGCTCAATTTATATTACAGAATTTACTTATTCGGTGACAGGAACCTCCACTGCAACTTTGCTAGTTAGGGGAGTTTCTAAAACTCGCGAAGCTCTAGTGTCTTTTGTAAAAAAACTTGAAGATACGAAGAGTTTCAAAAAAGTGGATTTACCAATTTCAAATCTTGCAAAAGATAAAAATATTGAATTTGCAATAAATCTTCTTATATCACCATAATGAGTAACAAAAAATCTTTCAAAACAATGTTGATTATGCTTGGGGTTGTAACTCTAGGAGTTTTGAGCTCATACTATTTTATTTATAGAGATATAAAGTCCAAAAATGAGCATATTTCCTCACTGATTCAACAACTAGATTTTCAATCAAGCCGGCAAGAGTATCTTGTTTCAACACAGAGAATGATTGAAAATTTAAATTCTGATATGACAAAGATAAACGATTCCATTGTGTCTAAAGATGGCGACGTTGAGTTTATCGAAAACTTAGAAAATAGAGCAAAAAATAAAGGACTTACAATAAATATAGAATCACTCAATGTAGAAGATGATCCAACTTCGACAGCAAGTTCTATTACAAAACTTAAACTTTCAGCAAAAACAAAAGGTAGTTGGGACGGTACTTACACTTTTCTATCCGAACTTGAGTCTCTACCTTTTAAAATAAAAATAGAGAAGTTTTCTATAGTAAATGAATCAAGGTCAGAAGTTTTGGATGGAAAACAAACTTATACTTACAGTCCTGATTGGAAGACTTCTTTTGAAATAGTCGTATTAAAGTACAAATAAAATGACTGATTATTTAAACAAAACAAAAACATGGTTTCAAAATTTTCCTCACAGAGAACCCTCTTATGGTCGCAAGTTTTTGAGACCGCATAAAGATTGGATGATTATTTTTTTCTCATCACTTGCGTGTGTGTTTTTAGGGGCTTTAGGAGCATTTTATTTTTATAAACAAGTTGATTCCGGAAAATATTTTACAGTAGATGAAGAAATTGCAGAAAACGAGATAAAAATAAATATTAGTTTACTTACACACACCGTAAATGATTTAAATGTAAGAGTTGAAAATCTGAAAGAGGCAGAAAGAGGGGGGATAGCACCAAATGATCCAGCAAAGTAATGGTGCGACTTTGTTTAATTCATTAAACAAGAAGTGCCCTTGTGGTGCTCTCGGTAAGAATCGAACTTACATCAGCGGCTTAGAAGTCCGCGGTTCTATCCATTGAACTACGAGAGCAATAACAACACATTATCATAATCTGACAATTTAGAGAATATTTTACTTTGTGGTCAGGAATAGTTTTTTACTAAAAACTTTCCCGACCCGGACTCACGCCGTCGCGCTCCGTCTCGCACACATACGAAAAAATCTCCGTTCAGGAGATTTGTTTCGTCGTGTGCGCGATACAGGACTCGAACCTGTGACCTACCCGGTGTAAACGGGTTGCTCTACCAACTGAGCTAACCGCGCAATTCACTCCAGATTAACTCATATTGTCTCTTTTGTAAAATAAATGTAATATGGACAAAATGAGCGCGGAAATGAAAATGCCGAATTGCGTCGGTATCATAATGGATGGCAATCGTAGATGGGCAAAGAGCAAAGGACTTCAGCTCTTACTTGGTCATAGTGAAGGAGGAGAAACTCTTAAAAAAATAGTAAGAGAGGCCAAAAACTTAGGTATAAAGAATGTTATTTTCTTTACTTTTTCAACAGAAAATTGGAAGAGAACCTCTGACGAGGTTTCATATTTGCTGGGACTAATTGAGAGTTTTATAAAAAAGGAAGTTGATTCATTTCACAAAGAGGGGGGAGTTATCCATTTTGTTGGTGATTTGTCACGCTTTTCTCCAGAGTTACAAAAAATTTTAATTGAAGCAAAAGAAAAAACAAAAAATAATAACGGTGTAAATGTTTATTTTGCTTTAAACTATGGCGGTCGTCAGGAAATTCTTTCTGCAGTTAAGGGAATTGTAAAAGAAAATCCAAAATATGATGATGTTACAGAAGAATATTTTGCAAAACATTTACAAACAGGAGATATGCCAGATCCTGATCTGATCATTCGCACATCAGGAGAAATGCGTCTTTCAGGATTTCTTCCATGGCAAGCGGTTTATAGTGAATTGTTTTTTACAAAAACACTTTGGCCAGATTTTGGTGAAGAGGAATTTAGAAAAATAGTCGAAGAATATGCTAATCGTGATAGACGAGTAGGTAAGTAGGCAAATCTTTTTCTCCTCATAATTTTTCTGGAGCACGGATAAATTTTTGCTAAAATTTTCCTCGAGCTCGCGCCGTCGCGCTCGCTAGTCTCCATAAAAATTATGAGTCAACAAGATTTGCTTTGTGTGGTGAGTTATAATAACTTTTATAATCTGCGCGCAGTTCTAGACGGAAAGGCAAATGAGCGAGGAGCCTTAGTAGACCTAAGGTGACGAAAGCATTTGTTTTTCCAACAACGAAATGCGCTAGATTTAAAAGTTATTATGGAACCAACTATTTTATATGAGGATAAAGATATCTTGGTTATCGACAAACCAGCTGGTCTTGTGGTGCACGGTGATGGCCGTTCGATTTCACTCACGACAGGAAAAACAAAGGAAAAAACTTTGGTGGATTGGCTTATTTCTAAATATCCAGAGATAAAAAATGTTGGTGAGCCAGGACGAAATGCAAAAGGTGAGGAAATAGAAAGATCGGGCATCGTTCATCGTTTGGATAGAGAAACTTCAGGAGTTATGCTCGTTTGTAAAACACAGGAAGCATTTGAATATTTCAAAGAGCAATTTAAAAAAAGAGAAATTCAAAAAACTTACCGAGCTTTTGTTTTTGGGGAGGTGAAGGGCGACAAGGGTAGAATAGATAGGCCTATTGGCAGAAGCAGTACAGATTTTCGAAAATGGTCAGCACAAAGGGGAGCGAGGGGTGAAATGCGGGAGGCTATTACTGAATACAAAGTTTTGTCTCGTGGTAAGGGGTATTCATATATAGAAGTTTATCCAAAAACAGGCAGAACTCACCAAATACGAGTGCATTTGAAAGCAGTAAACCATCCTCTTGTTTCTGACTCTTTGTATACTCCAAACAGAGAAAATGACCTCGGATTTAAAAGATTGGCCTTACACTCATATTCTATAAAGTTTAAAGACTTAAACGGGGAAGAAAAAGAGGTCAAGGCAGAGCTTCCAGATGAGTTTATTTCAGCAGAAAGAGCCTTGCAAGGGGCTTAATTGTGTGCTAAATTGCACAGGTTATGGAAATTCATTCACCAGTTAAAATCGAAGAAAGAAAGAAGCTCGATATTCGTTCAGGCGATACTATTCGAGTATGGCAGAAGATTCAAGAAAAAGACAAAACACGACTTCAAGCTTTTGAAGGACTTGTTATTGCTGTAAAACACGGAAAAGAAGCTGGTTCAACTTTTACAGTTAGACGTGTAGCAAGTGGTGTTGGTGTTGAGAAAATTTTCCCACTATATTCTCCAATGATCGATTCTATCGAAACAGTAAAGAGATCAAAAGTAAGACGATCAAAACTTTATCACGTTCGAGACAAGGCGGCTAAAGAAATCCGAAGACAAATGAGAAATGTTCGAGAGATGCCAGAAGTAGAAGAGACAGAAGAAGTAATAGAAGCTCCAGTAGCAGAGGTAGTCGAAGAAACAAAATCAGAATAACAAAAAACTCCGGAAGGAGTTTTTTGTTTTCTTTGGGTGGCTACCGGGAGTCGAACCCGAACTAAGAGCTCCACAAGCTCGTGTGCTACCGCTACACCATAGCCACCATATTGCTTCAAACGACTTGAAGTTCTTAAGTTATAACAGAAAATTCGCTCAAAATCTAGACTTAATCCGTATAAAGTAATATGCTGTGAAAGATTGCCCAGGTGTTGAAATTGGTAGACAAGCACCCTTGAGGTGGGTGTGCCGTAAGGTGTGGAGGTTCGAGTCCTCTCCTGGGCACCGAAATAAAAACTGCTATAAGGCAGTTTTTATTTTGGTCAGAGGACTCGAAAACCTGTGATAGTTTTTCAAAGAAAAATAGAACAGGTATACAGGTCATGTAATGACCGAGATCCTCTCCTGGGCACCAAATTAAAAAACCACATTGTTACTTTTTAATAAAGAAGAAGCCCCGCTCAATCCGAAGAAAGAGCGGGACCGTGTATTAGCGAACCCAGGTCACTGAGAGTCCGACCATGGTTTTTCCCACATCACTGTTGTGGAACACCTTCAACTGATCGCCAGCGTTGTAGACTTTGGCAAACGTCAGGTAGATTGCACGCTGCCCATCTAAGAATGGGACCTTTACTTCGCCCAGAAAAATATCAACTCCCATCGTGGACATCAGCCTGACCTGACCGTTTGGCTGAATCAGTAAGAGTAGTCCTGGCCCTCCCCAAATGTCGAATCGATTCACATGGGCGAGCGTCAAATGCGTCCCGACAATTCCGTAAAACCGCAACTTAGAATTGGAACTGTTGGTCCACATCCCATCGAGATGGATGTTCTTCAAGAGGAAGGTTCGGACCCCAAAGCTTTCGCCAGTCTTGGCCTTACTTGCTACGACCCTCGTGTAGACAATCTGCGCCAGAGGCCCTTCGATGTTGTTGACCCAGTCATAGCGAAGATAGTCCTTGTAGGCTTCGCACATTTCTTCAACCGGCCCACTTGAGGCGAAGATTAAATTGCAACGGGCAACGAGCCAAGCCGGTGGTTCCGGCCGCAGGTAAACTCGGAAGTTGATCCCTCTGAACATGACATAATTGCCTGTGATCTTTCGCCGAGCTTTCCAGGCTTCCTCGTTCTGGACCCAGAACTGATACTCGATCCAGCAAGCCTCGGTGACATGTTCCAAGCAATCCGGATTGACCCAAGGCTTGGCTTCGAGCTGAATTGATTCGGTCTGTTCTTGCGCTTCCACGATGGAAGGAAGGCAGGCCAGTGCCACGACTACGAACGTCGCGAGCTTGAGTTTTTGCGTGACCACTCCCATCAAATACCTCCAAGGTACTACTCTCTTCAACAGCAGGGATTCCCAAACTGTGATTTAGAATTCTACTCCCTTTGTCTTAAGAGTCAATGTTTAAATTAAATTCCAACCCAAAATTCATCTGAATATGTTACTCTCTTAATATGAAAAAACCAAAAATTTTAAAAGAAA
>JANWHC010000019.1 GCA_025450615.1 Minisyncoccota bacterium
ATTATTTCTGAAATAATTCCTGTGCTGGATTCCTTTGATAACGCCATGAAAAACAAGGAGACTTGGGAAAAAGTAGATAAAAATTGGCGAGTTGGTGTAGAGTATATAAATACACAGCTTCATAATACTCTCGCAGGACATGGCCTTAAGGTAATAAATCCACTTGGTGAAATGTATAACTCTAGTCGGGACGAAGCAGTAGAAACAGTAAAAGTTGACTCAAAAGAAGATGAGGGTAAAATACTGGAGGTTGTCCAAGTCGGGTATGAACTAAACGGAAAAGAAATCCGCCCTCCCAAGGTTAGAGTTGGTCATTTTGAATAAAAGATATGAATTTAGTCCAATCAAAAAGTAATATCATTGAAAAAGTCCTTCGAGACAAAGAGGGTCGCTTAGTTCGTGCTAGTTTTCAAGTCTATGAAAATGCTGGCCGACTAAAAGCTCGACTTTTGGATTTTGTATATATTGATATTCCTCAAATTGCAGGAAAAATCCTAAGTATTGCTTCTGCTATAAAAGAAGCTATTTTAAAAGTAGAATTTTCATACGAAGCTCCTGCTTTTGTTTTCGTAAAATCAAAAAATTTAGAATCTAGCGGTACCAAACCTCGCGCACCAACTCTTTAATTTAATTTGTTTTATTAGAAACTAATTAAATTAAAACTATGAGTAAGACAATTGGAATTGATTTGGGAACAACAAATTCAGCTGTTGCTATTATGGAAGCGGGACAGCCGAAAATACTGGAAAACGCAGAGGGTGCAAGAACAACACCTTCAATCGTCGCCCTATCTAAAGCAGGCGAGAGACTTGTCGGTCTTTTAGCAAAGAGACAAGCAGTAACAAATCCGAAAAATACTGTATTCGGTATTAAAAGATTTATCGGTCACGCATTTGACGATGAAGCAGTTCAGAAAGACAAAGCTATCGTACCTTTCGAAGTTTCAAAAAGTACAACTGGTGGGGTTAAAGTAAAAATGGGTGACCCTTCGAATACCTCAGGGCAGGCAAAGGATTACACACCGGAAGAAATCTCAGCAATGATTTTGTCTAAAATAAAATCAGATGTTGAAGCAAAAATTGGTGAGAAAGTAACGCAGGCGATCATTACAGTTCCAGCATACTTCAACGATTCACAAAGACAAGCGACAAAAGACGCTGGCCAGATCGCAGGCTTAGAAGTTCTCCGAATTATAAACGAACCAACAGCAGCAGCGCTGGCTTACGGTTTCGACAAGGGAAAGAAAGAGGAGAAAATAGTGGTCTTCGACTTTGGTGGAGGAACATTCGACGTTTCTGTTTTGGAAGTAGGGGATTCAGTTATTGAAGTTAAATCTACCGACGGAGACTCACACTTGGGAGGAAAAGATGTCGATCAGAAGATAATAAACTTCCTAGCAGATGAGTTCAAAAAAGAATCTGGAATTGATTTAAGAGGGGATACGCTGGCCCTACAACGACTCGACGAAGCAGCAGAGAAGGCAAAAATCGAACTTTCAACTGCAATGGAATCCGAAGTAAACATTCCGTTCATCACAAGCGATTCCTCTGGTCCTCGACATTTACTCATCAAAATAACTCGCGCAAAACTTGAAGAACTTACAGCTGAGTTTATAGACCGCGCAATGGCTATCACAAAAAGAGCGGTTGAAGCCTCTGGTTTCGATAAGTCTGCGATAAACGAAGTTATTCTTGTCGGAGGACAGACTCGAATGCCTAAAATGGCTGAAAAAGTAAAGGAGTATTTTGGCAAGGATCCGAACAAATCTATCAACCCTGACGAAGTTGTGGCCTTAGGAGCGGCTATTCAGGGCGGAATCCTCTCTGGAGATGTTAAAGACGTGCTTCTACTCGACGTTATACCTCTTTCACTTGGTATTGAGACAATGGGAGGTGTGGCTACAAAACTTGTCGAGCGAAACACGACGATCCCGGCATCCCGATCTCAAGTTTTTTCAACCGCAGCCGACAACCAAACTTCTGTGGAAATTCATATAGTTCAAGGTGAACGAGCGATGGCCAGCGACAACAAATCTCTAGGAAGATTCATCTTGGATGGAATTCCACCAAGCCCGAGAGGTATGCCCCAAGTTGAAGTTATGTTCGATGTTGATGCAAACGGAATTCTTTCCGTAAAAGCAAAAGATAAGGCTACGAACAAAGAACAATCAATCAGGATCGAAGCTAGATCAAGCTTATCTAAAGAAGAGATCGAAAAAATGCAGAAAGATGCGGAAGCACACGCAAGCGATGATGCAAAGAAAAAAGATTTAGTAGAAGCAAAAAACATAGCTGAGCAACTTATCTACACAGCTGAAAAATCTTTGAAAGATGCTGGAGAAAAAGTTCCGACTGAACTTCGTGCCTCAATTGAAAATAAAATAACTGACGCGAAGAAAGCAATGGGTTCGACAGGCTCACCACAGGAAGATGTTAATATTGATCAGATAAAGAAAACTACAAGTGACCTTTCAAACGAACTACAGAAAATAGGGGAGATAATGAGTAAAGCTGCACAAGAAAACACAAATGCACAAACTCCTCCTGCTGGAGAGGCTCCTAAAGATGAAAAAGTTCGTGATGCTGACTTTGAAGAAAAGAAACCAGAAGACAATAAATAATTAAATAAAATACAGAAAAACCGCGCGTACAGTTGCGGTTTTTCTGTATTGCGCGGCTATTGCCTCCTATTCAGTCATACTGATCGGTCTGCTGAGGAGATCCTCAGCGTATGGAGTGACTTTGCCGTCATCCATTGTGAGCACCCTACCGATAGCGAGTGCTTTCACTTGGTCGTGACCTCTTTTTTCGCCGTTGGCGATGTGCCCGAATCCGAGCAGATCGTACATTCTCGAGTGGCGCTCGTTGATCGTCACGACGATGTGACGATTGTACCTTCGGATTGTCTGAGACGTTACCGCCATCAGCGACTCGTACATGACTTCGCCAAAAATACTTCTCTTGATGGCGAAATAGGTGATCTGACCGCGACCACCTGTCCTACGAAACTCTTCCGCTTCCGGAAAAATAGAATCGATGGGCAGACCCAACCGAGAATCGTCTTCGACTGTCGTGCTGGTGCCGACAACTGCACCTGCGACTTTCGCCGCAAAGACTGTGTGCCGACCATCCAGGTAGTCTTTCATGATCTGATCCCGATTTTCGGGAGTGTCATCCATGTATTTCCGAGATACAAATTCGCGCATGACGAGGTGCATGCAAGCCACCAAGTCTTCGTAGTTACTTACCATGCAAAAACTTACTTGGTCAGCACTGGCCCTGTTCTTTACTGCCAAACCTCTCGGTCTGACTCGTGTGGAAGCCTCGGGGCCTCCAAACAAATTCACTTTCTCTCCAACTGGAAGTTCCAGACTAACTGATGCCACGACGCCTCCTCTATCCCCAAAATACCTCGGGGTGGGTCAGCGCATAGCTATTATTCCAATTGGAAAATTGTGAAAAAAGACAGCCCAGCGCTGTTCTAATAAAAACCTATCATACTTATGATACTCTGTCAAGTACACACTTTCCTAAAATGTCTTATAATATTTAACCAATGAAAGATTACTATAACATTCTCGGTGTAGACAAAAAGGCCACAAAAGACGATATTAAAAAGGCTTTTCGAAATCTGGCCCACAAATATCATCCTGATAAAAAAACTGGTGATGATTCTAAATTTAAAGAAATAAACGAAGCCTATTCTATTTTGTCTGACGACAGTAAACGCGCTCAATATGATCAGTTTGGTACAAGTGGCCCTAATTCCGGTTTCAATAGTGGTGCAGGTTTCAATGGTTTTGACTTTTCACAATTTACGCAAGGCGCAAATGGTTTTGAATTCGACTTTGGAGATATCTTTGGCGACATGTTTGGTAATGGCCGAGCTAGACAAGCAAAGCGTGGTCGAGATATTTCCGTAGATATTGAACTTTCCTTTGAAGACGCAGTTTTTGGTGTTGAACGCGTAATTCTTTTAAATAAAATTTCAAAATGTGATACCTGCGCTGGTACTGGAGCAGAAAAGGGAAGTGATCTTTCTACATGCACTATTTGTAATGGGAAGGGAAGTGTTCGAGAAATAAAACGCTCAATTTTCGGACAGTTCGAATCTGTTTCAACTTGCGAAAACTGCCACGGTACTGGAAAAGTTCCAAGAATAAAATGCCATACTTGTGGAGGAAAAGGTGTTTACAAAAAAGAAACTGAAATCAAGGTTAAAATCCCAGCGGGTATTGAAAATGGTGAAATGATTCGCTTGAGTGGAGCAGGAGAAGCTGTAACTTCAGGTGATAGTGGAGATCTTTATATCAAAATTCATATTAAAAAGCACCCTATTTTCCGAAAAGACGGCCAGAATCTTTACATGGATTTAAATATTAACTTGACCTCCGCACTTTTGGGTAATGAGGAGACTATTAAAACTCTAGATGGTGATATCAGTGTCAAAATTCCGGAAGGTGTAACTCATGGAGAGGTCCTACGAGTTAGAAATAAAGGTGTTCCATATAGTAAGGGATCTCGTGGAGATCTACTTATCAAACTTCATATCGTACTACCGAAAAAACTCTCAAAAGAGGCTCGAAAAACTATTGAAGGTTTAAAGAAAGAAGGTTTATAATTTGTTGAAAAATACTTGGTGAGTAAGAGATTTTGTATTATAATATTCCCATGTCTTCTGTTATTTCTACACTAAAAGGAGTCTTTTCAGGTGATACTTTGGTTTTAGTAATCCTTTTTATTGTCTTCTTTGCTTACTCTATGTTCCTAGGGAGGGGAAGAATGCTCTCTTTTATACTCGCTTTTTACCCAGCAAGTTTTCTTTATATAAATTTTCCCTTTGTGAACAAGTTTTTGATTCTTCACGGTGATAAAATGCTAGCTTTAAACAAAATAGTAATATTTTTACTTTTCCTAACTCCACTTACTATCATAATCAACCGTTTCATCTTCCAAGCCTCAGATTATGTTGGCTCATCTAAAATTTTTAGAACAGTAGGCTTATCTCTTTGTGGAGTTATTCTTGTACTTGTATTTGCTTACGCGATAGCTGGTATGGACGCCTTACACGACTTTTCACCTAAGATAGACATGCTTTTTAGTAGTATGGACCGAATTTTCTACTGGAATCTGGGAATTATGGCTCTTTTAGCCTTTTTATAGTCAAAGCTTTATTAAAACTTGGCAATTTTAATGAAATTGTGTCCAATATTTTTTGTGAAACAACGGCTCTATAGAGCCATTTTATTATCACTTGCCTAATTGAAAATTTGTGGTCTTATCTTGACAGGAAGTTTTAGATATGCTATACTATTAACAACTCAGATTTCCTGAGTTTTTCTGTTCTAAAGGGAGACTCGGTGAAAACCTTGGCAAACTTTGGAACCTTGACGGAATTATAAAATAATAAAAATTGTATTTTAAACTTCACAGCTATCAGTTTGTTTATGGTTCTTTCCACAATGGCAGGTACTACAACTCAAAAAGTTATAGAACTTCCTAAAGTTGAAAACACTTCATACAAAGTTGTAAAGGAGATATCCAACAAAGAAGTTGAGAATATGATGTCTACAGAACAGTATGTACGTCAATATTTCTCTGATATCCCAATTATGATCCAGATCGCTCGATGTGAATCCACATTTAGACAACTGGATGATGACGGTGAGGTCCACCGAGGTAGAGCTGTTCGTGAGGACGTGGGTGTTATGCAAATTAACGAAACCTACCACTTAGATACAGCCGAGAAGAAAAACTACAACATCTACACTATTGAAGGAAACACTGCTTACGCCCGAGATTTGTATGTGCGACAGGGTACAAGACCTTGGAACTCATCTAAAGCTTGCTGGGGTAAGTATGCAACTCCAAAAGGAAGTGCAGAACTTGCAATTGCGAAATAATTCCTAAGCAAACTTAAAACAAAAACTACCCAAAGTGAAAACCGCGGGTAGTTTTTGTTTTACAAGAAAATCTTATGAAACCACTTGTAAGGTGAACTAGAGTTTACTGTATAATAGTGGGGTGCCGAAAAAGCCGAAAGAAAAAGTAATACTGCATATGGATGGTGATGCTTTTTTTGTTGCCTGTGAAGTTGCGCGGTCCCCAAAGCTAAAAGGTCTTCCTGTAGTTACCGGACAAGAAAGAGGAATAGTTTCTGCGCTTTCTTATGAAGCCAAAGCCTTAGGAGTGGCGCGTGGTTATCCGATTTTCAGATTAAAAAAAGATTTCCCACAAGTAATTATTCTCCCAGGGGATTATGCATGGTATGCAGAGCTCTCAGAGAAAATGTTTGATATCGTTCGAAGATATGCAGACGATGTAGAGGAATACAGTATCGACGAGTGCTTTGCTGACCTCACAGGCCTCGATAAACCTCTATATATGTCATACAAAGAGATTGCAGAGAGGATTAAAAAGGAAATCAATGAAGAATTAAAACTTTCTGTATCTTTAGGAGTTGCACCGACAAAAGTTTTGGCTAAAGTAGCTTCTAAATGGAAAAAGCCTGATGGACTTACGGTAATTACTAAAGAAACCTCTAAAAAATTTCTAGCTGAAACTCCCGTAAGTAAAATTTGGGGCATCGGCGGACAGACTACAAATTTTTTAAGAAATAAGGGGATAGAGACTACTTTGGATTTTACAGAGAAAAGTAAGGAATGGATTAAAGAGAACTTATCGAGTCCTTATGAGGTCTTATGGCTTGAACTTAAAGGAGAGTCTGTTATGAGATTACATCCTGAACCTAAAACCGAGTATCGTTCTGTTCAAAAAACTAGAACTTTTCATCCAAGTACCAATGATCCTAAATTTCTTTTATCTCAACTATCTGGTCATATTGAAAATGCTTGTAAAAAAATACGATACTATAATTTATTAACAAAAGAATTTTCTTTTTTCTTAAAAAGCAAAGAATTTAAATATTATTCTTTTTCTGTGAGATTAGAAGTACCAACGAACTCACCAGAAACAATAATAGGAATTGTTCGGGCTAATTTTCATAAAATTTGGCATAAAGAGGTCATTTATAGAACTACTGGGGTTCGTTTGTTTGATTTAGTGGGCTCTGAGGTCCTTCAAAAGGACTTATTTGGCCAAACAATGCACGAAAACCGACTTTTACAAATTCATAAAAAAATAGACGAATTGGAAAACAAGTTAGGAAAGAGAATTATTTATCTTGGATCAAGTCATGATGCCCTAAATAGAAAAAGGGAAGGGACTGAAACGGACGATTTAGATCGCAATTTATTATTTCTTTAATTTAGTTGTGTGTATAGAGGGGAGTAGTATATATGAGTGTCGCACAATATATCTTTTGGGTAACGTCTAGCCATGGGCTGGGCGTTATCCAAAAGATAAATTAAATAGCCGGTAAACC
>JANWHC010000020.1 GCA_025450615.1 Minisyncoccota bacterium
CTTGCCGATCCGGAGACAGATCCGAACAGTCCGAACTTCACGAACTACGAGATCGTGAAAAAAAAGAAATAACAATGGCCGCGACGATTTCTCGTCGCGGCCATTTCTTTTATACAGGAGGTTGGCGCCTAGCGCTTTTCCTGTCGAACCTAGTGGGGCAAATTCTTTAGCGTCTGCTCGGCCCTTGCCAAGAAAATGCTGCCCAACCTCAAGATAAAGGTCATGAAAGAAAGTGCGGCACTTCCCGCCCAAGCCGCTTTCCAAAAGCGATCTTTCACGTACACTGAGAGAAACACGGTGACGGCTGATGCGAATCCGAAAACCCCCGCAACCCGCATAGCTGTCAAAACTTCAGATAGCTCCATATCACACCTCTAATTCCAATTATACACCTAAGTAGGCTATAAGTCAAGTGGTACAAAAGGAGAAATTAGGTTATATTTACCTGCGTATATTAACAACCGTATTACGTCTTAACCTTGCCTCGTCCGGACACTGTAGTTTGGGGCAAACAACGTGGTGCACATATACTACATGTCAAAAAAGACAGTTGAATTAGAGAACGAAGTTTTGGGTACTGAAGTAGAAGCAAAAATCGAGACAGCAATGTCGCGAATGTTTGACGCGAGCGCAACTCCCCCATCAGTTGATGATGTGATTGAGGGAAAAGTAATAGGTATTGAAAAAGGAAGAGTTTATATAGACATTCCACCTATCGGTACTGGAATTATTTTTGGACGAGAATACATCAATGCTCGAGATATTATAAAGAAGATAAACGTTGGCGACTCTGTCGCTGGTAAAGTTGTTTCTCTTTCAAACAAAGAAGGTTACATCGAGATCTCTCTAAAGGAAGCTCGACAAGCACTTATCTGGTCAGAAGCAGAAGACGCTATCCGAGACAAGAAAATATTTGAAATCCCTGTTCTCGAAGCAAACAAAGGAGGACTTATTTTAGCTTGGCAAGGTATCACAGGATTTTTACCTGCAAGTCAGCTTAAAACAGAACACTATCCTCGTGTTGCAGACGGAGACAAGGATCGAATTCTAGAAGAGTTGAAGAAACTTGTTGGTCAAAAAATCTCTGTTGCGATAATCGGGGCATCTCCAAAAGAAGGTAAACTTATCTTCTCCGAGAAAAATCCTGAACAGAAAAACAAAGATTACATTATCGGTAAATACGAACTTGGTGACGAAGTAACAGGAGAAATCACAGGAATGGTGGACTTTGGAGTCTTCGTGAAACTTGAGGAAGGACTAGAAGGACTAGTGCATATTTCAGAAATTGACTGGGCACTTGTTGAAAATCCAAAACTTCTTTTCCATATCGGTGAAAAAGTCCGCGTCAAAGTTATTGAAATAAAAGAAGGAAAAATTTCACTGTCTATTAAGGCGTTGAAAGAAAATCCTTGGAAAGAAGCTGAGAAAAAATATAAAAAAGATGATGAAGTTTCTGGTGTTGTTATTAAATTCAACAAGCATGGCGCTCTTGCTTCTATCGAAGAAGGAATTGCCGGACTAGTTCACATATCTGAGTTTGGTAGTGAAGAGAAACTACACGACAAACTAGAACTTGGAAAGACATATAAGTTTAAGATTACTATGTTCGACGCCAAAGAACAAAAAATGACCTTATCATTTGTCGATAGTAAGTAACAGCTCAGGTCTTTTTGCTCACTCTCTGCGTTGGAATTTCAAAAATTCTCGTCACCTTACGACATGTAAGGCTCCTCGCATTTTCTCATTCCGTCTTGATATTGAGCAAAAATCCTCCAAGCGAGATAGTGTAATAGTGAAAATATAAATTATAAAAAGAAAATGGGCGGTCCGTGTGGACCGCCCTTTTCGTCTCCTCGTCTCAGTCCCGACTCTCGTCACCGTCGCCCTGCGCGAGGGTTGGGAGTGGAGCAACTCGGCGAGGCCCGCGCCATCCACCGGGTTCCATAGCGAGCGCGGTGTAGGAATGTGCCTCCTGACGCACTGAGTTGTAGTTTAACTCTGCGTCAAAGTCAGTCAGTGGACGAGTGTGGATGAAGCGCGACTCCGGCTGCTTTCCCCACACCTCTTGCCTGGTTCTCCTCAGCCTGTCATGCATAACTTCAGACCTCCGGGGTAAATTATACTACTCCTATAAAACTTGTCAAATATGGCCAATATTAAAGGGCGGGCGCCGTGGAAACCACGACATCCGCCCTTTTGTACTTCACTCGAAAACCTACTAGATCTTCCTTTTCAACCGCGCCGGCAAATCCGCACACCTCTTCTCAAAGTCTGTGAGATAGGCAATGTAGAGCTTGTCAGCGAAGAACGGTGCATTCAGTGCTTCGTTGCGCTGAGCAACGTTCATGTTAGGCCAAGCAATGGCCATGATCTGGTCGCGCGAGAGAGGTGCCCAGACTTTCTTGGCATCCTCGTTCCTCTTAATTTCATCCAGAACTTTCTCTACAAAATCCTCAGCCTCTTCACTTGAGGTTTGTCCTTGAGTGCAGCTGACTAAACACATATATCCTCCAAATGTTATCGAGCATCCAAGAGCAACTTTACATCATATTGAACCTCTCGTCAAATTAGTTGAAATTCGTCATTGCTTTCTCTAATCCGCCTGAAATAAAAAATTCAAGTGCCTCATTTATTTTCTTTGAAAGTTTTTTTAGTTCAAGTATTTCGTCTGGTTTAAATTTTCCCAGAATGACTTTGGTAACCGCGTCATCGCCTTGTGGCTTTCGGATTTTACCTGTTGCTGTTGTTGGAGAAATACCCACTCGAATTCGCGCAAACTTTTCTGTTTTTATATTTTTTATTATCGATTCAACTCCTTTGTGCCCACCAGAAGATTTGTTGAAAGAAATTTTTGCTTTAGGGAAAGGTAAATCCAAGTCATCGTAAATGACCATAAGTTTTTCCGCAGCTTTTATACTACTCACAAGTGGCCTAACTGACTTCCCGGAATTATTCATCATGGTATTTGGTAATACCAAAGTTACTGCGCCCTTCCCTATTTTTACTTTAGCAACCTCCGCATTAAGCTTAGAGTCTGTTTTCCATTCTGCACCTAAAGATTTTCCAAGTAGAGAAATCAAAAGTCTGCCAGTGTTATGTCTAGTCTCTTGATATTCCTCCCCGTAGTTTCCCAATCCGACAAATATATAAGCCATGCTTGTTTTATTTAGTTGTTTGGATTATATCAGAAAGTCAGGAACCTGCCATGCGCCCTGTCGTAATATTATAACTTTACCATTTTCAAATTTGATCAAAGTAGATGGAAGGCTGGTCATTTCCCCGTCACCTACATAAAAATCAAGGTCTGGAAAATAACTTTTTGCCTCATGAATATTTTTAGCTGGTGGTTGTCCTTCGGTATTGGCACTTGGTGCAACCAATGGACCTGTTTTTAAAATAAGTTCTCTCAAAGCAACATTTGGTGGCAGACGCATTGCAATAGTTTTCGTGCCCCGAGTTAAATAATCAAATTTTGGATTAAGTACAGGAATTACGACAGTAACTTTCTCCGGCCAAATTTTTCTTAAAAAGTTCTCCGTTCGTTTTGAAAATCTAGAATTAAAAATATAAATATCTTCTATTTGAGAAATAAGTACAATAAGTGGCTTACTTGTATTACGATTTCGCAAGCTAAAAATCCTCTCCACAGTTTCTGGATTTAAGGCACTACCAACAATCCCGTACATAGTATCTGTCGGAATTATTCCTACCCCACCGTTTTTAATTTTTTCTACAACTTCTTGGTTAAACATAAATTGCATTGTAACAAAATCTAATAAAAAGGAAGAGGACTCGCAATCGTGGGTGACGACAGCGAGTCCTCGGGCTTTGTCTACGGAAGCTTGATGAGCGGGGGCGGTTCGGGTGGAAGAGGGTTGATCAACATGTGATTTTCTCTCAGCTCTCGATTGAGTCTTCGGTGAAGAGAAGCATGCCTACCGAAGTGAGCAGACATCTTCTTCATCATTCTTGCTCTAGCCTCTTCCTTTGCTGAACGTGCGGCTTGATTGTAGAATCCTTCCCCGAGAGTTTTGTACCATTGCAGGTTGTGCCTGTACTTCTGCTGATCTCCCAAAAATCCTGTGAGAAAGAGTGTTTGGGAGCCAGCAGCTTCCATGACTTCTGGGTCACCAAACCCTGACTGATCAAGAACAAATAGCTGGAAAATCTGATGGAGATCCATTGGAGTAGCCGGCCATGTATCAGCCGAGGCAATCGAAGTTGTAGCGAAGTGAGCGAGAAGACTCGCGCCATACAACAACTCGTCTCCTGCAATCTTTTTTTCTTCGTCGATATCATTCAGCCATCCGAAAAAAAACTGCAGTGCTGTACGATGTGTGACAGCTAGCAAATCCATTGATTCCATACAACCTCCGTAATTCTATTTTTATCCTATACCTTTCACACAAATTATCAATACTTTTGTTAAATTTTATTAGGACTTGATTAAATTCTAAAAGTCTGTTATTATATTCAAGGAGGCTCTTTACTGTGCAAATGCCAATCGTCAGAATTTCTGAGCAAGCGAAGAACGACCTGATCAGGTTAGGCAAGGTCGCTGTATCAATCGGAAAAACCGAGATCGGAGGAAACAAGTCCATTCTGTGGACTTGTGGCGACCGTCATGGAGTTGCTGTCATCCATGAAGTTGGCGACGGGAACGCTATTCTCATCGTCAAAACCAGAGAAAACTGAACGACGTAATTTAGTGGCCATGAAGGCCCGCCCTAACCGGTGGGCCTTTTTCTATTTAAATTATTAAAAAAAGAAAACCCCGTCCCCACGCGTGATGCGTAGGGACGGGTTTTGTCTAGAACAGTTAGGCTGGAACCAGTGTCGACAGATGGAACTCGTGAAGAACAGCTAGGAGATTGTAGAGGGAAACCCCTCCGTCGATCTTCTCGCGAACGAAAATGCCTTGTTGGCCCCACGTAGGAACCAATCTGTGTCGAAATGGGTAGTAGATCACCTTGAGTCTCGAATTCTTTTGCTGAAACCGAACAGCAAGTGATCTCAATCCCTCCGGCACAGCAGGAATATGTCCGCAGAACACGACGAGTTGATCTTTACCTTGAACAACGAGCTCCTCAACGTCCACTTCTGAGTAGACGATAAGGAAATCCCTTCCAATCTCGTAGTCCTTGGCGAGAAGAGCTAAGGTAAGCTTATCTCCCATCTCCTGATCAAACGCAAGAACGAGAATCTTGATTGTGGTCATGAGGACCTCCCCTCACTTCGAACTTGGTTTAGATGCATGACGACACGATGGGTGAGCGCTTCGAAATCTACGCCCGGAACTCTTTTGATCTGTTGGAACAGACCGCCCCACGTGCCAAAAGAGTGAGTCTCGATCAAAACATCTGGAAATTTCTCCACCATCCTGAGAACAAAAGAGAGTAGATCATCTGTGCTGTCTTCAGAAATGATGAGTAAAGCCCTACAGTTCTCCGAAAGAGCACGTTCAACCGAAGATCTGTGGCTGACGATCACCACATCACGATCAAGACTTACACCCACCCTTTTTAGAGAGTTGGCGACTCCTAAGAGTTGCTCGGTCCAAACTGTCATACTATCGGGAACCCAGACAATGACATTGAACATTAAGGTGCCTCTACAAAAAATACTACCACTTTATATAAAAAAATCAAGTTAGAGAAACAGTCTGGCGATACGAATATTTAAATAAGTTTGTTTCTTTTTGTTTTTCAAAAGATAGTTGAAAACTGGAGAAAGGGTTGTTGTTTTACATTTGGCAAATGCGCCCAAAATATTTTCAAGCTCGCTTCGTTTTAACTCACGTTTTAAATACAATATATCAGGAGCTTTGCCCTCTTTAACTAAATCCTCAACATGTGAAATGATCGTCTCCGCTTTTACTCCCCTAGCCCGCGCAATATCGTCGAGCGGAACTTCTTCAGCTAAAAAGCCGAGGGTGATTTCTTGAGTACTTTTCTTAACTTCACGGTTTTCAGCTTTTTCTTTTCTTTTTATTTTTACTTTTTCTTCTGGCTCAATCTTTTTCATAAAGTTTTCTTGAGCGAGGGCTATTTCTTCTTTTGATAATTCTTTTAGGTCGTTTATTGCGTCTATCGACAAGTCTTGAAACTTTTTATCCATCTCAATAATTTCTGGATCAACTACGAGCGCCATATCGTTGAAGCCAAGAAGTTTCATCCCGTCTAATGTACGCACACGAGAAAGAGCGACATAACCCATGCCTTTGACGAAAGATTTAGATAAGTCGAGCTCCATGGCGTCGAGTGACATGCCCTGACTTTTGTGGACGGTGATAGCCCAAGCTAAGCGAAGTGGGAGCTGGCTTATTTCGGCTTTTACTTTTCCATCTTCTTCAACTTTCCAAGATTGAGGAGAAACTTGAATTGACATTCCGCTGTTTGTTAAAACTATCGGATCGCCGTATTGATTAAATTCTTTAACTAAACCAAGCGTGCCGTTTACATAAATTCCTTCAGGATGATTCTTAGTAAACATAACTCTTGCGCCAACTTTAAGCTCCAAATTTTCTGGTGACAAACAACTTTTCTGTAACGCTTCAGCTAAACTCGGTGCGCCTTTTTTTGACATTTTATAGTTTTTTGAATTTGTTTGCAGTAAATCTAAGTGACGTTTGTTCACCACATCCACATCGATATTATGTGTGTATAGTCTGGTGTGTTCGGTGCCAAGTTCTAAATCCTTTCCTATTCGTGACTCTAAAAGTTCCAAAGTTTTTTTTGAAATTCTGTTTTGGCGAATATCATTGAGTATTGAAAGATAAGTATTATCTTTCTGGCGGTGTTGCTCCATGAGATAACAAACAGTGAAGTTGGAATACAGCCAACTTTCGGATTTGTAAGCAAACTCTGACTCTAAAACGTCACCCCGAGTCACAGGTGGGAGTTGAAAAAAATCTCCGCAAACAATAATCTGCATTCCTCCGAAAGGTTTTTCGCTCCGCTTCATCTGCCGACAAATCCATTCGATCATGTCGAGCCGAAAATGATGAAGCATGGAAACCTCATCGATAATCAAAACTTTTGTTCTCTCAAAACGTTTATACAAATACTGTCGTTCCATCAAATCCTCGATGTCTCTGTCAGTTAAAGTGTCCCTCACTCCAAGCCCTGACCATGAGTGAATCGTCTGCCCGCCTAGATGCGTCGCGGCAATTCCTGTCGAAGCTGTGATAGCCACGTCAACAGCATGGGACTTTAAATAATTTATATACGCGTGAAGCACATGAGTTTTTCCAGAACCCGCAGCTCCTGTTAGAAAAACATTTTTACCCATTTTTAAAATATCGAGTGCTTCAGCTTGAGTCATCCCGACATTGTAACAGCTAATTCATGATAACAAGAATATTTGACAAAATTATTATATGTGTTAATTTATGCCGAGATTAGGGAACTTGCCCCGAATTGTCGTGGAGAGTATCCCAAGGAGAATTACCTATGGTCGCGCGTGTGATGGAATGGCTCGAGGAGGAAGCAGGGCCCGTAGCTGGGTTTGGCTTTGCTCTTCTGGCAGCAATGGTCATTGTTTCGCTTCAGCAGATGACTGATGCGGCATTGACCAACTGGGGACTTGTCCCTGCCAAGACCGGAGAGTATACGAACCCGTTCGAGTACATGAATGGGTTCATGCTTTTCGACATCTTTGGACTCTCGCCGTTCTTAGAGGAACTGTTTTTCCGTATTGTTCCTCTCACGATCGTCGTGGCCTTCGTTTCCAAGTCACCCAAGGTGCTCTTTGGAGCAGCCTTGGTCTTTGCAATCTTGTTCGGGTCGATTCACCCATACGCCTTGTCTGGAAAGATCGACGTGGCGATCGGTGGATTTTTCTTCGGACTAGTATTCCTGAAGTGCGGTGGATTGAATAAGCACTTCTTGAATGCAGGGCTGTTTGCGGTTTTGGCACACAGCCTGACGAATATCCTTATCTTGAGCCATGGGTACTGGGAGTACCTCATGTACAAGAGTTAGGCGCGACCCCCAGCGACGCAAGTTGCTGGGGGTCGGTTTTATTTATTTTTTTTCCAGGCCTCTATATTTTTGTGATGACCAGACAATAGTATTTTGGGAACTCGGTATTTTTTCTTTTTATATTCAAAAACTTCTGGACGAGTGTAAACATCGTGACTAGAAATTCTTTCTTCTTCGAGAGAGTCAAAATTCCCAAGCACTCCTTTCACTTGTCTTGAGACTGAGTCCATAAAAATCATAGCTGGTAATTCCCCGCCCGTTAAAACAAAAGGCCCGACGGAAACTTCCTCCATTTTAAACATTTTTTTCACTCGAGCATCTATCCCTTCATATCGTCCGCAAATCAAAATAAAATCTGTATATTTTTTTACGTTTGTTTTTGCATAAGTTGTATTAAACTCTTTTCCAGCTGGAGAAAAGAAAATTATTTTTACTTTCTTCTTATTCTTTATCTTACTTAAAACTTTCTCGACTGCTTTTGCTACTGGCAAAGCTTGAATGACCATGCCTGGTCCACCAGCATATGGTTTTTGATCAACTCTTTTCCATTTATCATCGGAATAATCTCGAGGATTATGAAAAGTAACTTTTATTTTTTTATCTTCTATCGCTCGTGACAAAATAGACTCGCCTAGGTACGAGTCAAAGGCTCCCGGAAACAACGTTATAATATGAAAATTCATCTCCTGTTTATAACATAAAATTTAACGAATGTACATACTTGATTTGAACCTTAGAATTTTTATAATTTGGATGAAATCCGAGGCGGACAAGAAAAATACCGCGAGCCTTATAACCATAAGGTGAGCGGTATTTTTCGTAGGCCAACAAAGGAGTTCGCCAAATTTAAAAATTATAACTTCAAATCCGACATTGCTTCATCTAGAGTTTTGCTAGCCGAAGGCTTTGCAGCCTTTTCACTTCCAGCTGGTTCGTTTATTTTCAAATTTACACGAGCATTATTTTTCATTCCAACAACACGCAATAGTGTACGGATTGCCTTTGCTGTATTTCCCTCACGGCCAATTATCTTTCCCATATCGTCTTTATCTACATCCAAAGTCATCAAAACGCCCATTTCGTCAACAGTTCTTACGATTTTTACTTCATCAGGTTTTTCTACCAGAGACTTAATAACAAAGTCTAGAAATTTTACGTCTTGTTCCATTGTATCGTTCAGTTAATGAATAATCCTTACGGTAACATTGTAACATATTGAACAAAAACCCTTCAAATTATTTAGCTACTTCCTCTGGTGTGGAAGCTTCTTCCGGCTTTACTTCAGCCTCTTCTACTGGAGTTGCTTCGACTTCAGGAGCTTCTTCTTTTACTTCGGTAGCTGGGGCTTCAACTTCTTTTTGTTCTTCTTTCTTTATAGCCTTCTTTAGTGGAAGTTTATTGATTTTCTTCGCTGTTATAAGTTTTTTTGAAACTAAAAGATTGTGAACTGTGTCTGAAGTTTGGGCACCCATACTCATCCAATGTGAGATTCTGTCTGCTTTAAATTCTGATTTTTCGCCTCGTCTTGCGTCATAATTACCTAAAACTTCTAGGTATTTTCCACTTTTTGTAGAGTTTTTTGAGTCAGTCAAAACAAGCCGAAATGAGGGTTCTGCCTTTCTGCCTACTCGCTGTAGTCGTATTTTTAACATGATTAGAACCTATTTTGGAAATAATAATATAAATAAATTATGAAATGTGTTGAGTATCTAAACAACAAAATTTTGGTTAAAAAACAGAGTTTCGTCGGTCACCTGTACATAGGTACACCTCCCTTCTCATCCTCTGTTTTTACCTCAAAATTTTGCCGTTTATCTTACTCATTATTTCCAAAACAGGTTCTGGTATACTAACAGAATAGCTATAAATGGTCAAATAGAGCCCTTTCTGGTACACTAGACTCATGAAGGATAAGTTTTTCGAAGGACCTATTTCCATCAACACAAAAGGTGTTGGTTTTTTTGACATGGGAGACGACCCTAAAAAGAAGAAAAAAGAGAACAGCATCGAAATCCAGCCAGAGAAGGTTTTAAGAGCTTTTCATGGTGACATTGTAGAAATAAAACTCTTGCCAGAAAAAATAAAAGGCCGAGCTCAGGGACAAGTCACAAAAATAGTAAAACGGGCTCGTGAAGAGTTTGTTGGAACTGTAGACATGCATGACGGAAAAACTTACGTAGTGCCTGATGACAAAAGACTTTACGTGGATATTTTCTTATCTAAAGATTCAACGGTAGAAGCTGGAGAAAAAGTCTTGGTAAAAATAAAAAACTGGGAAACACTTGAAGGCGAGTTGCTTAAAACTATCGGTAGGAAAGGCGAAAACAATACTGAGATGGAATCTATCGTTTTGGAACGTGGTTTTAGAATCGAATTCCCTACTCGTGTGGAAGAGGAAGCGGAAAAAATAAAAAAAGAATATAAAAATACCTTCGAAGACGAAATAAAAAAGAGGAGAGATTTGCGTGGTGTGACGACCATGACTATCGACCCAGCAGATGCTAAGGATTTTGACGATGCTATTTCTTTTGTCGACTTAAAAGATGGAACTTTTGAAATCGGTGTACACATTGCTGATGTCTCTCACTTCGTAACTCCTGAAACCGAGCTTGATCGCGAAGCAGAAAAACGTGGACTTTCTGTCTACCTAGTTGACCGAACGATCCCCATGCTTCCTGAAATACTTTCAAACGACTTGTGTTCTTTAAATCCAAATGAAGATAAATTTACTTTTTCATCTATTTTTAAACTAGATGGTAGCGGAAAAGTTTTAGACGAATGGTTTGGCCGAACAGTTATTCATAGTGACAAAAGATTTACCTACGAAGAAGCGCAAGATGTTATAGACGGCAAAAAAGATGGTCCGTACCAGTTAGAGCTTTGTAAACTTAGAGAAATTGCCAAAGAGCTTGAAAAAGCCAAGTTTGGTGAGGGTGCTATAAATTTTGAAACAGAAGAAGTAAAGTTTTTGTTGGACGAAAAAGGAAAGCCAATAAAAGTTTACCGGAAACAAAGACTGGACACACACAAACTCGTCGAAGAGTACATGCTTCTTGCAAATCGTGCTGTTGCCAAGTTTGTTTTCATGTCTCAAAACAAAGGATTACTTAAGGGCAAACAGTCAGTCTACCGAATCCACGCAAAACCAGATAAAGATAGAATCGAAAATTTAGTAATTTTCCTAAAAGCTCTTGGTTTTGATTTGAAAAACAAAGACGGGGTGGTTACAAGTAAAGATATAAACGCCCTTCTAAAAGAAGTCGAGGGAACTCCAAACGAAGAAGTTATAAAAACGGCAACTATACGAAGTATGGCTAAAGCTGTTTACTCAACAAAAAACATTGGCCACTTTGGTTTAGCTTTTAAATATTACACCCACTTCACTTCCCCTATCCGACGATATCCGGACATGTTAGTTCACAGATTTTTAGAGCGAGAATTAAAAGGTGGGAAAATTGACACAGATGAATACGCAAAGTTTGAGCGCCTTTGTTTAGAATCAAGTGAACTTGAGAAAAAAGCAACTGACGCTGAGCGTGCTTCAATAAAATATAAACAAGTTGAGTACATGATGGAACATATTGGAGAGGAATTTGTAGGAACCATCACAGGAGTTATAGATTGGGGAATTTACATAGAGGAAAAAGAAACAAAATGTGAAGGGATGGTCAAAATCCGTGATCTTGGAGATGATTTCTTTGTTCTTGATGAAAAAAACTATACGGTAAAAGGTGAAAAAACTGGAAAGAAATTTACTTTGGGTGACTCAGTTAAATTTAAAGTTGTTTCGGCAGATTTGGAAAAAAGAGTTTTGGATTATGCATTGGTCTAATTTCTGGTCTAATTTCAAATAAACGAAAGGGCTCGTTGAAGTTATCGCTGAGCCCTTCTAGAAAAGCGTCATCGCAGTCCTCAGTGAATCGCGGTCGAAACTACCGCAGGTTTTTCGCTCTCGATTAGGTC
>JANWHC010000021.1 GCA_025450615.1 Minisyncoccota bacterium
ATACATTCATGTTTTTCTCCTACACCTCTGAAAATTTTCTGAACTTTGATCACTCGGGAATTAAAAATTTGTGTTAGTGGAAAATGATATATCGGCATTGATCCAGTTTTATTTGGAAACATTAAAATAATTTTATTGCTGTGATTTTTTAGAAATGCAATAAATTCATCTAGTGTTTTTTCAAGTTTTTTGGTGTTTGTCATCTTGATTACATCCATCCCGCCAATCATAACAAGAATCGTATCGTACTTTTTCAATTCCTGCTTTTTTACGTATTCAAAAAGTTGTGAAGTTGTAATTCCAAGTTTTGCGTGACTTACAACTTGAGTTTTTTGAAGAGAACCTCCAATATTGCCAATGAGAGAATTCTGAGAAGTACTAGCTCCGACCCCCATAGTCATACTATCTCCTACACACAAAAGACTGAAAGTTGGGCTTTCTGGATGCTGTTCATATATTATCGTCCTCTTCCCTACGGACTTAGTCTTAAGGCCAAGATAAACAATACGAAGAGTGGCAAGGAGTAAAAAACATATGAGTAATATAAGCATATAATCAATATAGATTATTAGTCCTTAAACAAACGCATCTTAACACAGAATTGGCAATTTTCAATTGATTGACAATGCATCTCACTAAAGCTAAAATCACGAAAGAAAAAATCTTCAATCAAAGGACTCTTCATGAAAAAAACCTCTACTTGGTCAACTTGGACATACGCTATCTCATGCTACCTTTTTCGAGGGTTGTGTGTGATTAGTGGAAAGGCGCCGAGGGTGACTGGGAAAGAAAACATTCCTACTTCTGGTGGTTACTTAGTAGTAATCAACCATCAGAACTTCATGGATCCTTGGTATATTTCTTGGTGCTTTCCACTGAGAAACACTATCCGGTGGCTTGCTAAGGGAGAAACATCATCCGCCAGAAGACTGATCGATGATCCAACAAGTTCTTTCGACTTCTCTCGACTGCCGCGATTTTTGGCTCTGTTCATTGGAGTCTGTGTTTGTTGGGTTGTTCGTAACTGTGGAGTTTTGTTCGTAGAACCCGACGACCCGACATCAAGACTCAGCCTTAAATCGATGATGAGAGCGAACAGAATTCTCTCACACGGTGGAGTAATTGGAATTTTCCCTGAGGGTCGAATCAAGAAAGCTGAAGGGAAGGAAACCAAGGCTTCTGAAAGTTTTATTGTTCTTGCAAAACGAACAGGAGTGCCGATAGTACCGGTATTCATAGACACCCACCGAATTATCATCGGCAAACCAGTAAAGGTTAGCCAGGAATGCGTTGATAACCCGAGTGATCTTGCAACAAACGTGATGGAACTCATCTATAGCCAAGGCCGAAATGATGATCTTCGCGAGAGAGAGATCTGGTCTAAGTTTAGGATCGGATACTAAATACACGCAGCGCAATGGGTAAATCCCGTTGCGCTGTCTTCGTTTAAAATCTATGATTACAATCGAGTCTTTTAAAACACCTAAAAATATAACAAAAACAGAGCAGAAAAAACTCAGTCTCAATGGGTTAAAACTTGCCTGCATAAAACAGTATAAAAAACTTGGTATGTCTATTAGAAAAAAAGATATATCAATTACCCATAAAAAATCCGGTCAGCCAGAAATCTTACTGCCTTATGACTTTACACCCAAATGTTCTGCGTCTATTTCTCATACAAATGGTCTTTTAGTTGTTGCCGTAGGAACAAATTCCACTAGAGTTGGAATTGACGTTGAATATATGAGAAAATTTAGTCGTCCATTTGCAAAGAGATTTTTAAACAAAAAAGAGCAAGATTCTATACGTAATTTATTCCCATCTGATAAGAATGTAGGAGAAACGCTTTTTTGGTCCTTTAAGGAGGCTTCCCTTAAGGCTTTTGGGGTGGGTTTACACCAAAATCCTCTATCTCTTAGGTTGTATTCTCTCTCTAGAAATGGTTCAATGGTAGTAGGTTTTATTGAAAATTCACAGTTAAATCAAGAAATAAAACTAGAAGGTAAAATCCTCAAAAATCACGTTATAGCATTAGCCCATTATGAAAACAGACTTACAAACTCAAACAAACGCAAAAGACCTAGTATACAAAACAATTTTTAAAATTACTGGAAAATCTGCTGAGGAAATCAAACCGAGCGATAAATTGGAAAATTTAGTAGCAGATTCTATTCAACTTTTTGAATTTGTTTTAGAGCTAGAAGAAACATTCCCTACCCCGCCTGACTATGAAAAACTTATTGATATTAAAACTGTTGAGGAAGCTATAGAATTCGTTGATAAAAATTATATCCAAAAGTCATGATTATAGATGTTCTAATATTTTTTCGAAATACTTACTTTACAAAACCTTCTGAGGGAATTTTCCCAGCAAGAACAGAAAATGAACGCCGAAAAGCCTTAAATTTAACTTCTAAAATATATAGAGAAGAGGGATATTTAAGTGGTACTGAAGAAAATTCAGATTTTGAAAAATATATTTTAGAGCCAAGTACTAAAGTTTTTATTGCTTCAAAAAATAACAAAGTTTTCGGCACGGTCTCTATTGTTACAGATTCAGAAAAATTAGGTCTACCGATGGATAGCCTTTATAAAAAAGAAGTAGACGAAATTAGAAAATTAGGCGGGAAAATTGCTGAAGTCACCCAGCTTGCTTTAGAAAAGGAAACGGATGATAAAACTAAATCACTTTCCACCCTTTCTTTATTTAAACTTGTTATTCAATATGCAAAATATAAATCTATCGATTACCTTTGTATCGCTATAAATCCCAAACATGATACTTTCTACAAACGCGTGGGTTTTAAAGAACTTGGTGAATTAAAATACTACCCGTCTGTAAATAACGCTCCTGCTTTAGCTAGGATTTTGGATTTTAAAGATTTTTTATCACGTGATGACCTTCCTAAAATTTTTATGAATATGAAAAATGAAGAAACTAATACTTTGTTGATGAAATAATTTGTAATGAAACTAACAATCTATGGTATTTTCATAGCTTCATTCTTCCTTGGTGAAAATGCCACTATACCTGCTTTTGTTTTATCCCATCAAGGCGTTTTAAATGTTTGGACCGTAGTTATTGCGACTTATTTAGCTTCACTCTGTGCAGATATTTTCTGGTATGGTGTTTGCTATTTCTTTTTTAGAAAATTTGATTTAGAAAAATGGTATAACAAAACACATATTTCCAATCAAAAAATTTATAGGTTTATTCTTGATAAGCACGTTTTTGTTTCTGTTACTTTTATTAAATTCTTAATTGGTTTACGTTTAATATTGACACTAGCACTTATACTAATTAAAAAATTCTCATTTAAAAAATACCTGATATTTAGTATTTTGAGCAACCTGTTTCTAGTTGCTGGACTATTTATTATTGGGATTTTAATAAGTTATGGAATAAATGTACTTCCTGTTTATAGAGGAATCTCAGGAATAACAACTATAATCATAGTTTCCATAGTTGCCGCTAATATTCTACCGATAATTGTAAAATCTTATTTAGGAAAAAATAAATAAAATCTTAGGATTATTATTTTATTATTGGATCAGTTATAGCTATAGCTCGGTATTTTAACCAAAAGCGGCCTCGCCACATATGAATAAGCTCGTTGTAATTGATTCTATTATTTCCAATTGGTAGAAAAGGATTTGTAGAACTTGATCCAAGCATGGAATCATAAACATAAAAAGATTCTTTTTCGTCGTCATACCCACATATGACTATCCAATGCAAAGGTCTTGCTCTCAAAAGAAGAGTTAGTGGTTTTCTTTTTAAGGCAATCTCTTTTTTAATCCAGTTAATTCTTCCTTCAAAAGTCGCCTTATGCAAGTTTACTTGTACACTATGCAAACCTCGAAACTTAAAAAGGACCATCATGTCTCTTGGTAAAATAGGACGAAAAATATCTAACCAAACATGTCCACTCAAAATATCATTAAAAGGAACAGGGTGCATTCCCATGGCTCTAGCAACCCATTCAGAAGTGTAATAACCGCAACGAATCCTCGAGCGATGTCGAACAAGTGGAACATCACGTATGCCGATGTAGGATATTTTAGGCAGATTTACATTCAATTCTGTGTCCGGTGTTTCCATATTTCCATTATATCTTACAAAGACTCTATATAAAACAAAGCGGCCCTGAAGGACCGCTTTGGCAAACTGTGCATCTAGCAACCTAAATGCACACAGACAACTTTAGGAACGAACGAACACGGCCCGATACTTCCATCCAAGCCATCCTCTCCATTCCGACAAGAGATCCTCGAACGAAATTACTCTGTTGCCGATTGGCAAATGAGGATCCTCCGACGACTTTCCATTCTTGTGTTCACGGCTATCGAACACATAGAACAGCCCCTTATCCATGTCGTACCCACCGACGCCCATCCAGTGAAGCGGCTTACCGGCAGTCAGAAGTGCGACTGGACGGTCAAAGTCGATTTCGCTAAGGATAGCTGCCAGTTTTACACAGTCGTGGTACTTGAGAGCGACTTTGTAAGGTTGCACCCCTCCACTCTTCAGCATTGCCATCATCTTACCCTCGAGGGTCCAAGGTGGCAGAATGTTTCGAATCATCGAATGCTTCGGCATGAGACCCCCACAAACTGCGAGCATCCACTGGGCGGTGTAAGGGCCACAGAATGCTGATATGGGTATAAGAAACGGCTCGGGCCGACTTAAGATTTTGACTTTCGCCACACCTTACCTCCCAGTGAGAATGTTAGTGAAAAGAAATGCAGGAATAGATTATCTACCCATATTATAGCATATTTGCTATTTTTTGTCAATCATAGAAATCTCCCTTAACCATAAAATTTTTAATTATCGAGATATTTGTAGAGCCTCATTCCCAGAAACGAACCAACAACGGGAGCAAGAGCATACATTACCCCAAATGAACCGACACCAAAAGCAACAGCTGGATTTAAAACTCCATTTGAACCCATAAGTGAAGAAACTGTAATACCTAAAATAAGTGAACCTCCGATAACAAGTCCTGATGCTAAACTGTTTGCTCTTTCGTACACAACCGAAGCAATACCGAAAGTAAACAAAAGTGTTCCAACAAGTTCTGCCAAACCAACTTGCCATGTGTTTTTAACCACCAATGCCGGCATAACTAAGTTTGGCCAAGAAGAAACGAGGAAAAGTGCTAGACAAGCTCCAACAAACTGTGAACCAATGTAGTTTAAAGCATCTGCAGTCTTAATTTTTTTAATTGACCACAAACCCAAAGTCACCGCTGGATTTATGTGTGTGCCAGAGATGTGACCTATTGAATAAACAAATAAAGCTACAACTAAACCAGCTAAAACTGGTGTTGAAACTGGAAACTTACCTGCCAATGATAAAGCAACTACTAATGTTAAGGCAAATGTGCCTAAAGCCTCTGCTATGTATTTTTTCATAGCTTAATTATACCAAGGTGTGAAAAAAGTAGTGATTTTTAATCAACAGGCAGATTTTAATGTTCTATAACTTATTTTCAGACTTGTATGTCTTTTCAATAAAGTGTGCGACTTCAATATCTCTGTCTGTCACCTTTCCCCCAACATCAAACCTTTGTAAATCAAATTTTACTTTGCTATAAAAAATATGTACGTCTGGATGATGATCAATCTCCTGAAAATGCGCGACCATACGGTTTATAAAAGAAAGTGAGCCAACAAAATCAGCAAATTTAAACTCTTTAGAAATTTTGTCATCGCCAAAACTCCAGCCTTTTAGTTTCTTAAATTCTTTTTCTATTTCTTTTTCTTTTAAAATTTTTGGTTTTTTCATATTAAGAGAGTAACATATTCAGATGAATTTTGGGTTGGAATTTAATTTAAACATTGACTCTTAAGACAAAGGGAGTAGAATTCTAAATCACAGTTTGGG
>JANWHC010000022.1 GCA_025450615.1 Minisyncoccota bacterium
GCTCCAAACTTATATGACTATAAAGACCATGCGACTTATATTGCTCACGGCGCACTAATAGAAAATATAGTTCAACTTGCGGAAGCAAAAGGGTATGCAACACAAGTCATACTTTTTCCAAATACAGATGCACCGCATCATATTTCAAAAATAATTTTCGAAAAATCTGAAACTAGTAATCCATCTCTTGCAGATGCTGTAGGAGTGCGACATACGGATCGCAGAGCATATCAAGATATTTCTATAGAAGTGGACAAGATCGAAAGAATACAAACTGTTATGAGCCAACACAAAGTGGATTTTTCATTTGTGCAAGACAAACAGAAACTTCTAAAAATAATTGACCAACTTACAGTGGGTGACGAAATGATTTTACTTAACAAATCATTACATGATTTCTTTTACGATAATGTGAGATGGAACGACAAGCAATATATTAGATCTCGTGATGGAATGCATATAAGATCAATTGCAGAAAGGATAATGGAAATTACAGCTCTTAGAGTTTTAAAAAGCTGGATCTTGATCAAAATATTTCGTCATTTTGGATTGCCATACATAACATATGCAATGCGACGTTCAATATATAGACATAGCGGTGGTCTAGGATATTTTGTTATTAAATCTGAAAGTAAGGAGTCGTATGTCGAGACAGGTAGAGCACTAGAGGCTTTTTGGCTTGCCGCTTCTCGTGAAGGACTTTCCGTACAACCTCTTTCAAGTATATTGTTTTTGTATCAAGTAATTCGAGCAAAACAACCTGGTTTGTCATCGTATGAAATAAAACTTATAAAAGAACACAGTGAGAAAATTTACAATCTTCTCGAAGTAAAAGATGGCATCATAACTTTTTGTGTGAGAATAGGTTATCCAATACACCCTTACGATCTTCCTAGAGCGAGAAAGGAGCTTGTGATTTCAACTTCTAATTAGATTTTTGCTTGTCGTCTGACGTACCAGATCTTTAATCTCTGAATAAGTTTTCTGTTTCCATTTCGAAGATAAATCTTCTTGATTTTTTGGACGTAAGGGTCAAAATGCAAACTCCATGGAGCAGTAAAATATTCCTTTCCAGTGATTGCTTTAAAAGCTTGAGTTCCAGTTAAATTTGCCACAAGCACAATAGAAAGAATAGAAGACGGCGCTGCTTTATCTTTGAAATTAACTACCTTCATCGGATAGTAACTGCGTTGCATAAGTGACGGAGCTAAACCAATACCAAATTGTAACAGTTTTCTTTCCGTCGATTGATTTTCTTTTATATCGAAATATTCTTCAAAAGTCATACCTGTTGGTTTGAAAGTAGTTAAGCTTGAACCAAAACCTATTGGCGCAGATCCGATAACAGTAATATTGTGTTCTCTCGCTTTTCTATATAAGAGAAGTCTCGCCTCGATTTCAAAAAAATCAATTCCGTCTAAAACCACAGTTACATCTTTAAGAAAATCATCAATATTACTTTCATTTATTCCTTCGTGAAATTGTCTAATATCAATATAAGGATTAATATCTTTAGCTATTTTTGCCATGACCGAAACTTTTTCTTGACCTTTTGTTGAAACAAAAGCTCCAGCTTGGCGGTTGTGGTTAACAGTATCAAACGTATCTTTATCAGCGATATTCATTTTCTCAACTCCCAAGCGCGCCATAGTTGTCACATAAATTCCTCCTGCTGCTCCTATTCCAGCAATAGCGACACGGGCATTTCTTAGTTTCGTCTGGTCTTCGTCAGAAATAAGGCCTTTATTTCTTTTGAATGCTTCATTATAAAAATTTTCTCTTTCTTGATCCATGATTTTGTTTGATTATATTAATTTAATTATACCAAACAAGTCCTTTTATGATAGCTCTAATTTTAAGTGGTATAATAGACTTATGGAGAATATTTTAATTACAGAAAAGTCTGAGGGTTATGAGCTTTTAGATAGTGGTGACGGACAGAAACTAGAACGCTTTGGTGATAAAGTTTTAGCGCGTCCAGATCCACAAGCTATATGGAAAAAGAAACTAAGTGAGGAAAAATGGAGTGAAGCTTACTCTGTCTATATTAGAGAGGGTGAAACTGGAAAATGGAAGGGTAAAGGAAAAACTCTAGAGGAATTTCAAATTAAGTTTGAGGATTTTGTTTTTAACCTAAAACTTACTCCCGCAAAACACGTCGGACTATTCCCAGAGCAGTCCCAAAACTGGAAATGGTTAGAGAATAAAATAGCTGAGAAAATAAAAGAGGGAAAGACAATTTCTGTTTTAAATCTTTTTGCACATACTGGAGGAGCAACTTTAGCTTGCGCCCGAGCTGGGGCAGAAGTATGTCATGTAGACGCATCAAAGTTTCCCGTTGATCATGCTCATAGAAATGTGGACGACTCAGGTTTAGGAGATAAAAAAGTACGATTTATAGTTGATGATGTTCGAAAGTTTGTAGAGCGCGAGATAAAAAGGGGAGTAAAATATGACGTGATTGTTATGGATCCACCAGTGTATGGAAAGGGAACAAACGATAAGGTTTGGAAAATAGAAGAGGATCTTTCACCGTTTCTTCTAAGGCTTAAAGAAGTACTAAGTGACGAACCACAAGCGATTTTGATAAATGGTTATGCTTCTATTTATTCTCCAATTACTTATAAAAATTTACTTGAAGCTATGACAAAAGATTTGAACGGAAAAATTTCTTATGGAGAGCTGGTTATCAAGGAATCAGAAGGTGAGAGGCTTTTACCAGCAGGGATTTTCGCACGTTTCGAAAAATAAAATGAAAAATATTGATCTTTTAGTACAAAATTACTTTTCAGGAGCAAGGACTGAGGGAATGACTGAGTCGATGTATATTTTTACAAATATTTTTAATCTTTCAACAGAATCAGTATGCGTGTTTATTTTCTTCAGTTTACTTGTCTATTTAATAAAAGGTGCACGTTTAGCCTCTCTTTTTTTAATATCGATAACTACAGGAAGCTTACTCGTTTATTTAATAAAAATACTTTTTGATTCAGCAAGACCTTTGGACGGAGTCATGTCAGTTTTTGGACCAAGTTTTCCAAGTTATCATGCAACTATTGCCACCATATTTTTTATAATGCTTATGTACATTTTCGATAGCTATTTAAATACCTTTTTACAGTTTTTGTTTAACACCTTGTGTATTTTTTGCATATTTATCGTAGCTTTTTCTCGAGTTTATCTTGGAGTTCATTGGTTTTCGGATGTATTTTTTGGAGTTATTCTAGGTAGTTTGTTTTCTTATTTCTGTATAGTTGTTTTTAAACATGTAATGAATGCTAGGGGAGATCCGTCTATGTTAAAATAGTAAGACTTTATTAATTAACTTTAAACAAAATGTATCAGTCTTTAAGTGATGTTCAAAAGAAGCGTTTGTTTGGTGGGGTGATGGCAGTTATTATTTTATTAGCAGTGTTTTTGGGAGTTAAATCTCTAAACGCACTTAAAGAAACTTCTTATATTGGCAAAGGAGTTTATCCTTCAAATATTGTTTCTGTAAGTGGTATGGGTGAGGTTTACACAGTTCCAGATGTTGCCCAGTTTTCTTTTTCAGTGATTGAGGAAGGTAAAACTGTAAAGGAGGCGCAAGATAAAGCGTCTACAAAAATAAACTCCATTATTGACGCAGTGAAGAAAATGGATGTTGAAGAAAAAGACATTAAAACAACAGGATATAACTCATATCCAAAATACGAATACACAGGAGGATATTGTACAAACGGATATTGTCCACCAAGTAAACAAACTTTAACTGGTTATGAAGTTACACAATCTATTACAGTCAAAGTTCGAAAGACTGATACAGCAGGAGATGTACTAACACAAGTAGGTGGTCTTGGAGCTCAAAACATAAGCGGCTTAGATTTCGTAGTAGATGATATGGATAAAGCGAAAGATGAAGCTCGAGCGAAAGCAATTGCTGACGCAAAAGCAAAAGCAAAAGTTTTAGCAAAAGATCTTGGAGTTAGACTTGATACCATCGTTAACTTCTACGAATCAGGGGATTATCAACCACCAATAATGTATGGAATGGGAGGAATGGAATTGAAGACACAAGCGATGGACGCTTCTGCAAACAGACCAGTTCCACAGTTGCCAACGGGAGAGAATAAAGTGGTCTCTTATATCACAATTACCTACGAAATTAAGTAATACAGGATTTAATTAAATAGTGTTAGAATTGAGGTTAAGATATGAAAAATTTCTTAACCTCTTTTCGTCTAGGAAGATATCTTGCGATACGTCAACTTAGGAATAGTAATATTGGGACAACTGCTCTTATTATTCTTGTGATGATGCTAACATTTCTCAATCTTATTGTTATTAAAGGATTGCTAGTCGGTCTTGTCGAAAGTTCTACTTATATCAACAAAGATAGATATTATGGAGGTGTTGTAATATCTACTTTGTCTAATAAAACTTATATTGAAAATAGTTCCAACTTAGTTGAAGCGATAAGTAATATGCCGGGAGTTGAAGCATATTCAGCGCGATATGTGCAACCGGGAACTATAACTGGCACGTACAAAGATCGAATGAATTATACCGACAAACCTAATCAAAGCGCCACATATATAGTGGGTATTAACCCTGAAAATGAAAATGAGACGACCGATATGGCAAAATGGATAGTAAACGGTTCTTACTTAGAAGAAGATGATTATGATTATATTCTTCTGGGAGCAAATTTACTTAAAAAATATTTACCTAACGAAGCACCGGGTATCAGTACGTTAGACAATGTTGATGTTGGATCAAAAGTTCTTTTAACAGTTGGAAATAATACAAGAGAAGTTGAAGTTAAGGGTGTTATCGTAAGCAAAGTAGATGTTCCTGACCAGCGTGTTTTTATATTGGAATCAACATTACGCCAAATGGCAGGCCGAAGTGATTATAACGTGGCAGAAATTGCTGTAAAATTAGAACCAAATGTAAATTCAACTACGATAAGAAATAATCTTATCTCTCTTGGCTTTAGTAAAAACGCAAAAGTTCAAACATTTGAGGAATCTTTACCAAAATTTATTTTAGATCTTCGCGGAACATTTAATTTGTTGGGAGATATTGTTGGCTCAATCGGTTTAGTCGTGGCTTTCGTCGCTATTTTTATTGTCGTATACATCAACGCTATTACGCGTAGAAAATTTATAGGTATTTTAAAAGCTATCGGTATAGATTCGACCGCAATTGAAATATCCTATGTTATTCAGTCAATAGTTTATGGAGTTACCGGTTCAACTCTTAGTATTGCTTTTTTGTATTTATTTTTAATTCCGTATCTCAATGCTAATCCGATAAATTTTCCTTTTAGTGATGTAAGTTTGGTGATCACTTTTGCTGGGACCGTCTTCAGAGCATCATGGTTTTTAATTGTCACAATTCTCGCTGGGTATATTCCAGCGAGAATTGTCGTAAAACAAAATACGCTTGATGCAATTTTAGGAAAATAAAACTACATCTATGGAACAAATTATTGAAGCAAAAAATCTAATAAAGTCTTACGGATATGGAGTCAACAAAATGATGGTGCTTAAAAATCTGGATATTTCTGTATTGAAAGGGCAGTTTCTTTCTATAACAGGGAAATCAGGTTCTGGAAAATCAACATTCTTGTATCAGCTGGCTCTTCTTGATGTTCCAGATTCAGGACAGATTAAAATTGATGGAACTTTTGTTTCTTCCTTAAGTATTGAACAAAAAACTAAATTCCGGTTAAAAAAGTTAGGTTATGTATTTCAAGATTATGCTCTACTTCCTGAACTTACTGCGATTGAAAATGTTGCGTTGCCTCTTCTTATGCAGGGCTTTAGTAAAAAAGATGCGACACATGAAGCACATTTTGCTCTCGAAAAAATTGGTCTAGGTAATAAACTTAATTGCTTGCCAAACCAACTTTCTGGAGGACAACAACAGCGAGTCTCTATAGCTCGGGCAATCGCTCATAACCCAAAAATTATTTTTGCAGACGAACCTACTGCCAATTTGGATACTGAAACATCTCGGGTAGTACTTAATACATTCCTTGAGCTTAATAAACTTGGTCAAACTATCGTTATGGTGACACACGAGAAAGAATATGCTGCTATGGCAGATCGTACAGTCGAACTTTCAGACGGAGTAATTATTTCTGATATAATAAACAGGAAATGAAAACTCTGCTTTATATAATATTCTTTTTGGTTATCGCTGTTGGTCTTTTTTTTGGATATATTAAATTGGAGGAAAATAATGATCCTCATATAGAATATATAGTACAAAAACAAGATCTCGTTCAAAAAGTTATTGTAAATGGAAACGCTCGTGAGGTTCACGCAGTTA
>JANWHC010000023.1 GCA_025450615.1 Minisyncoccota bacterium
ATAACCCTTCTGAGATTACAGACGAGGCCGTAAGACAATTTCGCCTTTGGTTAAATAGGCAATCTTCAGGAAATAACAAATATCGAGATCTAACTTTGACTCGTAAGACTCAAAACTACTATCTGATTGCTCTCAGAGCTTTTCTAAAGTATATGGCTAGGCAGGAAATCAAAACCTTACCTGCTGAGCGTATAGAGCTAGCAAAAGTCACAGAGCGTTCACTCGATCTTATCTCTCGAGGAGAGCTTGAGCGACTACTTGAGACACCAAAAGGTACAGATTTAAAGAGTTTGCGAGATAAAGCTATACTAGAGCTACTTTTTTCAACAGGACTTCGTGTTTCTGAGCTTTGTTCCTTAACTTCTGACATAGATTTACGTTCTGACGAGCTTTCTATTCGTGGAAAAGGTGGAAAAGTTCGTGTAGTTTTTCTCTCTGAAGAAGCAAAGAAGCACGTAAAGGGTTATTTAGCTGCAAGAAAAGATATGAACGATGCCCTTTTTGTTCAAGTTGGCAGAGAAAGCCAAGATCGTGAAAAAAATAAAGAAGAAGCTAAGTCTAAAGCCAAAAAGAGCGGTAAAACCATGGACGTCGGTCCCCTAACTCGTCGTTCTGTAGAGAGGATTGTAAAACAATACGCCATCAAGGCAGGAATTTCTAAAAAAGTTACTCCCCATGTGATGCGCCACATGTTTGCTACTGATTTGCTTTCAAACGGCGCCGATTTGCGTTCTGTGCAGACACTTTTAGGTCACGCAAACATTGGCACTACTCAGATTTATACTCATGTGACGGATAAGCACCTGAAAGATATTCATAAGAAATTTCACGGTAGAAAATAGTTTGTGTTAGTATACAGAACATATGAAAATAATGTCTTGGAATGTAAATGGGATCCGTGCGGTTCACAAAAAAGGACTTTTTACGACTTTTGTTGAAAAACACAAACCAGACATACTATGTTTGCAGGAAACTAAAGCGGAACAACATCAAAGTGAAGTAGATTTAGAAGAATATGAAGAGTATTGGAATTCAGCCAAGAAAAAAGGATACAGCGGCACGGCTATTTTTACTAAAGACGAACCCATATCAATTGTTTTAGATTTTCCAGCTGATATTTTAAAAAAGTACAAATTAGAGGATAAATATGGCGATCCAAATACAGAAGGTCGGGTTATTTGTGCTGAATACGATAGTTTCTATATGGTTACAGTCTATACTCCTAACGCTAAAGATGACCTAACTCGCATTCCCCTTCGTCACAATGGATGGGACAAGGCATTTTTAGAATATATGCAAAAGTTAGAGAAAAAGAAGCCAGTTATTTTTTGCGGAGACTTAAATGTTGCACATACTGCGGACGATTTAGCTCGTCCAAAAGAAAACGATGGTAAAAAAGGTTTTACAAAAGAGGAACGAGAGGGTTTACAAAATTTTATTGATGCAGGATTTATTGATACCTTCCGAATGTTTACAAAAGGTAATGGTTATTACACATGGTGGAGCAACTTTGGTGGCGCACGAGAAAGAAATGTTGGTTGGAGAATCGATTATATTTTTGTATCAAAAAAGTTGAAAGACAAAATAAAAAACGCTAGAATTCACCCGAGTGTGATGGGGTCCGATCACTGTCCTGTAGAGCTAGAAATCTCACTTTAATTCAGTTGTCCACAGTTTTGTCTTTAATGTCCTTTACTTTGTTTTATAAAAGACATAAAATAATTTCAGAACTTAGGAATGATGTCCGATAACACCCGGACAAAACTTCTGGGTAATTGTTCATTGAAGTTTGTACTTAGGCCTCTGCAGGGGCCTCTCACTGAAGGCATTCTGGTCTGATGTGGGCGAGGTGATCAAAATATCCTCAACCATATCTACTATTTATTTTTATTGTTCGTGATATTGTATCCAGCTCATTTCTCGCTGGGGTGCACTTCTCCCCTCAACAGTTCGCTACCGCTCGTGTTCGCAAGATCACCCGCGCAAGCGGGCTGTTTTTTTATTATGAAATTTTTACAGCACCTTATGTGTTTTTCTAATCTTTTTTATTTCAATTTCATCCGCTTCTTCTTTTGTTAACTTTCCACTTTCTCCCAAAGATTTTAATTCTTCGATTGGTAGTTTGACCAACTCTTTTGCTTTGTTTTCCAAATATTCTTCAGTATTTTTTGTAGGATCTTCCAAAACTTCTTCTAAAAGTGCATGTAGAGTAAAACCGACAACTGGTCCAGGGTCTATCTTTGCTACTTCCATTATTTTTTTACCGTCAATTTTTAACATTGAAACAGAAATAGGATCGCGAAGAGCTTCCTCAATCATAGAGTGATATTTTCTAAGTCGGTAAGGGTCTTCCTTGGGTCTACCAGTTCCTATGCGGTCGCATATGCGTACATTCATTAGATCCCATATATTTTCCTTTCCAACATTTACAATCATCCTACGGACCGCAGAGAGCGTAATTTGACCTGTGTCAGAAAAGAACATGTGCCAACGTACAAGGTTCACTACTTTTTCAATAATTTTGTTTGGATATTTTAGTCGAGTTAGGATTTTTTTAGTTTCTCTTGCTCCAAGAACTTCATGACCATAAAAAGTCCATTCCTTCTTACCCTTACCTTTTCGTCTAGACTCTGGTTTTGAAATATCATGGAAAAGTGCAGACAGCCTTGTTTCTAAATCGTAGTTTTTGTCAGCTGAGTGTTGAAGTGACCTAAGTAAATGTTCCCAAACATCATACGAATGCGTTCCGCCCTGCTCTATTCCTACGGTTTTCTCAAGTTCAGGTGCGATAAAGGACAAAAGGCCTAGTTTTCTTAGGCTAAGTAGCGCTTTCATTGGTTCAGGAGAGAGAATCATCTTAGTAAACTCATCACGAATACGCTCTAGAGAGATATTTTCAAGTAAGCTAGTATTGTCTAATATTGATTTTTCAGTTTCAGGGCTTATATCAAAGCCAATTTCAGAAGAAAAGCGTATTGCACGGAGAATTCGGAGGGCATCTTCAGTAAAACGCTTGTCAGGCTCCCCCACTGTACGGATAATTTTGTCTTTTATATCTTTTTCTCCATTATAAAGGTCAACTATCTCTTTTTTAGATACAGAATATGCAAGAGAGTTCATGCTAAAGTCTCGTCTTTGTAAATCATCCTCTAGTTTTTGGCTAAATGTAACCTTATCTGGATGGCGCTTGTCTGTATAAGTAGATTCTAGTCTGTATGGTGTAACTTCAACAACTTTTAGGTTTTCCATCTCTGTATCTTCATTTACAACTCCTACTGTACCAAAGGTATTTTCGTAAAATGTCTTCGTAAATAAGGCTATAATTTCATCTGGAGTAGCATTTGTAGTTACATCCCAGTCTTTCGCATCCCTACCCAAAATAAGATCTCTGACACATCCACCAACCAAAAAAGCTTCAAAGCCAGCTTTTTCTAGCTTTTCTGTCACTTCTTTTATTTCTTTAGGAATAGAAAAATTCATAAATTAATAATAACATAGACCAAGCTTAATTTTTATAGTATATTGTGACTTATGCACCCGTAGCTCAACGGATAGAGTACCGGTCTTCGGAACCGTGGATGTGGGTTCGATTCCTGCCGGGTGCACTAGATGGAAAAATATGATTTTATTCATATTTTTCAATACTTGTGCAAGCTGGAGACATGTTTTTCAACAGAAAAACGGTCGAGGCGGGGTCGAGGAAATTTTGCTGAGCAAAATTATCCGTGACCACAATAATACCCTACTTTTGCCTAATTTTCTGTGCGGTTACCGGGAATCGAACCCGGATCTGGTCCTTGGCAAGGACCTGTTCTACCACTAAACCATAACCGCGTCTTGAAAACTATATAATCATATACTATAGGCCATTAAACGCAAAGTTTTTCTGGATTTTTTTAGTATTCCCTATTTGTGTATAAATGTGGATAAGTCTGGGGACATGTGTATTAAAGACAGTCTTTGACTTTAGTCAATTTTAAAAGCCTATTTTTTGTCTGTATACATTATATGGCCTTAAATAAGTGTATTTTCAGTCAAAGACGTCTCTCAAGTGTCTGTTTTTGATCAGAAATATTAAATGTTTCACGTGAAATGAATAACTGTGTTACATGTGGAACATGTTACTTGAGAAACAACTTTACATTCTTATAGCTAAGAGTAGAATAGTGTTTCATGTATAACAAAAACTTCCAAAAGGAGCCCACAGAGAAGCAAAAAATTGGCCGAATAGGGGAGGATTTTGCTTGTGAATACCTAAAAAGGGAAGGTTTTAAGATAATTGGTCGAAACTATTTAAAAAAGTGGGGAGAAATAGATATAGTTGTCCAAAAAGATAAAAAAATTCATTTTGTAGAAGTAAAAACAGTTTCCCGAAGTGAAGGTGGTGTTATTCATGAAACAAATGACAGTTATCGAGCTGAGGATAATATGCACCAATGGAAACTTCAGAGGCTTGCTAGAGCAGTGCAGTCATATCTTCTAGATAAAAATGTGCCTGATGATATGGAATGGCAGTTCGACCTCGCTACGGTCCATATAAACGCAAATAAAGGACTTTTAAAGGTCATGATACTCGAAGATATTGTCCTTTAGACAAAAATTTCAAATAATTTGTTATTTAATTTTTTTGTGATAGAGTTACCAAGTGTTTTCGGAGTGTAGTGTAACGGCTAACATTCCTGTTTTGGGAACAGGCGACTCTGGGTTCGAATCCCAGCACTCCGACAGATGAAGAAGGTCTATTTAATACATGGATGGGAGGGAACTCCAGATAATAACTGGCTTCCTTGGTTAAAAAAAGAGCTTGAGTCTCAAGGTTTTGAGGTTTTTGCTCCTCTTATGCCTGATACAAATACACCAGTTAAGGCTGTTTGGCTTAAGACAATGCAAGATTTGATAAAAAATCCAGATGAAAATACTTATTTGGCGGGTCACAGTTTAGGTTGTCAGGCAATTCAGAGATATTTAGAAAGTTTAGAAGGGGATATTAAAATAGGAGGCGCAGTTCTAGTTGCTGGTTGGATAAATGATCCAATGTGGGAAGGAAGAAGTATTGATGAAACAAAAGTAGTCCATGACTGGTTCGATATTCCAAAAGATTACGAAAAAATAAAGTCACATTGTAAAAATTTCATCTCCATTTTCTCAAGTGATGATCCTTTTATATTAAAATCAAATTGGGAGGAAGCAGAAAATATTCTTGGCGCAGAAGTCATAGTTCTTCCTAACAGGGGACATTTTGATGAGAAAGAATTACCAGAAGCATTGGATGCTATTTTAGAAATTTCTAAATAAATGGTTTTTATAAAAAATAAAGAAAATTTTGTTTGTGAAAAATGTAGAACAGAAGTACAAGGGAATGGTTATACAAATCATTGTCCAAGCTGTTTGTGGTCAAAGCATGTAGATAATTTCCCAGGAGACAGAGCGAATACCTGTGGAGGAATGATGGAGCCAGTTCGTGTCGAGAAAAAAGGAAAAGAGTACACAATAATTCATAAGTGCACAAAGTGTGGAGTTGAAAAACCGAACAAAGCAGTTAAGGAAGACGACTTTCAGCAAATAATCCAAGTAAGTGCTGAAAACTCCAATAAATAACATTCCAACATTCTCAAGAATGTTGGAATGTTATTTATTGAGTTCATCTGTTATAAGTTTAGTAAGATTTGGTGCGTTAATCTCTTGAAATTTTTTTGCAACCTCAGACATATTCTGATTTGTAAACTGCTCGAGGTTTAAACCTATTTCATTTTGTAAACTTCGGTTTATGTAGGCCAAGGTGATTGCTTGCAAGTCTCGGTCACTAGTTTTTTCGCCACTAGATGTAGTCACAATAATTCCTAAAAGTGATGCGTATTTATCTACGACCGCGCCTCCCGAAGAACCTTTTTGAGAAACTACAGTTCCTGGAACGGAAATTAAATCTACCGAACCATCTTTAAATGTATACAAAGTATCCGTTAAAGTTATTGCCGAAGTTATTGAAAGATCTTGGAGAACAGAAATTCCACCTAAAAATCCAGCAGGGTAGGAAACAAGTAAAACTGGTTCTTTGGAAATAATATTTTCGCGAATATTCATCGAGAGATAAGTAAAACTTTCTGGCAATTTACTTCCATCCACCATTCCCGTAATTCTCACAAAAGCAAAATCATTTTCTCCAGTACCCATCGGGTTCTGTTCTTTTAAAAGTGTTTTGTTTTTCTCCACCCAAGTAGGAGAAATGTAAACTAATTCCAAATTATATTTTGGATAAGCTGGACTACCTGTCCTTGCAACACAATCAAGTGAATTTTTTCCAGCGTAATCTTTAAGCAAAAAATATTGCGCTAAATGTGCATTGGTTAAAATAAGTCCGCTTTTGCTTACCACAACTCCTGTTCCAGAAATAGGAGAAAGTTCGTTGCCTTTTACAGTGCAAAGAATATTTACTATCGTTCCTCTAGCGAAAGTATTTATTGCTTCAAAGTCGGGGACTGGCTCGGATTTAACCACAACCGTTTCTATTTTTGGAGTAGAAATTGCTACTTCAACTTTTTTTGTTGCCACAGTTTTTGTTTGTGTAGTTGTACTCGCAGAATTCTTTTTTACAATCGTTGTGGTTGCAATCGGTTTTGTCGTTGTGGCTATTGTTACTTGAGTAGTCGTAGCAGGTAAGGGTGGTGCAATATACAAAGGCTTATCGATGATGCCTAAAAAAGCGAGTGAACTAAATATAAAGGATACTATAGCTTTCCACATGCAACTATAATAGCATTTTAGCTAATAATTATTTATTGCTCCGAGAGTGATTTTCTGCTAGTATGCTGTATGTATATTTTGTCATTGCGGGATTAGTTTATCGGTAAAATAACAGTTTTCCAAACTGTGGTGAGCGGTTCGACTCCGCTATCCCGCACAAAACAAGAACTCCGAAAGGAGTTTTTGTGTTAGGGATAGCGGAGTCGAACCAGATAGGGGTCGGGAAAGAGAGTCTTTCCCGTGGAGGAAGGATTGGGAAAACCGAGGGTTTCCCAAGAGTCAGACATCCGCTATCCCGCACAAATTGACTTTTGTATACAATAAAGTAACCTAATTTTAGGTAGTTCATGGAGGGACAACGTGTATCGTCTTACCTATGAAGAGTACTGGGCGGGATCTTGGAACATGCGATCCATGGCTCCAGCAGTGGATTACGAAAAGGTTCGTCTAGAACACGTGAAGTCGATGCCAATCGAGGCTACCGACGATGCTGACGCCGCGAACAAGGCCAACAAATTCATTGATGATTCGAGGGAAACAAATCAGAATGGTTGGCCTCATACTGCAATCGAACTTGTGAAGGTCATCTCTCTGAAATGACAACTCAAGTCATTCTTACAGACCGCATGGTTAGCCCAGCGGTCTTCGTCTTTATAAATTCGGTTCTAACTTTATACAATAAGGTGCACAAGTTCCATGTTACAATTTCCATGTGCCTTCCTTTAAAAAATTCTCCTATATTCTACTTGCCGACATAATTTTCGGTATTCACCTATTTCTAGTTCTTGTAGTTACTTTTGGCTGGCTAACTGCAAACTTCTTTTATCTTTTTCTCGGCGCAACAGTAGCAACTATACTTTCAGACTTGATTTTAGGTTCATGCATACTTTCTGTATGGGAATTTGGACTAAGGAGAAAGGTGGACCCGACAAAAACATATGATTCATCTTGCATTACACATTACGGAAGGAAGTTGTTCGGTTTAAAGCCTAGAGAAATAGACAATAACACAAAAACCTTCTTCCAGAAAAACTTTTTCATTTTTTTACTATGTGTGCTACTTGCCGTAGGTAGTACTTTTCATTACTTCATGAATTTGACATAATCATCTTCATGGTTTCCTGTTTTATTTATCCACTTTACAAAGTTTTTGGAAGGAGTAGCATTTAATACGGAGGCGCCTGCGGTAGGAACACTAACTCAACGCTCACGACCCAAGTTCACTCCCGGGTTCACATCCCGGAAAGTCACTAACCCGTGGGCCTAGTTACTGGCTCCATTCCGCACTTGAATTTTCACCCTTCACCCCCCGCGTCTCACAAGGCGCGGGGGTTTAATATTTTACTCAAATTTTCTAAGTCAAAAAAGCACCCTAAGATTATCGAGGGGTGCTTTTTTGATTTCTTTGCGAAATGTAAGCTTTGTGACTATAAAAATATTCAAATCTGGATGCAGCTCGAGATGTGAGGTTTTTTGGTGACCAAGGTGTACATTTAGTACTCCGCGGGAGACAAAAAACTGAAACAACGAAGAAATGCGCCAGATTTGGATATTTTTATTTTACTGCATCCTTTAGAGCCTTTGCCGCTCTAAACTTTGGAACTTTCATAGCAGGAACAGAGATTGATTCTCCTGTTCGTGGATTTCGTGCTTGTCTAGCTGCTCTTGTCTTTGTTGAGAAGATACCCAAGCCTGCGATAGAAACTTCGCCACCCTTTTTCAAAGTACCGACGATAGAATCGATCACAACATCAACGATTTCCTCGGCTTGAACCTTTGTTCCGCCCAATTTTTCGTGAACTGCGTCTACGATTGCTTGTTTATTCATTATAGATATTTTATAACCTAATAAAAAAACATTTTAAACCCGAAATTCGTCCGACTATCTACTACGGGTATTATATATTAAGGGTTTTTTAGCGCAACCACTAGACAAGTAATTAAAATTATCGTGCAAATTCGATACTTCGAGACTCACGGATGACAGTCACCTTGATTTCACCCGGATATTTTAACTCTGATTCAACTCGTAGAGCTATGTCACGAGCCATAGATCTTGCTTCCAAGTCAGTTATTTCAGTAGGTGTAACAAAAATACGAATTTCACGGCCAGCGGCAAGGGCATATGACTTTTCAACTCCCTTAAAGCTCTGAGCAATTGCCTCTAAATCCTTTAATCTCTTCAAATAGTTTTCAATACTGTCGCGTCTAGCGCCTGGGCGTCCACCAGAGATAGCATCTGCAGACTGGACTATCATGGATTCTACTGTTTCATAAGGGTATTCACCATGATGTGCTTGCATTGCCTTTATGATATTTGGATCAGCACCAAATCGTTCAAGAATTCTACGACCAATTTCCACGTGTGTACCAACCACTTCATGGTCTAGGGCTTTTCCAATGTCGTGAACTAGTGCTCCAGCTTTAGCTACTTGAACATTCGCGCCAATTTCTTCAGCGATCATGCCAGCAATATGTGCCATTTCCACAGAATGAGCTAAAACATTTTGTCCATAACTTGTTCGGAAGTGAAGCCGTCCTAAAATAGAAATAATTCTAGGATCTAGACCCAAAACACCTGTTTCATAAATAGCCTCATTACCTTTTTCTTTAATAATTTTATCAATCTCTTGTTCAGAGGCCTTTACAACTTCTTCAATACGCGCCGGCTGAATCCTTCCATCAGAAATAAGTTTTTCCAAAGCCATCTTCGCGATTTGTCTTCGAACAGGATCAAAAGATGAGATAGTGATAGATCCTGGTGTGTCATCGACAATAACTTCAACTCCAGTCGCTCTTTCAAAAGCTTTAATATTTCGTCCTTCTTTTCCAATAATCTTTCCTTTTATTTCGTCACTTGGGATTGCCACATGTGTTGTCAGCATGTCTGACGAGACTGCATTTGAAAGTCTTTGTATCGATGCAGCTAGAATCTCTTTTGATTTTTCTTCCAGTTTTTCACGACCTACAGTTTCTAGTTTTTTCAATCGCGCTAAAATATCTTCTTCTTCGTTTCTTTCAACAGTTCTTATAATTTCAGTTTTTGCCTCAGCTTCTGAGAGTCTGGCGATTTTTTGTAAGTCTTCTTTTTTCTGGTCTTCGAGTTTCTCAGTATTTTCTCGAATAATTCGAATTTCTTGAATTCTCTTTTTTATTTCCTCAACTTCTTTATCGATCTCAATTTGTCTATGGTCAAGAAGCTCATCTTTTTTAATGAGACGTTCCTCGTTTTTCTTATTGTCTTCTTCTTTTTGTTTTATCTCAACACGCGCTACATTTAGAATTTCTTGGGCTTTTCTTTCTGCTTCGTCTAGAATATTCTTCTCTTTTTCTTTTGCTTGAAGCATCATCTGCTTTAAGTCTAGTTCCATGGAACCTTTTCTACCAAGAGAAATAATAAGTCGAAGATAATATCCAAGTCCTATCGAAATAAGCGACGTTGCACCCAGTAAAAGTGCGACTAATTTTAATGACATTGTTTATGGGATAAGGCCCACTCAGACTTTTGAGAGATTTAATTGCTACAAATTTTAAGGAA
>JANWHC010000024.1 GCA_025450615.1 Minisyncoccota bacterium
ATTCTTTTGTTTGTTTTTTGATAACTTCAGGCGTTAGGAAAATTTCACCACTTGATTTCTCAAGTGTAAAAGAGAGGACGTTTGTCGGTTTATTTTTTCCTCTGTAACTATTATTTAAAAATTTTGATCGAGAGGGGCCAACGAAGACTAATGAAAGATTATATTTTTTACCCAGTGCTGCATTTTTTATTTCAACAAAAGGCACCCTTGGAGGAGTGCTTTTTGTAGTGTTTGTAATGGAGAGGTTTTCACTCATTCTTATTTCTTTCCTCGTACTGGATGCTCCGGCATTTTACCCATTTTTATCAAATCAGTTATTTCTTCTCGTCTTTTCAGCACTTTAAGAGTTTTCTTTTTCTTAACGTATTCAGAAGCCTTTCTGGAAGCATATCGAAGAGATCGCACACGTGGCAAAATACCTGATCCTTGAACTCGCTTAGTGAAGCGTCGGATTAGGTTTACATTGTTTTCATTATTTGTTCTTACGACTTCTGCATTTATCATGAGTGACACTCTATCATATCCGACTCTTTTCATCAAGGTTTATTTTCTCTTTTTCTTTCCGCCTTTATCTTTCTCAACATTTCTTAAATATTCAGCTAAGTTTGCGAGGGGGACAGTATCTTGTTCACGGTTTAAAACATTTCTGACAACCACACTATTTTCGATAGCTTCTTTTTGACCCATGATTAGCACATGTGAGGCTTTGACGTATTCCGCGCCATTTAATTGCCCTGTGATTTTGTCTTTTGTTATGGAGTGGTAAACAGGGATTTTATTTTTGCGTAGTTCTTCTACGATATTTAAAGCTTTTAGTTTTGCTGAGGGTCCAAGCTGAACTAAATAAAATCTTGGTTTCTTTATGTTTTTTATTAGGACTTTTTTAGTGGTGTGTGGACTCTTTTTTACCATTATAGTCAGACCCATTGAAGGAACCTCTCTTTTTCCACCGAGTTTTTTGGCTAAGTGGTTGTATCGGTAACCATAGGCCAGAAGTTCACCATCTTCATCCATTTTATCTTTCTCTTTCATCCTTCGAATCTCAAAAACTGTATAAGATGCGTAATGTTTGTTTGAAAACATATTCGGCTTTATCTTGTACATCACATTAAAAGCCTCAATAGCTTCCAAAACTTCTTTAAAATGTAGTCTGCCGATTTCCGAAAGCGTACCAACTGGTTGTGGCGCACCTTTCATAAAATCTTTCAGCTCAGTAGTCAGGTTTTTTAAAAGAGCGTAATGATTTTTTTTAAATTCTTGTTTATTTTTACTACTTAAAAGATGTATGTTTTTGCGGAAGTGGCCTTGTAACTCACGTTCAAATTTGGCCATGGATTCTCTATCACCAATACTATTTATATCTACATACAAATCCTCATAGCCTAATTCACCAAGTACCGCTAAGGCGCATTTAATAAGCAATGCTTCCGAAGTTGTTCGGTTACTTCCCATTATTTCAAAGCCATACATTTCACTGCCAGCTTTTTTACGAGTATTACTTCCTGCAAGAGGTTTTTTGAAGTGGATTGAAAGTGGTTGAGACTCTAAATCAAGTCTTCCGTCCATATACCAGCGAGTTAACGCTACTTTTTCGTCACTGTCGCCATAGTGATCAAACTCTTTAAAATGTTTTGCTTTCGAAATGTCTTGCGGAGTTATGTGTGGAGGTTTAACAACAGTAAAACCATAGTGAACCGCGATTTCTCCAACCTTGTCAGAAACACTTTCCAAATATGATTTCTCCTTTACAGCATCTTTTTTTGACATATGTTTTATTTTTTACCCGGCACTAGACTTATTTTATTGAAGGGGAAGAGTCTCACAAAAGGTTCTCCCAAAATATATTTTTTATTTAATGGTCCCCACATTCTTGAATCAAAACTCTCCGCTCGGTTGTCACCCATAACAAAATATTCGTCTGGAGCCAAGCTCACTGTCATGTTGTCAGTTAGGGAAGTGAGTTTAACGTAAGATTGATCAAGAAGAAAACCGTCTGGGTTCTCAGTATTTATTATTGTTACCTCACCATTTACTATTTTTACAGTTTCTCCCGGTAGGCCGATAACTCTTTTTATAAAATTTTTACTCGTATCTCCTGGATAGTGGAAAACTAAAACAGAATTTCTTTTTATGTCTTTTCCAAGCTCATATGAAATTTTGTTTACAATAAGATATTGCCCAGTTTCAAAAGTTGGATCCATTGAGCGACCATCAACTAAGTAAGGCTCTGCTACATACATTCGAAAAGGTAGGACTATTCCAAAAGCGACGATTAGAAAAATAACTATCTCTTTAGTTATTCCTTTCCAAGCCTTTTTTTGTGGAGCAGTCTCTAAAATAGGAGCATTTTCCTCGTTCATGAACAGTAGTATAGCAGTTAAGACCAATTTGACACAATGACCATATGTGATGCATTGTTTTATTTGACAAATAAGCCTATTAGGTGTATAATATATAAAGAGGTAAGAGACTATGGAAAAGACGTTGGAAAGAAAAAAGATGTCCGAGTGGTTCCTCGGGGTCTCGATTGGCATGATGCTTTTAGGCTTAGGAGCTGCTTCAGTTCCTGGCCTAGTGAACTTATGGCAAGGTCGAGGTGTGGACATGCACCTTCGGCCATCAGTGTTCTGGTGGTACATGGCGGATACAGGCGCCTTTCTCTTCTTCGTCGTTCTCATTGGCAGCAAGATCACCGCACTGATCGATAGGAAGAGGAGAAAGTAATAAAACGGGCTATCGCCCTGCACACCCCCCAGCGTGTGCAGGGCTTTTCTGTTCCCGGTATTTTACAAAACTTTTACTCCATTATTTTTACTCTATCAATCAAAACAGATTTTTCACCGTTACGTATTGAAAACGTACCCTTTATAACCAGACAATTTTCTGTCACCAGTAAATTTTGAAATTCTTCTAAAACTTTTGGAAAAGCCACAGCTTCGATCGAAGAAGTTAGATCAGCAATTTTAAGAAAAACCATTTTCTCTCCTTTTTTAGTCATCACAGGTCTAATACTTTCAATAATTCCACCAAAAACAACAGACTCTCTTTCTTTCGCTGTATTTTTAATTTTTAAGATATTTGTTTCTTTATTTTCTAACTTATCTTTAAAAGCTTCTAATGGGTGCCCAGAAATATAAAGTCCCAGTAAATCTTTTTCCCACATGAGGTAGTCAGGCAAGTTTACGTTTTCAACTTTTTCTAAATGGAGCTCATGAACATCAGTAACACTGCTTGCTCCGAAAAGCGAGTCCTGCTCAGTTTCTTTTTTACGCTCTTCTTTGCTAAAAGCTAAAAGAGTATCTAGATTGTGTAAAAGTAGGGCACGGGATGTTTTTGCTTCCGGTTCGTTTTGCATGAGGCTATCAAACGCGCCAACTTTTATTAAAGATTCTAGAGATTTTTTATTTAAATTTTTATCTTTTATTCTTTTTAGAAAATCTGAAACAGATTTAAAAGGTCCGTTGGTTTTTCTCTCTTTTACTATTGAAGTACCAATACCTTCACCAAAGTTTTTGATTGTGGTTAATCCAAAACGGATTAAATCCACTCCATTTTTTTCTTGAGCTTTAACCACACTGAAGCCCTCATATGATTCGTTTACATCTGGCGGAAGAACAGGAATTTTCATGCGCTTACACTCCTCGATAGTTTCGGCAATAGTTTCAATATTTCCAGATTCAGCTGTTAAAACTGCAGACATATATATAGCAGGGAAATTGGCTTTCATGTATCCAGTTTGGTAGGCAACTTTTCCATAGCTTGCCGCATGAGCTTTGTTAAAACCATAACCTTGAAACGGTTCAAAAAGTTTCCACAACTCTTCAGCTTTCTTTTCAGTCATGCCTCCATGCTTTACGCAACCTTCTACGAACTTCAGATGCTGCTTTTTCATTTCCTCAGGAATTTTCTTTCCCACAGCTTTTCGGAATTTATCCACTTCGCCCCAAGTGTAACCTGCAACTTCGATAGCTGTCATTAAAAGATCATCTTGATATACCAATACACCGTAAGTTTTGTCCAAAAAAGTTTTCATTTTCGGATGCAAATAAGTAACCGCTTTTGTTCCGTGCTTTCTCGCGATATATTCGTTTATATTATCCATCGGTCCTGGGCGATAAAGCGCTACCATCACGTTGATATCGTGGATGACAGTTGGCTTCAATTCCTTAAGTGAGCGAGTCATACCGTCGCCGTTTAGTTGGAAAAGTCCGATTGTTTCACCACGTGCAAGCATTTCAAAAGTTTTGGTGTCGTGGACAGGAATATTTTCGATATCGATTTTAATTCCTAAAATCCTGTCTACTCTTTTTACAGCGTCTGCCAATATGGAAAGGTTCCGAATCCCAAGAAAGTCGAATTTTAAAAGTCCCACACCATCTTCACCAACAGAATGCATATCGTACTGAGTAATAATTTTATTATCGCCTTTTGTATCATATTGCAGCGGCACATAGTCAGTAAGCGGTGTTGGTGAAATCACAACTCCGGCCGCGTGCACTGAGATGTGTCTCGCTGCACCTTCGATTTTTTTAGCCATGTCGATAATTTTTGTAACATCAGCTTCTGTTTCATAACGATTTTTTAATTCTGGCTCCTCCTTCAAAGCTCTGTCGATGGTCATCGGAAAACCTTGTGCTCCTATTGGAATAAGTTTTGCAATCGAGTCACCTAAACTATATGGAAAGCCAAGTGCACGTGTCACATCTCGCACTGCTCCACGGGCAGCCATTGTACCGAAAGTACCAATCTGCGCTACTTTATCGCGTCCATATTTTTCACGAGCGTATTCAATCATCTGATCGCGTCTGTCGTCAGCAAAATCCATATCGATGTCAGGTGCTGAAGGTCTTTCAGGATTTAAGAAACGCTCAAAAGGTAAGTTATATTCGATTGGATTTACATTTGTAATTCCAGCGAGGTATGTTGCAAGTGAGCCCGCAACGGAACCTCGAATAGTTGTGAGGATTCCGTGTTCATGACCGTAGTTAAGCAAATCCCACACTACAAGAAAATATGGTGCGTAACCTTTGTCTGAAATCACTTTAAGTTCATATTCCATTCTTTCTAAATATTCGGAAGTTTTGAGTAGTCCCTTTTTAGCAAAGCCTTCCTCAACTATTCTTCGGAATTCCTGGTCGTGTGAAAGTCCGCTTTCGACAATATAGTTTGGCAAAAACCATTTACCGATAGATATTTCCAAATTGCATCTCTCAGCGATTTTTTCGGTGTTTAAAAGCGCCTCCGGTAAATCTTTAAAATATTCGAGAGCGATTTTTTCGGTGATAAAAGAAAAATCATCTGTGCCCTCCACAATTTTTTCTTCGTTTTGAGATTGAACTGCAAGTAAAGTTTCTCGTGCAGCACGATCTTCTTTTAATAAATAATAAACATCCTGTGCGGCGACAAGTGGAGTTTTTGTTTCCTTTGCAAATTCTATCAATTTTTTCATGTTTTCTTCTTGGCCTTGTATTTCCGGATGATGAGTTACTTCAATAAAAAAAGAATCTTTAAAATTTGTTTTATACCAGTCAAGTCTCTCTAGCGCCTGAGTTTTGTTTCCAGTTTTTAGTGATTGAAGTATGTCGTTTGAAAAAGA
>JANWHC010000025.1 GCA_025450615.1 Minisyncoccota bacterium
ATTTAAAGATAGAAAGAAATGTTTCGACTGTCGACCTGCCTGCGCAGGCAGGAGAAAAACTAGAAAAGGCTCGTGGAAAATATGTAAAAGAATATATTGATTGGAAAAATAAAAACCGAACTAAAAAAACAAAATACGCTCGAACACTTTCTTCTTTGGGTGTAGATAAACAACTTCCAACAAGTGAAGAACCAGCTGAACTTGTATCGGCGAGAGAAGAATGGTTGAAAGCAAGAGCTGAAAAATCTGCAACACAATTAAGAAAAATAGATTTTCTCGAAGGAGAATACGAACTATTTAATGATTTAATAAAATCATCTTTTCCACCTATTGAAAAAAATGCTTTCGGAAAGTCTCTGATTGGCTGGAATAAACTTTCCCCAGTCCAAAAAATGGTAGTAAGTACTTCGCTTTTAACTGGAGGTGTAAACTTTGGAACTTTAGGACTTGCCTCCGTCGGAACATTTGAAGGATTCAGGTCGCCACAAGCAAAAAAAGAAAGATTTACTACAAATCCTGCAGGTAGAGTAGTAGATGGAATTTTCAAAAAAGGAAATAAAGAATCAGATAGTGTAAGACTTATTAATGAAGATCGTCTGAGCTTAAGAGATGCGGCGTTTTCAAAAGCGATTGAAGAAGAAAAAGACTCGAATAAGAAAAGAATTTTGATGAAAGCTGCAGATTTGGTTAAAAAAACAGAAAATATTATTTCCCAGATTTCTATTCAACCGATTGAACTTACACTTTCTTCACGAGATTTTGCGGAAGGTACGAGATACTTAAAAGAAAGAATTACCGAACAGTATGAAAACGGCCGGGTCCCGCAAGCAATCCGAGAAAATATTATTGAAAAATCAGATGTCGAATTGGCAAGAGAGTTTGGTTTCAAAATTTCTGGAGAAGATATTGTCGGAACATTTGCTGGAGAAATTTTAAGTTTGGACGAGAAAGGAAATATTAGTTTCCTACATTTAGATGGGTCAAAAGACATAATCATAAATACTTTGGAGCAGGTTGTAGTAAAACGCGCACCAAAAGTAGAAGTTGTGAAACCAAAAAATGTAAATCCAGAAATTGTAAAAGTTTCTAAAACAGAATCGGAAGAAAAACCGGAAGAAAATGTATCATTGGTGTTCAATAATATGGAAATTGCTCACAAGCAATCTGGGTTACTAACTTTAGACGACAAATTTCAAGATGGCGAACAGTTTAAAGCGGCAAGAAATGCATTCGTAGAAGCTTTTGAGAAGGACGGCTTGGAAGAGAAGGTGGGGACAACTCCTATTGCAATACCGTTCGAGGGAGGCAAGATATACGTTATTGCTGGGGTAGGTGTAGATCACAAGACTATACAGGTCCTACTTAATGGCAAAGAAATAGCGAGAGGAAAGATAAGCGAGAAGGGTCCTGAGATAAAACTCGTGGACGAACCTGGAGTAAAAAGTGGTTTCTTCTTTGCAGACACAGTTTACGAAAGAGCTTTCAAAAGAGTTAAATCAATGATAAAAACTCTTAGACCAGTAGAGCAAGGCGAACAGTTTAAGACAGTTGTATAGTTTGACCTCTGCTTCAAATAAAATTAATGAATTCAATTCTTTCAAAGGATGTCATAAAAGAATGGGGCCTCACTTCGATGCCCGCAACAGAACAAAACACGATGGTTGAACGCATCGGGCGGATTTTGTATCAAGCGATTTTGGTAAGGTCGCTTGATATTCTTTCCGAAAAAGAACAAGTAGAGTTTGATGAACTTTTGGATCAGGACTCCACAACTCCTGATGAAGTTTTGGCTTTTCTACAAAAAAAGATTCCAACTTTTGAGCAAATGGTTTTAGACGAAAAGAAAAGTTTGAAAGATGATATTTTGATTCCTGCCAAATAGTAGTGACAAAGTAGGTAATTAGTTTTCAGAGCATCCGCAGGCCTGAGCATGGCTTTGTCAAAGTCCGAGTACTACTCGGCTCATTGACAAATCAAGGCCGAGGACAAGAATGAGTCTTTCGCTGGAAAGACGAGTGTATCTGAAAACTAATTACCTACTTTGTTTAAAAGTTTGACTAATAAAGACTTTTTGTTTATGATGTTGGCATCGCGATTGCGCGATTTTTATTGCCGACGTTAGGTGAGAGAAACGAAAAAGTAACCTTTTTCATTTCCGAGCCGAGGAGGATATATAAGGGTCAACCTTATATGAAAGAGAAAGTTCCCAAAATTCAGCGATAAATGTTTTCTCGAGCGTTGAGTTTTTGGAATTTCCAAAATGGCAAAAAATGTTTTCATTATTAATACGCAACCACACGCTTTCAGATTTGGATAAAATCCGACGTTGAAATTTTGAAAAGACGAGGAGCCTTAGTTAATGCTAAGGTGACGAGAATTTTTAAGATTTCGACTAGGAGGTTGCCAAAGGTGAAAGCTCGGTTGTTTAACACAATAAATTTTATGGCAGATTTTGATAGATCAAAGCCACACATGAACGTGGGTACTGTAGGTCACGTTGACCACGGTAAGACTACTTTAACAGCATCTATCCTTGCAGTTCTAGGACGACAAGGAGGTGGTTATAGTGCGCGAGTAGAAGCTATCGATCAAATCGACAAAGCTCCAGAGGAAAAAGCACGAGGAATTACAATTTCTTTGCACCACTCTGAATACGAAACACCAACAAGACACTACGCACACGTAGATGCACCTGGACACGCGGACTTTATTAAAAACATGATTACTGGTGCCGCTCAAATGGACGGTGCAGTACTAGTGGTTGCCGCAACTGACGGTGTGATGCCACAAACACGAGAACACGTTCTCTTGGCAAAGCAGGTTGGAGTTCCACAAATAATCGTGTTCATAAACAAATGCGATATGGTTCCTGACGTTGAGCTTATTGACTTAGTTGAGGAGGAAGTTCGAGAACTTCTAACAAAGCAAGGCTTTGACGGAAAGAGCACAGCAGTTATCCGAGGTTCAGGACTAAAAGCTCTTGAGTCAAAAGACAATACAGACCCTTGGGCAATGAAAGTTTTAGAGTTAGCAAACGCACTTGATGCAATGCCAATTCCAACTCGAGATCTTGAAAAACCATTCCTTATGCCAGTTGAGGACATCTTCTCAATCGAAGGACGAGGAACAGTGGTTACTGGAAGAATCGAAAGAGGAGTTGTAAAAGTTGGTGAGGAAATCGAATGTATTGGTCTTGAAGATACACAAAAATACACAGTTACTGGTATTGAAATGTTCAACAAGTCACTACAACAGGGACAGGCTGGAGACAACGCAGGTATCCTACTTCGAGGAGCATCAAAAGATGGTATTCACCGAGGACAGGTTCTTGCTAAACCAAAGACTGTAACTCCTCACACAGAATTTACAGCTGAAGTTTACATCCTAAAGAAAGAGGAAGGTGGACGACACACTCCTTTCTTCTCAGGTTACAAGCCACAGTTCTACATCCGAACTACAGACGTTACAGGAGATGTAACTCTAAACGAGGGAGTAGAAATGGTTATGCCTGGAGACACAGTTACTTTCAAAGTTAAACTTGTTGCTCCAGTTGCTCTAGAGGAAAACACACGATTTGCTATCCGAGAGGGTGGTAAGACTGTGGGTGCCGGAGTTGTAACAAAAATCATCGCTTAATAAACTTCCAAATTTGGCGAACTCCTTGTTTCGAATTTGAAAATGCTCGTCACCTTAATATAAATAAGGCTCCTCGCATTCTCAAACTCTCAACTTCGGATTTCATCCAAATTGTGAAAGTTTAATCAAAAAACCACTCGAAAGAGTGGTTTTTTGATTGACAATATTTTTTCCGAACCGCATAGTAATTATGGATTACTGGAGGTATTGGGTGACTAGAAGTGAGTTTATTACGAAAGAAACAAAGCGTCTGATAAGCGAGGTCACAAGGCGAGCAAGAGCAGAAGGCCTGCTTGAAGACGAGAATGAATTAGCCAATGTGACCGTCTGGTTCTCACGCTCAAATCTAGCTTCGTTAGTGTATGTGGAGGAGTTTTTCTCAGCTAAACGCATCGATGAAGCTGGGATGGACGCGAAAGCTTTCGGCTGGAGGATTCGGAGAGCTGTGAACTATCAAGGCGTTTCGCTTATGAGGATGGACAGCTTTCTTCGATTATATTCCGTGGAAGATCTTCTCGAATGGAAGATTGGCAACGGAACAGTGCGTGCCATGGTTTTCGCGATTCGTTCCGCTCAACTCACAGTAAGTGACCCATGTCGTCGGTTCACAAAGTAACGCCTCGGTGGAAAACCAAATCGGTTTCTCTCCGAGGCGGTTTTCTTTTATCGTTTTAATTTTAGGCTTTACTAAAAATAGAATCTCTGTTAGTATCTTGAAAACAAGCAAAAATAAAACAGCAATATGTCAGCAACAAAAGCACATAAAGAAGAAACAACTAAGAAAGCGCCTAGCAAGAAAGCGACCACTAAAAAAGCTCCAGCTGCTAGTAAAACTTCTGCTAAAGCAGACGTTATTTCAAAACTTCGAATTCGTGTCAGAGCCTACGAATACAAAATTTTGGATTTGTCTGTAAAACAAATCATTGATACAGCTTTGCGATATGATGCAATCGTTGAAGGACCAATTCCACTTCCTACAGAAATTAAAAAATACACAGTAAACCGATCTTCTTTCGTTTACAAAAATGCAAGAGAACAATTTGAAATGCGAGTGCACAAACGAGTTATTGATATTTTAAATCCTACACCAAAGATAATGGAAGCTCTGACGAATCTAAGTTTGCCTAGCGGTGTGAATATAGATGTTAAGATTATCTAAATCAAAAGACTCCAGAGATGGAGTTTTTTGATACGAAAACACCCGCCGACTATGAGTCGAGCGGGTGCATGTTACAAAGGTCGGCTTATTGAACCGATCAGTTCTTCTTTGGCTTTTTGAACAAGGAAGAGAGAGCATATTTGGGGCAGTATTGCTAAGCCCCAAAGTCTCGCACTGAGAGGCTGCCCCAAAGTCTGTAAACAGACAGCCACAAAGATTGAGAGAGCAATCCTTTTCCAAAATGGGCCAACTTTTTCAGTAACCCTCGTACTCTGAAAGAAGTAGAGTAGAAATAGGGTTACTGTCCAAGTAACAAGCCAGAACAGTCCGATTGCGAAAGTGGCAAGTTCGAGCAAGTTATGCCTCCAGAGTTTAAATTAAAGCATTTTACGTAGTTAGTCAACGAAGACTTGAATAAAAAACAGTTATCTGTTAGTATTGCCAAATCGCCTTAAGTGGCTTTTTTAATGAGTGACTAGCGAAGGGCAATGTTGAGAATATCTTTCTCGTTACTGTCCGAAAAACGTCACCAACAAAAAGGAATTCTTTTTATTTTAGATTTGAGCGTAATTCAAGGCGAGAGCTTTGTTTACGACCAAGCTGTAGTAAACCTACTGCGCGCGGAGGAAACAAAGCGAATCAACGAAGAAGAACGCCAAATATAAATTAAAAACATGAAATTTATTTTAGGTACAAAAGTAAATATGACTCAGACCTTTGACGACAAAGGCTTAGTTCACCCTGTAACAATTCTAAAAGTTTCTCCGATGACTGTTACTGCTATCAAAACTGTTTCAAAAGATGGTTATGATGCTGTGCAGTTTGGTTACGGAGAAAAATCCGGAAAAAATATTACAAAGGCTGTAAAAGGACAAATGAATGGTGGAAATTTCGTTGGACTAAAAGAGGTTCGAACAGAATCTGCACCAGAGGTAAAAGTTGGTGATAGTGTTGACTCTACTGTTTTCACAGCAGGAGATGTTGTTACAGTTTCTTCTATTTCAAAAGGAAAAGGTTTCCAAGGAGGTGTTAAGCGATATGGTTTCAAAGGAGGACCACGATCACACGGACAAAAACACTCAGAGCGAGAGCCGGGATCTTTGGGAGGAGGTGGACGAGACGGAGGTCGAGTGGCTAAAGGGAAAAGAATGGCCGGCCGAATGGGCGGAGACAGAATCACTACAAAAAACCTAAAAGTTATCGGAGTTAGTGCAAGTGAAATTTTGATTGGAGGAGCAATTCCAGGAAGACGAGGAACTCTAGTTGAAGTAAACGGTTAAAAACATGGAAGAGACAAAAGTAAAAAAGAATACAAAGACACAAGAAAAAAAAGTTGCAGAAAAAGCACCTACATCTATGGATGCAGTTATTTTTGATACAAAAGGAATCGAGACAGGAAAGATAAAACTTTCAGAAGGCGTTTTCGGTTTACCTTGGAATGCAGACTTAGTTCACCAAGTTGTGACTTCTATGGAGACAGCACAGCGACTGCCTTACGCTCACACAAAAAACCGAGGAGAAGTTTCTGGAGGAGGAAAGAAACCATGGCAACAGAAAGGAACAGGTCGCGCTCGACACGGGTCTATAAGGTCACCACTTTGGGTTGGTGGAGGTGTTACTCATGGTCCACGAAATGACAAGTCTTTTGACCGAAAAATAAACAAGAAAATGAAGGCAAAAGCCCTATACACTATCCTTTCAGCTAAACTAAAAAGTGGTCAGATTCTTTTTGTGGACGACCTAACTTTGAAGGCTCCAAAGACTGCTCACGCAAAAGATTTACTTTCTTCACTTTCAAAAGTTGAAGGATTTAAAGATATTCTTTCAAAACGAAAAAACTCAGCATACATCGCTCTAGATGCTAAAAACATTCCTACAGAAAATAGTTTCAGAAACTTCGGAAACGTTATGGTAGATGAAATACGAAATCTAAACCCACTTCATTTGATGAAATACAAATATATCGTTATTTCAAATCCAGAAAAAGGTCTAGCCCAAATTTCTGAGAAGCTATCTAAATAACAAAATAAATAAATAGCATGAAAAAAGATCTTAATCACATTTTGGTACATCCACGAATCACAGAGAAGGCAACTCGATCTTCTGAGTCTTCTGTTTACGTTTTTAATATTGACGCAAGAACTACAAAAGCTCACGTGAAAGCGGCTTTCGTCGAGAAATACAAAGTTACTCCCGTGAGAATAAACACAGTCACTATTCCTGCTAAGAACGTTTTTGTTCGAGGAAAGTCAGGAAAGAAATCAGGATACAAGAAAGCATACGTGTATCTAAAAAAGGGAACTACCATAGAAATTATTTAATATGAAACGATATAAACCATATACAAAAAGTCGACGAGAAATGACCACAATCTCTTTCGGAGATTATCTTACAGCTCACGAACCACAAAAATCTTTGACTCACGGTTTTAAACGACCAATGGGACGAAACAACCAAGGAATGATCACTACTCGTCACAAAGGAGGAGGAGCAAAAAGACTTTTCCGAGAAATTGATTTTAGATACAACAAAATCAACGTTCCTTATACTATTAAGACTGTTGAATACGATCCAAATCGATCAGGATTTATTGGACTTGCAGTTTATAAAGACGGTGAAAAGCGATACGTTTTATTGCCAAAAGGAGTACATGTTGGTGACGAACTAGTTACTTCGGATGCAGCAGAACAAAAAGTTGGAAACAGACTTCCTTTGAAAAATATTACAATTGGTACTTTTGTTTACAATGTAGAAGTAAAGCCGGGAGCAGGAGCAAAAATGGCGCGTTCAGCAGGAAACTTTATTGAAATTGTTGCGAAAGATGCTGGTTACGTTGACCTAAAACTTCCATCAACAGAAGTTCGAAAAGTTTTGGATACTGCTTGGGCAAGCATAGGTGCAGTTTCAAACGAGGAAAACCGACTAGTTAATCTTGGAAAAGCTGGACGATCACGATGGTTAGGTATTCGACCAACAGTTCGAGGTACTGCTCAAAACCCAGTTGACCACCCATACGGAGGAGGAGAGCAAAGACAAGGACGAGGACGAAAACGAGCTATCTCTGTATACGGAAAACCTACAGGAAAGGGTCAGAAGTCACGAACTCC
>JANWHC010000026.1 GCA_025450615.1 Minisyncoccota bacterium
CCCTATTGCCCAGATAGGTTCGTATGCAATAACTACATGAGGCAAAAGTTTTTTAGGCACATCACGAAGAGCAGAGAGAATTTGATTTTTTATAAATCCAAAATAGTCACCATGTTGGTCACGAGTAGATTCACCAACACAAATGATCGCGGTCATGCCTGAAGAGACAACTGAACGCACTTTTTTATTTATTAACTCATCTGTTTCACCCATTTTCCTTCTTTCAGAGTGGCCAACTATAACGAAACCGACCTTTAACCCACTAAGTTCTGCATAACTTACTTCCCCAGTAAAAGATCCCAAAGTTTCATGGTTTGCATTTTGTGCTCCTAAAAAAAGTGAGTTGGTAGGTAATTTATTAAAAAGAGAAAGGTAAACAAATGGCGGACAAAGCACAACTTGAGTTTTTTTCACATTACGCATTGCTCGCTTTACGCCGTTGGCTAGGTTTTTTGCGAGATCCATACTTACCGGATTCATCTTCCAATTTCCCACCACAAGTTTTTTCTGTCTTTTCATAATCCTATTGTAGCAGAGTTCCGGAGCCAAATAAAAGCTTAGGAGCTGAGCCACTACTGGGTTTCGGCCCAGTCAATAATTTCATACCCTCCCCCCGGCCCACTATCAAACAAACTACTCATAAGTCCTGTGTCGTAAATAATCGTTGCTGAGTTTCTTGTTTTTATTTTATATCCAGTCACTTCTTTTAAAGTTGCACTATTGTTTATACTGATAAGCCCATGAGAAGCGTAAAGAAGAACTGCACCACTAGAAGAGTTGTCCATTGAGATAGCATCTACACTTCCACCAAGCTCAGCACTGTTGTTTTGAGAAATTAGAAAAATAAATGAACCTACAGAGCCTGAACCATAAAATGTGCTCGAGTTTACAAGATCGATGGTGCTACTTGTAAGTCTGTTGCTTGGGTTGTCAGCAATAAGTGCAACACTTTTTGTGCCTAAAGTTGAAGAAACTCTAACGACTGCAGTATTTTTTATTACAATATTTCCTGTAACCCAAATCTGACCAGTCAAAGTAACAGTTGGACTACCGCTTATTTCCAAATCACATGGAATTTTTTTAGGACCTATGGTTATGTTTGAACTAATAGTATATTTTCCACTTGAACATGTGGCATTTCCACCACTTGCTGCATCAGTTTCCCATTCAGTTATTAAATCGTCGGGAATTGGAAACTCCGCACTAGTTTGGTCAGCGCTTCCTGGGTGGCTTGTTCCGCCAACTGTTGTTCCACTTATAGTTGTGTAATAGGCATCTCCATCTATATCAGAATTCCTGATAGTATGAGCAAAGGCTGTGCCGGTTGCGTGAATACCATCGATAACTCCTGTGGCACCAGAAGAAATAACACTACCTCTCACAATGTTGCCAGAACCAACAACTGGTCCGCTTGAATGAATATTTCCTGTGACACTAGAACTATTTTCCAAAATAAAACCTCCATTGCCAACTTGCACACCATAGTGAAAGGCGACTCCAGTTCCGTAAAGTAAGTTTGTTTCCATTTTTCTATAATTTTCAATAACTGTTGCGCTAGAAGAAATTTTCTTACCTGTTGCTGTATCTGATGTAACTGTTGTCGTTGTTCCACTATTTAGAGCCAAGGTTTCGGAAGTTCCAACTGTCTCGTTATTTTTTAACCTGTAATAAACATCTTCAACAGCACTTTGAGCTAAATAGAAACTCCCGTTTGATTTATTTAAATTTTTCGCGATAGCAACTTGCTTCACAATAGGATTTATTATTCCAAAAGCGATAGTTATGGACGCAAACATGAAAAAAACTACTATTGTGAGCATGACTTGACCATTTTGTAGATTGCTTTTTTTCATATTTTTATTGTCCTCGTAAAATTATAGTCGAATGATATGTTTTTGTTTTTGTCACAGTACCAACAGTTCCGGTTATTGTAAGATCTATTTTTACAGCTTGCGAAACTCCGTTATCCAAAAGTCTAAAAACTAAATTGTTTACAGTTGCGTTTGAAAGAGTAAGTGGTCCAAAAAAAGTTCCGTTTACATCCATCTGAAGAACACCACTACTTGCATAAAATTTCGTTGTTGTGGCAATGCTAGTCAGAGTCAAAACCCCAGGGCTAGTGCCCAATGTGCTGTTACCAGTATCAACACCACTTGCAGACCTAATCTCGCGAGTTATCCTTTCCATAGAACCTACCGCTGAGTGCTCAGCTGCGCGCAAAGCAACAATAGTTTTATAGGTTTGAGTGAAAGAAAGTAACATATTAATCATCACCACTGAAATAATAGCCAATATCGCGACATAAATAATTGTTTCCACCAAAGAAAAACCTGAATTTTTGAGAGAAGGTTTCATTTTAGTCCAACATATCAGTTAAATATTCTGATAAAGTTTGAGTGGTTGTAGCATGACCTTGAGTATAAGAAACACTTACGGTAATCAGTTTTACATCCGGATCATATGTACCAGTTGAAGCAATATCATTGTTTGCATCACGCTTTACATCAGAAACAGAAACACTTCGAAGATATATTCCATCTACATACTGCTGAGAAGTTGTCGTTGCCCAAGTTCCACCAGAAAAAGTTAAATAAAAAGGCGTAGTTGTACTCAAAGTTCTAATATTTGTATCCCAACTTCCGTCACGAAGGAAGGCCATTACCTCTAAACCTTCTTGTGCTAAATATGCAGCCTCGGCGTTTCTCTGGTTTGCTAAAGCGTACTGAACATAGGTATTGTAAACCATATTTATCGACAAAATACCCGCAGAAATAATCGCTGCCCCAATAATTATTTCTACAAGAGAGATTCCTTGAGTCGTTTTCATATTTTAATTTGAATCTACTACACCCGTTTTATATATTGTAACAGTTTTTGTTCTAGATATACCAGGAGAGGAAATAACCACAGTGCCATTTTGTGTAGTCTCACCTGTTAGTCTCTGGAAAATAACATCGGTTCCACCTCCCGCAAGAATTATGGTGAGAATTGTGTCTGTAGAAGTTAGATTAGTGACTTGATTCGTTGAAGATCCAGAGACAAAAGAGGCCCCCCTGAAGAGAACTACTTGTGGAGCTGTAAAATGAACTCCGTAGGCTATTGCTCCCTTTGAAGAAATAGTTTGATTTCTTGCCTGATTCAAAAGTTGAACAACTATTTCGGTATCTTTTTCTAATGCTTGGTTTTTTCTAAAACCAATAAGTGAAGAGAGAACTATTCCTGATAATAGTATCGTTACACTTATAACTATGAGAAGTTCTATTATTGTAAAACCACGTTTTATCATTTAATTATTGAATGCTATCTCCTAGCGAATATATTGGGCTAATAACTGCGAAAGCAAAAAGTGCAACTGCAATTCCGATAAAGATCATGAGGAAGGGTTCGATGACTGTAGAAATGTTTTTGGTCTTCTGATCGATATCATCTTCGTAAAAAAGTGCCACACTCATGAGCATTTCCCCTATTTTTCCTGTTTCTTCTCCCACCGCTACCATTTCTGAAACGAAAATCGGATAAAGTTTTTCATTTTTTGAAAAAACAGATGAGATTGCTTCTCCTTTTTGAATTACTGAACCCACATCTTTAAGTACGTCTTTATAATAAGAATTTTGAATAACATCCCTCGTCACATCTATTGCCACAACAATATCAACTCCAGAAGAAACAAGTGAAGAAAGTGTTCTGGCAGTTCGAGCAGAATTGATATGTTTTACGATAGTGCTAATTACTGGTGTGTGCAAAATAACTGTGTCTAAAAATCTCTTGCCCCTTTGAGTTCGGAAAGTAAATATAATAAGTGCCACAAGTGCAATGGCCCCAATTACCACAAAAATAAAATAGGCCACTAAAAAGTCACTGGTACCTATGATGATTCGAGTTGATAGAGGTAAGGCAATATTTAAACCCTTAAATGTGGCTGTAAGAGTAGGAACCATATAAACCATGATCAAAACTCCGATTGCAATCATCAAACCAAAAACTACCGTCGGATACAAAAGTGCTCCTCGAATTCTCTTAGTTAAAAGATAGTTTTTTTCCATTTGCAAAGCTACGTTTTGTAAAGCACCCGATATATTTCCAGATTCCTCTCCAGCTTTGACCATTGAAATAAAAAGGGGAGGAAAAACTTTTGGATAACTACTCATACCAGAACTCAAAGTAGATCCTTCAGAAATAGATTTGTTTAAACTTACTAAAGTTTTTTTCAACTCTCCTCTTGCCTCTTTTTCCATAATAGTTAGCGCTCTCGTCATCGGCAATCCAGCATCTATCATTTTCGAAAGATTTTTTGCAAATATAATCTTGTCGTAAGTTTTTACTCCACCTAAAAATGAGAGTGATTTGCCCATTGAAAAACCTTTTTTTCCTTCTACCTCTTCAACGTGAAGAACTATAGAACCGTCTTGTTTCAAAACATGATACAGAGCAAAACGGTCCTTGGACTCCATCTGTCCTTCGACGGTTTTTTGCTCTTTATTTAATACTTTGTAGTGAAATAACGGCATTTTATTATTCAGCGATAACTCGAAGAACCTCTTCGATCGTGGTATACCCCTGTACACATTGGAAAATTCCATCCTCAATCATAGTCAGCATCCCCTCCTGCTCGGCAATCTTTTGTATTTCATCTGAATCTGCTGATTTTAAAATAGCTTCTTTTATCGCAGGAGAAACTTTCAAAATTTCATGTATACCAGATCGTCCAGAATATGAATCTTCATCTTTCATATCTTTTTTAGGTCTGAAAAAAGGAACATCTTCCCATTTATCACTTTTACCAACAATTTTTTCTTCTCTAAGAGCATTTAAAACTTTGTCTAAGTTTATTGATTTACCTAAAGTATCTATTTCTGCCTTGGAAAGATTATATTTTTCTTTTTGATCAGTTAGTTTTCGAACTAAGCGCTGTCCAATGATAATATTTAAAGTTGAAACAAGTAAAAAAGGCTCGACTTTCATATCCATAAGTCGAGGAATCGCGCCAGCTGCAGAGTTAGTGTGTAAAGTTGAAAGCACAACGTGACCAGTTAGGGACGCATTTACAGCTAGAGCTGCAGTTTCGTTGTCTCGAATTTCTCCAACCATAATAATGTCTGGGTCCTGACGAACAAGAGTTCTAAGTCCCGAAGCAAAAGAAAAACCAATCTCTGGACGAACCTGAGTTTGATTAACTCTTTTCATTTGATACTCAATAGGATCCTCGATTGTAGAAATATTTACATCTGGGGTATTTAAAATATCTAGTACGGTATACAAAGTTGTAGTTTTTCCTGATCCCGTTGGTCCAGTTGTCAAAATCATACCAGTTGTCGACTTCACAGCTTTATGAATTCTTTCTAACCCTTCTCCGTGAAAGGCTAAGTGCTCGAGCGTAAATCCAGAAACATTTTCTCGAAGTAAACGCATGACGATTTTTTCACCATAATATGTAGGCAGCGTGGAAACACGGAAAGAAACTTTTTCACCATCAGAATCAATCTTGAAACGACCATCTTGCGGAAGTCTTTTTTCATCGAGTTTAAGTGATGAAAGCACTTTTATACGAGCTGAGATTGACGCACTCATGTTTTTTGGCAAAATCATGGCGTCATGAAGTAGACCGTCGATTCTATACCTTACTAAAAGCTCATTTTCTTGTGGCTCGATGTGAATATCAGAAGCATTCTGCAAAATTGCGTGTTTCAAAAGTGTATCCACGATACGAATCATCGGAATATCGTCGGCTAGTTTTTTCAAGGACTTTTCATCTAGCTCTACCCCTGCCTCATCTGAAGGAATGTTTTTTACGTTGCTAACATCTTCTGCAATCAAATCACCGAATTCTGCTTTAAGAGATTTTTGATATTGCAAAATTGCTGACTTCATTGACTCTGTATCAGTAAGTCTTGGTAAAATCTTTAATCCTACTTTCTTTTTTATGAAATCAAGTGCAGTTAAGTCCTCAGTATCGAGCATGGCCACCTCGAGAGATGTATCAGTTTTTTTAAAGGCGACAATGTTATGGTTTCTAGCAATCGGTTCGGGTATAAGCGAGAGAACTTCAAAGGGAAGCTTCTCTGTTTTTAGATCTACGAATGGAATTCCAAGTATGTAAGCCTGCATTCGGCGCAAATCATCTTCTGTTAGCTTACCTTGATTCACCAAAACTCTTCCTATACTCTCTTTTTTCTTTTCTGAGTCTTTCTCAGCAGAAGTAACATCGGCCTTGGAGACAAGACCTGAGTCTAAAATAAAATCTTTTAATTGTTTTTCTTCAATATTCATAGGACTTTTCTAAATTATATCAAAAATATACTGCACATCATATTTTTATTGTGTACAAGAAATAAATCTCTCTCTGAGAGATTTATTTAAGGACCTCTCGGTCCTCAACGCTCGCATGGCTTACTGCTCTCCTCTACGGGGGAAACCCTATTTCCACCCGACCCCCCTTCACACAAATACAAGGAGCAAAGTTCTCAAGTATTTGTAAATTTCCCTTCACTTGACCTACATCTTTTTTAGGGTATACTAGGAGAGTCTCACCCTGCCCGGGTGAACATGGATCTCTGAACGGGGGTGGGCGGTGGTTTCCCCTCTCCCCGCCCCCCAACAGAGTTCAAACAGAACTGTTGTTTCGTGGCCCTAGGCCACACGGATCGCTTCGGCGATCCTTTTTTATTGACAAGAAATAAACATAGGATAATAATGTAGTGGGCTCATGTTGAGTCCACGGGCGCTCCGGAGGGGACGACGGAGCGCACACCGTCGTCCCCA
>JANWHC010000027.1 GCA_025450615.1 Minisyncoccota bacterium
ACAGCTTTTCTGGGATGAATATGATGCTCTAGAGCATATTGTTCGGCAGGCAGACCAAAAGCGTCATAACCCATTGGGTGTAGCACATTAAAGCCCTGCATTCTCTTCATTCGAGCGTAAACATCTGAGCCGATATAGCCTTTTGGATGACCAACATGCAAACCTTTTCCACTTGGATAAGGAAACATATCCAAGACATACATTTTCTTCTTCTTAGCTACTAGCCCTGAGCCTGCCTTGGGGTTTTTTGTCTGGTACACTTTCTTTTTTGACCAAATAGTTTGCCATTTTTTCTCGATTTCGGAGTGGTTATAATCTCTTTCCATATTTGTCTATACTAGCAAAAATTTAATTTTCGTCCAAACTAAAAAGCCCCGAAGGGCTTTGAAGTTTACTTACATTGGTAGTTTTACACCATTGTTTACAACTGACTGCTCGAAACAATGTCTTCCAGCTGGATGAGTCCAGTTTGTACCATAAGGATAGGATGGAGCATATGAAAGACTTCGAGGATCTGTTTTAGCGGCTGAATCTTTGTTAAATTCTGCACAAACCTCAAATGTAGTTGCACTCTTTACGTTGTATTCGTAAGGTTTTCCACTTTGCGGATCATTTTGAACATAATAATAGTTCAGCGCTGAAAGTTCAGTAAGGTTTTTTGGTAAAACAGCTTTTTGAGAGTAGTAACTTTGCACAGAACTACCTAGACTCATTAGGTCATTTATCTTCGCTTCATCATACTTGAAAAGTCTTTGTGTTCGAGGAGAACCAAGCACAGCGAAGCCTAGAATAATAGAACCAATAATAATTACTATTGAGGCAATTCGCCACATTTTTCGAAGTTGCGGAGTCAGTTTTCCACGAATGTCTGTAAGATAGTAACCAAACAATGCTCCAGAAACTACAAAGAGTGTTAGAGCTTTTAGAAGAAAAGCTGTAGAAAGTTCATCACCATTTATAAAGTGATACAAAACTGAAACTAAGTCGCCTGCGACCACAAGTCCAGCAATGAAAAGTGTGATGTAGGTTAGCCACTTATGTATTGTCGATGGCTGCTCAGTTGTGTAGCTTTTCCCTAAATTCCACATTAAAACCATGAGAATTGGTGTAAAAATAACCAAAACTGCAACAGGCCAAGAAATTGTTGAACTTCCGTAGTAATAATTATTTATTTGTGGATAAGCAGTATTTATAACTGTAAACAAAAGGTTTACCAGACTTATAACTACTGTGTACAGTGAAATCGTTGCTCCTAGGTTTAAAAAGAAATCTTTCGCTCTACTTCCTGTTTGTGGATTCATTGAATTTATAATGATTGATAATGAGGGTATTATAGCATAATTACATTAAATAGACCAAGCTAAATACTTGACAAAAAGACTAAAATATGCTAAGATAGTAGTAGATAAATTCAAGCCTGTGAGGCTAAGGAGTGTACCATGCAATGGAAACCTCTCCGCTTCACTGGCGGAGAAATTGAAGAAGAGGTCATTGGACACGCTGTGGTTAACTGGAATGGTGATTACCTTCCCTACAACCAAGCGTTGAAAGATGTCATGGCCCACCAGCCGTGGGATCCAACGGACCCAGAGCCCAGATTCGCAAGCGACCTACATTCGTGTGTCGCAGAGGAACTCGGGATCGATGATTTGTCCCGACTGGAGCTTTACACTGCTGTGGGTAGTGCACTCGATGTGTACCACGGTGTTGACTGCTTCTTTAGATTCAATGGGAAAATCGTCACCATCGATCTCACTGTGAACCCCAACAAGGACGAGTACAAAGCTGATCTGGTCCTGAATGTTTCAGATCACAAGACAGCTCTGCTCGTCGGCGCACCTGCGGTTGCTAGAATGATGACTGGAGTAGCATGAAATACTACTCCTATTGTCAAAACTGCCATCGCAAGAAAAACCTCGAGGCTTCTGAATTTGATCGATTCCTCACCGTGAGGCTGAGGTCAGATTTGGAAAGAAAAACGAAGGAGCCGTTCAGCCAAGCATTGTACGCAAGGCTGGAACTCCAAGAAGGATGCCCTGACTGCCTTGGCATTCGGGGCGAGACAAAAGCAAGGCTGGTGATTGGTCGGAAGAAAAAAACGATCCATCACTAGCAAAGGCCGGAAGTCGATTGCGACACCGGCCTTTTTTAATACTTAAATTCTGAACTCGATTACGTCACCGTCTTTGACAATATATTCTTTTCCTTCAGTTCTCACCAAACCTTTTTCGCGAGCAGCTGCAAATGTTCCTACTTTTAGTAAATCATCACAATGCACAACTTCAGCGCGAATAAACTTATCCTTAAAATCTGTATGAATTGCTTGTCCTGCTACCGGAGCAGTTGAGCCTTTTACAATAGTCCAAGCTCTTGTCTCATCTTCTCCAGTTGTGAAATAAGTAATCAAGCCTAAAGTTTCGTAGGCTTTTTTTATTAAATCATCAAAACCCCCATTGTCCCAACTGCCAAAAACAGGATCTACTTCGACATAAGGTCCAGGAATTTTACTTTTCACATCTTTATTTTCCTCACTAGCTTGCGAAGTATTTAGTGCGTACAAAATTGGCTTCGCAGTAAGTAAATGCATACCTTTTACTACCATTTTTTCTTTTTCGTCTAGTTCTAGTGTGTTTGCAAGTTTTCCAAGCTTTAAAGTCTCTAAAACTTTTTGTAAAACACTTTCTTCGAACACAGCTTCCTTTTTTCCAGCTTTAACTTCTTTTTGTAAATTTGAAATACGTTTAGTCACTGTTTCTGTGTCAGCTAAAACCAGTTCATAGTTTATAACTTCAATGTCAGAAACAGGATCAACTTTATTGTGCACATGAATAATATCTTTATCTTCAAAAACACGAACCATTTCTAGGATGGCGTCTACCTCACGAATATTTGAAAGAAATTTATTTCCTAAACCTTCACCCTCACTTGCGCCCTTTACCAGACCAGCAATATCTACGAACTCCACAACTGCCGGAATAGTTTTTTTAGATTTAGAAAGTTCTGTTAGTTTCGCGACTCGTTCGTCTGGCACAGGAACTATTCCAACAGATGGATCGATAGTACAAAAAGGATAGTTTTCTGCAGGAACAGATTTCTTGGTAAGTGCATTAAAAAGCGTGGATTTGCCCACGTTTGGTAAACCAACAATGCCTATCGATAGTTGCATACGAAAATAATGCCCTATTTTAAGGGTAAAATCAATATTCCTTGACAAGATATATAAATGGGTGTATAATCCTAGGAGGAGTAAGAACATGAACTTGAAACAGATTGTTCACTTCATCTACGAGCATTCGCTCTCCATGTACGAACCTTTGAGTGATGAGATCCTGGATTCAATCACCCTCGCGGTCTTGGATGGAGATGGATTCAGAATCTTCAGCACAAAGTGCTACCACATATGGGTCAGACTCTTCAAGTGCGGTGGCAACATCTGCGTGCAAGTTTCGGGAGTTGGAGGAGCTCCGTTCAGAGCGAAAGCTCAAAACCAACTCTACGCAGAGGAGATCCTGAGCAAGATGGTTGCAGAGCTTCGTGCAGCGTGAGTACACGAGAATCGGCTATGGACCGCCCGGCGCCAAACGTTGGGCGGCCTTTTTTTATATAAAATTTCAAGGCGTGCAACGAAATGTTGCACGCCTTAACCGTAGTAACTTATGGGGTTGTCGGACGAACATGCGACTTGATCTCTTCCGGCAAAAGCAGAAGGAACTCATCCCTTGTGCTTTCCCGAGGAATACGTTTGCCACTTTCGAAGGCTTCACATTCCTCGTTCTGCAGATTGAGATGAAATTCGACTGTACGCAGTCGAGCATTTCTGATCTTTACTGTAGCTCCACAGACCTTACACACACCTGCCAGAACGCGTCGATCTTTCTCATTCTTCATGTAGACCACCTTTCAATAAATCCCTCTAAATAGTACTGGATTTGTATTAAAAGTCAAAAAATAATTAGTAAACTTTTTCTCCATATTTATAAAACTTTCTAATCCATCTTGCCCGTTTTTCTGGTTTTAATTTTCGCATTGGGCCAACTTTTTTCATTTTTGCTGAAAAACCAGCAAACCAAAGTATTCCATCAACTATTTCGTTTGTGTTATCTCCAAAAAGAAAACGTGCAAGAATTGGGTGTGAGTCTGAAGAAACAAAAACTCTTGCAGAGCGTCCTTTGAGTAATCTCATCCATCCCAAACCACTTGGTAAAAATTTAAAAGCAAAACCGGGTAACCACATCCGATCAAAAAGTCCTTTAAGTAGTGCTGGCATGGTAGACCACCAAGACGGATAAACAACCACAAAATGGTCGCACCATCTTATATCCTCCTGAAGTTTTTTTAAATCAGGCTCCAATTCCTGAATAACTCGATAGCCTTGGTGTAAAATAGGATCAAAATTCATTTCTCCAATATTTACTCTTCTCACTTCATGTCCGCGACTTATAGCACCAGCTGCATAGGCATCGCAAAACTCACGACACATGCTGTCGGTATCCGGATGACCCAAAAGAACTAAAATCTTTTTACTCATTATATTTATTCCAAACTTTTTAACTCCGTTTCGTATTTTTTAACTATTTCCATCGTCGCCGACATCTGGCTTTTACCTTTTTTTACCTCTTCTTTTACTTCTTCAGCTATTTTTTGAAAAAGTTCAGGATTTTTCTGCAACATAGAAAAAACTTTATCTTGATCACTCTGTGGGACTCCTTTCATTTGAGAGGATAGCATTTTTTTAAGAAAGAAATCTTTTATAGACATATATTTATATAATACCAACTAAAAACTAGCCAGTCCATGTGGAAAATTGACCAAATTTTAGAAAATTATGATATAGTCATTATATGAAGTGGAAGTTTATTATTTCTCTCTTTACTATATCCATAGTTTCCTTCTTCTCAATGTTTTTCTACTATGGCTTTGATCTAAAGCTTTTAACTTCCCTTTCTTTTTATGAAACTTTAGCTAATCCTGAAATTCGGATTATTAAAGTCTCAGAAGGCCTAAGAAAAGAGGAAATCGCCGAGGTTATGGGTAATAAACTGGGTTGGACAGAAAAAGAAAAAAGTAACTTTATAAACGGACACTTAGCATTAAACAGTGAGAACCTAGAAGGAAAATATTTTCCAAAAACCTACCTACTACAGAGAGATGAAGATCCTCTTGGTGTTACCGCAGTAATGCTTCAGGAATTTAATAAAGCAACTTCAAAGATTAAAAAGCCTAAGGCTACCAAAATAATCAATGAGGAAACTGCGCTTACTATTGCCTCCATCATCCAACGTGAAGCAGGTAAGGGAGATATGAAACTTATTTCGGGAATTATTTGGAATAGACTTTTCTCTGGGATGAAGCTCCAGATTGACGCCACTTTGCAATATGCAAAAGGCTCTGAAGAAACTGGTTGGTGGAAAAAAGTTAAACCAGCTGACAAAAATATTGTCTCATCCTACAATACTTATTTACATGCTGGTTTACCGCCTGCCCCTATCGCTAACCCTGGTTTAGCTGCGATCGATGCTGCTTACAATCCTCAAAAAACTAGTTGTTTATTCTATCTTCACGATAAAAAAGGTAAGATACATTGCTCTGCAACCTATGAAGGACACAAAGCAAATATTGCTAAATACTTATAAAAAGATGTGCCTCTTAAATAGGCTGAGGAGAATAAAACAAAAGACCACTTCCGAGAAACTCCGAGTGGTTTGTTGTTTTATATACTATTTGTCTGATCTAGTTCTTTAGGTTTGTCTCAATAGTTGCAGAAGCTCGAAGTCTAACTAGAAAATCGTTTACCAATGCTTGCTGTTTATTTACTGTGAGTTGCTGTTTAATCTGATCACTTACGTCTTTTAGTGCAGGCACATCAGTTTGACCTTTTGTGTTGTCATCATAAAACTTCTTAATCTCCGCATCTGTAACAGTTGTTGAAGCTGTGTTTATGTTCGCAAGAAGATAAGTCTGAATAGCTAGTTGATTTGCAATGTTTGTTCTAAGTTGTGCTTCCGTAAGGTTTGCCGCTGTAAGCTGAGCCTTTAATTTCTCAGCATCTCCAGCTTGAGTAAGTAAAACTTGATACTGCTTTTCTACATCACTATCAGAAGCTTTAATATTAGCTTTTGCAATTCCTTGCATAACAAGCTCGTTAGCGATCATACTATCTAAAACTTGTTGTCTAATTGTGGCAACAGAAGATGTAGAAGTTACATCATTACCTTGAGCTTTGAGTGAGATAATCGCGTTTGCATATTGCGAATCAAATTCAGATTGAGTAAGGACTACACCGTTTACTGTAGCTACTGGATCATTATTTGTGGTGACTTGTGATGTTGGACTCTTTCCAAGAACTGCCCAGCCGATAAGCCCTCCAGCAATCAGGACAAGGACTACAATTGAAATTATTTTTTCTTTTGACATATTACTTTAAGTTATAATTTATTGCCTAATAATTCGTTTAAGAAACATCCTACTATACTAACTTTTTCCCGTGAGATGATGCAAGTGCTAAATTTTTAAGCCACAATTTGAGTATAATGTGAACCTTAAGCCAGATTTTGCATATCAAAATTTAATACAATTCACATGGAACTTTATTACAAAAATCCACGTATTAAACCAATCCAAAATTCCTTAAACTTTTGAATAAATGGTCTTTTTTCCCATTCCTCTAGTAAAACCTCACGACAATGACTCATATCTTCTGTAAATTGATCTAGTACATTTTTAACAAACTCTTTTTCAATACTTACAATATTAACTTCAAAGTTATAAAGAAAACTAAGGTTATCTAAATTAAAACTACCCATCGTCGCCCATTCATCATCCACAATTCCAGTTTTTCCATGGTGAAAAAGTCCTTGATATCTAAAAATTCTTACTCCGCGTTTTAAAAGCGACGTATACATAGAATATGAAGCTGGATGAACAAAGGGTACATCCTCTACCGCTGGTACGATAACTTTTACTTCCACTCCGCGCTTTACTGCAAGTTTTAAAACTCTTGTTAATCTCCTGTCTGGAATAAAATATGGTGTTGTAAGTAAGATACTTTTTTTTGCGAGTCGAAGCTTATCGATAAATGTGTAGTACAAAAATCTTTTTCTAAAATACGGAGCGTTGGTTATAAACAAATTTCTTTTAAAGCCTTTCCGGAAAAGTTTTATTCTAGAGCTCAGGGTTACTTCACCACCAATTTTCCACATTTCTTCAAAGGACGATAAAAGTTCATCTACAATTGGTCCTGAAACTTTAGCATTGGTATCGCGCCAATTTATCATGTGGTCACCGATACCACTCCCGCCGGTAAAGCCCACAAGTTTATCAATCACTAAGACTTTTTGGTGATTTCTAAAAACCCATGAGGTGAAGTTATGAATTCTCCATGCAGAGATTGGATTAAAAAATTTGATCTCAATTCCCTCTTTTCTTAAGGTTTCCGGAATATTTGAAAGATACATTTGCCCACTACCCACAGTATCCAAATGCATTCTTATCTTTACTCCCTCTTTGTTTTTTTGTCTTAAGAGATCCAGAAATTCTGTGCTAATTTTATCTACACCAAAATTATATTGTTCAAGATCGATGGTTTTTTTAGCGAGTGCCAACTCTTTTTTCATTCCATCCCAAAAAGGAGGCAAGGTGGTATAAAATTCATAAGTATTTTGGGGCATACAAAGTCAGTATAGCATTTGATAATAAATTTCATCTTTGATAGCCTTCTTTTAGAGGAAGTTCATGCCTTCAATCACTTTCACACTCAAAGACCCTGAGACTAGCGAGGAAATCACTATCAGAGAGTACATGTGCGACACTGACGGCTGTCTAAATGTTGCCCATAACCTCATAGGAAGTTGTCGGGAGTTAAGGCAGATTTGCATACTCTGTAATGAATGCAAGCGCAAACTTGAAGAAAAGATCGGGCGTAAGTTGGACTAGGAGGGCGACCATGAATTGGTCGCCCTTTTTAGACTTAAAGATTTGAACAATTATACATAGCTTCAATATCTCTGTTAAATACAGTTGGTTTACCTAAAACGACAAGCCTTACTTCATCTTCGTGAGTCGCAAAACTACAAATATCTCGCGCAATATCTTTATAAACTCTAGTTTCAGGATATGCTGGAACATTTAATTCCTCAAAAGACCACATATAAAAGTCTAACTCATTTTCTCCAGTGATGGTTTGTATTACATGAGTTTGCACTTCGCTTGGTAATTTTTGTTTTACGCTATCGCTTATAAAAATCCTGGCGTTATTAGTATTTCCTGAATAAAGTGCTGAAGAAAGATAAGAGTCCCAAAGATTTAAAAAACTAAACATTGGCATTATTAGAAATAAAACCAAAACAACTCTCTGAAAAGTAAAGTTTCTTGTCCATAAAATATCTTTAAAAGAAACGTCTGTTGTCTTCCAAAAAAGAACAAGGTCAAAAAGCATCATGGCAATATTCCAAGGCCAAACAACACTATTCCAGTTGTGCCCAAGTGGACCTAAAGAGAAAAGAATGAAACCGTGCATTAAAATAGCTGCTATAACTGCATAATTTCTAAACCTTTTTGTTACTAAACCAATTCCAATCCCCATTTCAACAAACGGAACAAGTATACAGAAATAAAGCGGGTAAATTTGTAGCGATGCTGGAAGAAACTTGGTGATTGGTTCCATCATCCAAGGAAAAACACTGCTCATAAAAACAATATTAATCTTCTGTAAACCACTATAAAAATAAATGCTGGCCACAATAAGCCTAACTGTATTTAAAACAGCATGTTGTTTTTCTGTATCAACATAATTCCAAGAAAAAATACCTAAAGTAGCTAACATGAAAAAATATTGATAAAACCACGGCTGCAATCTACTTTGGTCAAACAAGACAAAGAAAATTGATATGCCTAGACTGAGGAAAATCAGTTTTTTAGGCTTGGGGAAAATAAGTATCAAAAGTAGTAAAATAAGCTGAATTATGTAATATTTTGACCAAATATAGGGAAATATCGTGGGTAAATTGCTAAAAACTGGTGAAAATGGAAAAAATCTTCCTCCAGACCAAAGTTTTGCAGAAAGTAATAGCCCCGAGATTAATCCTAAAACCAAAATTATTTTTAGATAAAAGATTCTACTTGCTCCACCAAATATAAAATGCCTATTTGCTGCAAAAAATTTATAACCTATCGGTAACAATTGTTTTATTATTGGCAGTCCACCTATTTTTGATAAAAACCTCCACTTTGGATATTCTTCTAGAATTTTTAAAATTGCTTCAGAGTTTTTGAAAACTTTTCCTTCAGAGTCAATAACGTGTATTTCTTTCATCACCTGTTCTTTTGTAAGATTTTCTGGAAGTTGCTCTTTTGTTATATCTTTTAAATCAAATTTCCCTTTTTGTGAAGAATTATCAATCTTATCAATAACAACTTTGCACATGGGACAGTCACCGTCGTAGAGTATCGTTTTATTCTCTGTGTTCATGAATAATTTATTATAGCATTAAAAATTATTGCAATTTTTAATAAAGTGCTACTATACGCCAAACAGTTCTTCAACATCTACTAGCTTCCTCCGGAGGCAACAATGTACAAATACGCCTTGCTCGTAGCTCTCACTCTCGGGCGGATTGCGACTTCGGACGTTAGCCGGTTTCCACCACTTCCGTCGCGAGAACCGATCAACCCAGCAGTTTGGGTAGAATATACCCAGAACGTGGTGAAAGACCTCTTCCCAACTCGTCCCAAACTTTGGGACAAGAAAATCTTGATTTTCGAACACGATTCGATCTATGCTCGACCTTTTGAAAAAGAGGTTCGAGTGTCCACGGGTTTTATTCGAGAGTTTAAGAGTGCTGAAGAATTCGCCGTGCTCGTAGCTCACGAGTGGAGTCATGAGCTTTTGGGTTCAGTCAACAAATCCGATGAACCTCGTGTGCCGACTAGAGCTTTTTTTGAGGATTTGCGAGTAAAAGAAGCTGAGGCGGATTTTTTCATCAGCTTGGTTACAGGCTCCAACAAAGTAGCGATTGAGTTGCTCGAGCGAACTGTTGGTAATCTGCAAAAGCCAACTGGAATGAGTGACTGGGAATTCAAGCAATTTCAAATGGTCACGAACTTCCGTTTGCAGGCCATGCGAAACATGCCAGAGAAAATTCAGCCGATAGTCAAAGCAGATCCTCTGCCGAAATCCCTGCCGATGAGAAACGCTACCAATGAAGTCTGGCAAGACTACACTCGTAGTGTTCTCTACGCCATGTACCCCAACTACGCTAGAGTCGTAAAAGACCTCTTCGTGAACATAATCGATGGCGATGTAATTGCTGAGGGTGGAGTAGTCAGCGGATCCGCTTTTGTTTCTCTAAATCTTGACCACATTACTTTTCTGGTTAAAACTCCAGAGGAGTTCGCGGTTCTGGTGGGTCATGAGTTTGGACATGCCGTGACGATCCGAGAATACGAGTTGGACTACGTCGGCATTAGCGTGATTTTTGCCTTTGATGAAATCGGTATTCGAAGGCAGTTTGAAGCGGATCTCATTGGCATTTTGCCACTCGAGAACGGCGCTTGCGTTTGGGCAAACACACTCGAGAGATTGAGTGTGTACACAGAAAAAAATCTAAAAAGGGGTGACTACGACGGCAAAGCAGATAGAGTCCGTGTTGCAAGGCTTCGTCAGATGTGCAAAGCAAAGTAGGTTCGATAAGTTCTTTTGAAAAGTCCCCACGACAGAGTGTTGTGGGGACTTTTTGAATATCTCATATAAAAAGAAATCGCCCGCACTGAATCGACGAGCGATTCCGTACGAGCGAGGAGACGATAATTAGGTTGTCGTCTCGGCAAGTTCTAAACCTTCGACCATCTTCGGGTCGAGTTTGCTCCCGCCTTTTGTGATGATTACACCAAAACCAAGGTACGGCATGTCGAACTGGATACAGCCACTACCGATGTCCACAGGTGGACAGTCTTTCGGGTTAACGAAACACTCGTCGACGGAGCACATCTCCCACTTGCTGCCCTGCATCCTGGCGCACCATGGAGCTTCGAAATAGACAAGATTGCCCTCTATTTTGATACCCGAAAGCGGGCCACGATAGACAATCCCATCCTCCTGAGTTTGGATGTCTCCGCCGACGATGTCGTCGCGCTTCAGAACGTCTTCCCATGTCATAATGTACTATCTCCTGATTTAACAATAGCATGATTATGCACTATTGTCAAAATGCAGGACTCTTTCATTACAGGACTCTTTTTAATATTTTAATTTTCGCCAAAATTAAAATATTAAAACGCGGAAACCTGACACGACGTACTCGTCGCGTAGCCAGGTTTCCGTTCGAGTCCTGACGTAAAGCTTCGCTTTACTTCGGGTCACGAAAAAATCCGCCTTCAAGCGGACTTTTTTCTGTGGACTCTAGCTTTGAATTTTGGAACTCCTTTAGCTTAGATGTAATTAGGCTTTCAGAAATACTAAAAGATTATAATAACGCTTAAATTGCAACATTTTTCAGTTTAAAAGAGACTACTACTCCTTATTAGAACTATGTTATGAGGTAATTTTATTTTTGTAGAAAGTGAGAAATGATGTATCCAAGAAAAATGATAAGGGCTAAACCTCCGAGCCAAGCAATAAGTTTAGCGTAAAAACTCTTAAAAATATCTGAGAGGAACCTACCAATAAGTTGTAGTGGTTTGGTTACTAGCCATTTCCATAAAAAGGATACAAATGGAAACAGAACATCATTTAGAAAACCTTCATTTCTCATAATTAGCACAACTCTACATAATACAGTTTTACTTGTAAAGAACCCCTTATTATTGGTAAAACTTCCTTCCTTTTAGTTCACAACACTTTTTATATTTTTTTCCACTTCCACAGGGGCATGGTTTATTACGTGGATTTTTTAAGAACTCCTCTTTTGATACTACGTCAGGGTATTCTGTCATCTTAGAGCGATACTCAGTAGGATTAACTAGCACACCAAACTCATCCTGAAACTTTTTTGCTGATTTTTCCATTTCTTCTGTCCATTGGCTAGCGTCCAAATACATTGCATCTTCTGATCTTCCGTTATTATGTAAACCTGACTCTGTGGCAAAGCCAATAATGTTTTTTGCATTCGGATGTTTAAGTTTTGTTACAATAGCTGTACCTTCCATAAAGATAGATCTCATTCCTCTATAGTCATCATAAGTATAAGATGGTGATTTTGGTATTGGAAAAAGTAATAAAACATAGCAAGTGTCCTTATGTATATTTGAAGTTAAAACCTTAATACGTCTTTGTGTATCAAGAGTAGTTTCCAACATTTCTTTAATCGATGAGGATAGTATTCTTCTGGCAAAACGAGGCTCTCTC
>JANWHC010000028.1 GCA_025450615.1 Minisyncoccota bacterium
CTCGGGGATTTTCTTGCTGATGAAAAAATACTTTCACCTGATCAAGAATCTTCTCGAAGAATTATCGGTGACCAGGTTCGAGAAATTCTTAACGATCTTCCGGAGAAAGAAAGAAAAATTCTAGAACTTCGCCATGGACTTGTAGATGGTGTCACTCACACTTTGGAAGAAGTAGGGAAGGAGTTCGGAGTTACTCGAGAACGTATAAGGCAGATCGAGGCCAAGGCACATGAGAAAATCCGTCAGCATGACAAAATAAATAGATTGAGGAATTACTTTTAAAAAGAATTTTTGTGGTAAGATAAGTCCGGAGGCATTTTGATGGAAGGTCTGGCTTGCCCTAAATGTGGGGGTATTCTCGTCTGGTGGGATGTTGCTGGTGATTTTGTCTGTAAACTCGGACACCTTTTCTGGACAAACCAAACAGAGGAAACCAAATCTGCTCAAGATCGACTCAGTAAAGAATATGAATCGACCGTTTCTTTACTGTCAGTTCTACGTAAGGCGTAGGTCTTGTACGGGCGGGGTTTATGGCCCTGCCCCAGCAAGGCTTTTTTCGTATCTAAAACATGATATTCTAGGGTTATGTCGACTATCTTTGACCAAATATTTGAACAGCGATATAAGTCACTAAACAAGGAGCAAAAGGAGGCTGTGGACCACATAGAAGGTCCAGTACTTGTTGTCGCTGGACCCGGAACGGGAAAAACTACAATTCTAACCTTGCGTATTGCCAATATTTTAAAAAAGACAGACACGCCACCACATGGAATTTTAGCTATAACTTATACTGATGCTGGTGTGAAAGCGATGCGAGAAAAATTACGGGAAGTTATCGGTAATGAGTCTCACGATGTTTATATAAATACTTTCCATGGTTTTGCTTCGAGTATGATTTCAGAATATCAGGATCATTTCTTACGAATTGGGGATTTTCGCCAAATGACAGATGTAGAACAAGAAGGAATGATAAGAGATATAATCTCACGAGCTCAATTTTCTGAATTAAGACCTCTTGGCAGACCAGATGCTTACGTGACTTCAATAGTAAAAACAATCTCGGAAGCTAAAAGAGATGCCATAACACCTCATTTAGTTCGAGAAAATGTAAAAAAACAAATTAAAAATATAAAAGCTGACGAGGGAAATATTTCAACTCGTGGAGCAACAAAAGGGCAGCTAAAAGCAGAAGCTTTGGATCGTTTGGAAAAACTGGACAAAACAATGCTTTTTGCAGACGTGTACGAGGATTACGAAGAAAAAAAGAAAGCTCAAAAGCTTAGGGACTACGATGATCTCATTATTGAACTTTTAGTAACTATGAAGGAAGATAAGTTATTACTTAGACTTATCCAAGAACGTTTTCTGTATGTTTTGGTAGACGAACACCAAGACACCAACGATTCTCAGAATTACATAATAAGTTTGATTGCAGAATTTTTCGAGACTCCAAATGTTTTTATTGTTGGAGATGAAAAGCAGGCAGTGTATCGTTTTCAAGGTGCTTCTGTGGAAAATTTTCTTCTTTTACAAAAGAAATGGCCAAAGATGAAAGTTATCAGTCTCAATACGAATTATCGCTCGCATCAAGACATACTAGACGCTACTTTCCAGATGATAGAAAACAACTATAATCCTGGAGAATATTTAGATCTTCGTGTCGAACTAAAATCTGGAAACAAAAAAGATAAGCAACCACTTGAAATAATCGCCGGAGAAAACACATTGGCAATCGAAAAATATTTAACCGAAGAGCTTATAAAAATTCAGAAAAAAGAACCAGAAGCAACTGTCGCAATTATTACTAGAAGAAACAGGGAACTAGAGAGAGTTTTACGTGTTTTAGAGTCGAACAACATTCCTGTTTCATCAGAGAGAAGTGTTGATATCTTTCATCATCCCGCAGGAATGGTATTTTTTGATTTGATTGAATATGTTACTGATATTTCAAAAATTGACTGCTTAGCTAGAACAATAATTTCTGGAATGTGGGGACTTTCCTTTACGCAGTCAGTGGAGATGGTCAGAGCTTTGAAGGGTGGAAAAATTTCTGATATCGAGACTATTTTGCCAGCCCTATCAGAAATTAGAAATAAAATGTTTTCTGACGGTGCTGTAGGAAGTATAGTTTATATTGCAGAGATTTCTGGATTTACTGCACTAGTAGCTCGCGACCCAGCATATGTTCATGTCTGGCGAGGAATAGTTACTTTGGCTGAATCGCTTTCACGTACTAATCTTATAGATAACCCTACACTTCTTATAAAGGCCATGCTTGAGTATAGGCAATCTGCGGAGTCTAAACCGGTTAAGGTTTCTGTTGGTGCGCCGGATTTCCAGATTAGGGCTATGACAGCACATGGGTCAAAAGGTCTTGAGTTCGACTTTGTTTTTATGCCGTACGCTAACGAAGAAGCTTGGGTGGGCAAACCACATGGTTCATCTTTCATTTTGCTTGAAAAGAATGGAAGCTTGCATGATGTAAAAGATATACGAAGGCTTTTTTATGTCGCTATTACTCGAGCGAGAAAACATGCAGTAATCCTTTACTCTACCCAAGAATCTGACGGAAAGACCCTGACTCCTTTAAGATTTATAAATGAGCTTAAAGAAAAAAGTATTTCTCTTAAATCTTTAAAAAGATCAGATCTTTCGCTTGAAATCAATAAAAATACGAAGGAGAAGGAAAGTTCTACTCTTTTAGTAAATGAAGCAAAAAAAGTTTTAATTGAAAGCGGTCTTTCTGTTACTGCCCTAAACCACTTTTTAGAATGCCCTAGTAAATTTTTGTATGAAAGTGTTTTGAAATTACCACAAGCGCCAAGTGTTTCAGCTGAGAAAGGAAATGCTATGCATCAAGCTCTGTCTAATGTGTGGGTTAAAAAAGCTCGCGTGTCAAAAGAAATAGAAAATATTATAAGTGGGACAGTAAAGGAGTATATCGACAAAACTCTCTTATCTCCGGAAGACAAAACTGCTCTAAAAAAAGAACTTACAGAAAATTCTCCAGTTGTAGCCAAGGCTCTAACTCCACATTTTGATACAAAAGGTACAGTTTCAACTGAAAGATGGGTCGAAGCTAATTTTCCTGCTGAGTACAAAAAAGAAAAGATAAACATTCGTCTCCACGGAAAACTTGATTCTATGATAGACAACGGAAACACAGTTGAGGTTTTTGATTATAAAACCAGAAAAGCCATGACTGTAGCTGCAATAAAAGGTGAGACAAAAAATGATGATGGGGGTTATTTCCGTCAGTTAGTTTTTTATACATTACTTTTACAAAACGATTCTTGGTGGAGGAGCAAAAAAAGTACCACTTCCTTAGTTTTTGTTACTCCGGACGAAAAAGGCAGATGTCCAATAATAACCTTACCAGTTGAAAATAGCGATGTTATAAATCTGAAAGCAGAAATACAATCTGTTGTAGATAGCGTTTGGAGTCAGGAAATAACTACTTCTTACTGTGAGGATAAAGACTGCAAGTATTGTGCTTATCGTATGCTTATAAATTAGTTTAACAATGCATCTAACACAGCTTTAAGATTCTCATAAGGCTGCGCTCCACTAAATACAGTTTTTGTTCCGTCTTTAGTAATAAGTATGGAGTTAGGTGTTCCTCTAGCGCCTGAGTTTACAGCATCTGTGTAGTCAGCTTTGACTTTGTCTTCATATCGACCCTCTGTTAGACATTTATTAAATGCTGTTACATCAACACCGACTTGTCCGGCTAGTTTAGGAAGTTGTGCTGGATCTAGTGAGTTGTTTGAGTTTGTCGTTGCGTAGATCAAATCCAAGTATTGCCAGAATTTTTCTGATCCACCAAGCTCGTTTACACACTCTGTTGCCTCAGCTTCCTTTTGAGCTTTTGGGTGGAGGCTGTCGATAGGGAAATGTCGGTAAACCCAAGCCACTTTTCCTGAACTACCGTATTCGTTTATTACTCGGTGTAAAGTTGTGTGAAATTGCTTACAGTATGGGCATTCTGTATCGGAATACTCTACAATGATTACCTCTGCATTTGGATTGCCCAAGATATGGTCTTCTGCTCCTAGTTGCCTCATATTTACTGCTAAAGCAGTAGGCTGGTTGCCAGTAACCGGCTCATTATTCATCTTTGTATTTGAGTAATACAAAGATACTGCAACAAGTGCTCCGGCCAAGACGATAGCTATAGGCACAGATAGTTTTTCCAAGGCGCTTTTTTGTGGTGTTGTGGGTTCCAATTTGTTTAAATTAAATGCTAAATAAACTTATGCTATGATTCTACTATATGAGTCACTTAGTCGCAATTATACTCGGCTTTGTCGAAGGAGCAACAGAATTCATACCCGTCTCTTCTACTGGCCATCTTATTATTGTTAGGCAAATTTTTGGCGAAAACAACCTAGGCGGTTTGGCTTTCGATGCGATTTTACAAATGGCTACCACCTTTTCTCTAATCGCTTATTTCTGGAAGGATATTTTTGGGCTTATCGTGACTTTTTTAAATCTAATATCTAAAAGATCTTTATACCAGTCTGAAAGAACAAAACTTTACGCGATAGTTTTAGGTACAATTCCCGCAGTAATTTTTGGAATTCTTTTAGAAACTTACATGGATACGGTTTTTCGTAATGTTCAGTTGGTAGCAATAACTTTAATTTTAGGGAGTATTTTATTTTGGTTTGCGGAAAAGTTCGGTAAAGGAGATAAAATTCTCTCGATAGGGAGGGGAGTCATGATTGGCTTTTTCCAGTGTTTAGCACTAATTCCCGGTATTTCAAGATCTGGGGCAACTATTTCCGGAGGATTACTTTTGGGACTAGAGAAAGACGAAGCTGTCAGGTTTAGTTTTCTTTTATCAATCCCTGTTTTACTTGGTGCAGGTCTAAAAAAACTTTTTGAAGTTAGGAGTGAAATTTTTACAACAGACTTTGGTTCAGCACTACTTTTAGGTTCTATTGTAGCTTTTGTGGTAGGTCTACTTTCTATAAACTTTCTTGTTAAATATTTAAGAAACCATAGTTTAAAAGTTTTCATTTGGTACAGAATAGCCTTGGCCTTCATTATCCTAATTGCAGTTGGTTTTTAGTTTGTTATTATTAATTATGGAGGTGACGATCGTACATTCTTAACCATAACCAGTAGATCAGCCGTTTCCATCGTCCAAGATAACTCTACCCTGAGGAGGGCCAACTCTCCTCAGGGTTTAATTTTGTCTAAAATATCCTTATTTTAAGCCATGTTTTAGGTAGAGTTTGACAGTTGACAGAAAATATGCGGATATGCTAAGGTATAAGGGTACTCGATCGACAACCCTTTTCAAAGGAGTCACGATGAGGCGTTCCTTCCTGATGGGCCAGATGGCCAAATATTTCGTTTCCGACTGACGTCGCCGCCGGCCAGCCCGCGGTTCGGCCCAGCAGATGCTGGCGCCGCGAGCTGCCAAAGGCCCAGGGAGTAATCCCCGGGCCTTTTCTTTTATTTAGACAAGACTTTGAGTTTTAACTTCAGCAGTCGGTTCCCAATGCCTCGTATCAAGTTTTACTTCTTTCATAAAAGGTCCTTCTTTGTAGATAAGTTTCTTATTTTTCATAGCGTATTCGTAAACGTCCTTGGTAATTTTCACATCATCTAAACAGTATTTTTTTATTTTTTCAATTTCACCTTCCCGCCACCACTTCACAGCGTCTAAACCATCACCACTTTTGTTTATTCCAAAAGTGCCGACTGCAATATTGTCTAGCTTTAACCATTTTCCAGAAGTGTTTTTTATTTCTTTAAAAACATCGAGCGAACGAATATCCTTCAAATCCCCAAGTCCTGCTTTTTTGTAATATTTGTTTAAAAGTGGAATATCAAAGTATTCACCGTTGAAAGTTATAAGTAAGTCTGCCTTTTTTATAAACTCCCACATTTTAGGGAACTCTTCTTCGAGAAAGGTATGGTATTTGTCAGTTTCGTAGTCGTAAAGTCCAACTAGTGAGATATCTAAATCAATCGGGTCTCTTGATCCAACATCTTGGAAAATATTTTTTGTCTCAATATCAAATACAACCTTTTTCATACAGCCAGTATAACAGTAGATTTTGTAGTCGCAAAGTTTTTTCTCACTGTAAATTTTCAGAGCACGTATAAAAATTCCGGCGAATTTTTATACTCTTGTCCTCACCCCAAAGCATGGCTCCGTCAAGAACGGGTGCCTTGACGGAGCCATGCTTTGGGGTTGCGGAGTCTCTGAAAATTTACTGTTCAACAAACTTTGCATAACTAGTTTTTGTCGAATTAAGATTTTTGGAAGACCGTGCAGGCCTTGAGCACGGTTTTGTCAAAGTCCGAACGAAGTGAGGTTCATTGACAAATCAAGGCCGAGCACAAAGAGAGCGGCGCGCCGGTGCAAGCGAACGGTCTGGAAAAAAGCTTAATGAGTAAGAAAACTAGTTTATCCAACCACTTCCACAATCTCCTCTAGTTTCACTTTCTTTTCTTCTCCAGTTTCTAGGTTTTTCAAGGGATAGATTTCAGTTTTAACTTCGTTTTCGCCAACAACAAGAGTAAAAGGTACACCATGTTTACTAGCAGTTTTTATCTGGTCACCAACTTTTTTACCAGTGAAATCAACTTCAACATTTATACCTTGCTCACGTAGTTTCATTGCGATTGAGTTTGACTCATCGATAAAATCAGAAGATAGTGAACAAATATAAACTTTTGTTTTTGGAGTATATTTTGGTATAAGTTCGTGAGACATTAAGAAATCTTTTAAAGTTACATCTCCAGCGCCAAAACCAAAAGCTGGAATTTTTCTTGCGCCAAAAATATCAAGTAAGTCATCATATCGTCCACCACCATATACAGAGCGGTTGTTATCTGGATGAACATCAAAAACTTCGAAAACTACTCCGGTGTAATAGTCAAAGCCTCGCATTAAAGTTGGATCAAAGGCCACATTTTTAACTCCATTTTTCTCAAGTTTATCTATGAGGTCGATTAATTCTTTTGAATGTTTATTTTCTCCCAAATGGTCTAGGAGTTTATCATTGGACTCAAGCAGGAAAGCGAATTCTACAGATTTTTCACCCATGATTTCAAAAAGACTTGCTTCAAATGTTGATTTGGAAATTTTATCTTTCTTATCTATTATTTTTGAAACTTTGTGAGAATTTTCCTCATCTAACCCAAATTTTTCATATAATACGTTTACAAGCTTTCGATCATTTATTTTTATTATGAAATCAGAATCTTTTGCGCCAAAAGCTTTCATGATTCCATAGGCGATCGTGATTACTTCTACATCGGCCTCATTTGAATTAACCCCAAAAATATCTACGTTTAACTGCCAGTGTTCTCGAAGTCTTCCTCGTTGAGGTTTTTCATATCTAAAAAGATTAGGAATGGAATACCAACGCAATGGAAAAGCCAAGGTTTTTTCTCTAGCTGCAACAAGACGCGCGACTGTCGGAGTCATCTCTGGTCGCAAAGTGACTTCACGATCTCCACGATCTGTAAAAGTATATGTTTGTTCGTTTACTATTTCCTCGCCAGATTTTGCTTTGTATAATTCAGCAGATTCTAAAACTGATGCAGTATATTCAGAATATCCAAAGCTTTCAACAACCCTCCTCCATGTATCAAAAATATGGTTTTGGACGAATAGGTCTTCTGGATAAAAATCCCGTACACCCTTATAAGATTCGGTGCTGATTTTTATTTCTGGTTTCTCTTTTGCCATAATATAGGTTATTGTAACAATATTATATGGAAAAAAGAAGCGATTTACACCTAATAAACAAAGAAATTGGAGAAACTCCGAATGAGGCTATTTTGCGTTTAAAGGAAGGCAATCCTGAATACAAAAATGTGACCATGACATATGCTGGTAGACTTGATCCTATGGCAGAGGGCTTGCTTTTGATTTTGTCTGGCGAAAATTTAAAAGTAAAAGAAAAATTTCTACATTTACCAAAGACTTACGAGTTTGAAGTTTTGTGGGGATTTGAAACTGATACACTGGATCTTTTAGGAAAAGTTTTAAAGACAGAAAATATTTCTATTTCAGAAAAGGAAATGAAAGGGGCAATAAATGATTCTCTTGGAAAGTTTATTCAGACTTATCCAGCCTATTCTTCAAAGCCAGTTTCAGGAAAAGCACTTTTCCGTTGGGCTAGAGAGGGAAGACTTGATCAAATTGAAATACCGACTCATGAAGTTGAAATTTTTGATATCGAATTTGTTGAAAGACGAATTGTAGGAAAAGATGAGCTTTTGAAGACTATTTTAAAGAAAATAAGTCTTGTTTCAGGAGATTTTAGACAAGATGAGATTAAAGAGAAATGGAAAGATGTTTTCAGTAACACAGAAAGCTCGGATTTTACAATAGATAAAATCAAGGTTTCTGTTTCAAGTGGTTTCTACGTCAGGCAGTTTGTTTCAGATTTGGCCCACAAGCTAAAAATTTCTGGAGTAACTTTTTCTATAAATAGAATAAAAGTTGGGGATTACACTTTGCAAAATTAAATATTTTGTGGTTTTATTAAATATGGAATTGGAGCGTATTTCAATACGAGCAATATGTGAAAAGGAGAGTGCCGATGTTGAGCTCACTTACATCTGCTGAGCAGGAGGCCATCGAGAATCTGTCTCGAGTTGTCAAAAGTGGCGCTGTGCACTTTGGCGGGAAGAGCAACTTGGCTTCCAGAGCCGGAGTTAGCAAGGAAGTCGTTCGTGGCATCATCGAACGCAGGGCCAAGGAACTTCGTCGTGAAGAACTCGAGTGCGTGATCGCAGCAATGGAGAAACCTCTGGCTCACGCACTTTTGGAGAAGTTGTTCGAGTATGTCCGAGTTCTCCATCCCAACGAAGGAGCTTCAAACTAGTTTTTTCGAAGACTCTCGATTTTGGCTTAAACCCCAGCCAACGTCGAGAGTCTTCTTCGTTATTGCAAAATTTATAGGTTTTTGCTTAAATTAAAAATGGAGTAATAAACCTAGGAGGGTTATGCTACAAGAACGGGTAGTATCCGACAGGTTCGGTTTTCTGCTTTCGACGGTAATGGAGAAAAGTGAACTTCAAGATCTTCACATCTCATATCGCTCGAAGCTTCCTGTTCAATTCGTGAGTGATGTGAAAGCGGGTAAAGTTGATCTGGATGACCGATCAGAAGAGGTAAGAAAGCTTCTGCACGTCCTTCAGCATCAATTCAGGTGTCTTTCCAGATGCCAGAAGGCCAAGGCTTTCAGACTTCTCCGAAGAGCTCGAAGGCTGAAACAGGGAGTCAAAGTTCCACCGTACAACAACCGGAACCGGGTCTGTCGAGGCAAGCGGCGCTAAAACACGCCACAAGTCAAAAGATTCTGATCGCAACAGCTGACGCTACGCGATCAGAATCTTTTTTGATAAAAAATTATTTACAAATTTTTAAATAGATGATTATATTAAATAAGGAAAGTTTTTTTGTACATTTTTTGAGGTGATGATGATAAGTTCAACTGAAGCCTTCAACAGGATCAGAGACAAAGTAATTCGTTATGGTCCAAAAGTTGGGACCGATGTTGAACTTGCTGAGCGATCTCAGGTAAGTTTAGCGTCTCTAGCTTTTCTACAGACTGGTGTTGGTGTGAAGCCCACCAAGGATGAAGTAAAAAGAGTCATGGACGTTCTCAACTTGAATGGTCAAGCCACAAAGCGCTATATCGATATTCTTCTCATGATTGCTTATTCAAGTGAGGAGACTACCGTACCATCTTCGGTTGAGGACTAACAAAAAGGCCATGGGTTTACCCAAGGCCTTTCGTCGTTTGACTACATTTACTAAAAAATTATTTTTTCAAAACTTTCTTTCGTAGGCGGACAGACTTTGGAGTAATTTCAATATATTCGTCGTGAGACATAATTTCCATTGCTTTTTCGATATCTAGTTTTACAGTCGCAGCCAAGTAAACTTTGTCGTCAGAACCACTCGCTCGCATGTTTGTAAGTTGTTTTCCTTTTGTTGGGTTTACGTGTAAGTCCTCGCCTTTAGAAGTATTTCCAATAACCATTCCTTCGTAAACTTCAACTCCAGGGTCTATGTAAAGAGTTCCTCGCTGTTGTAAGTTATCGAGTGCAAAAGCTAGAGCTTTTCCTTTTTCCATAGAAACCATTGAGCCGTAAGTTGTTCTTTTTATTTCACCAACATAATCTCGGAATTCAATAAATCTTGAAGAAAGAATTCCATTTCCTTTTGTATCAATAACGAATTGTCCACGGTAACCAAGTAGTCCTCGAGTTGGGATTTCAAAAGTTAATCTTTGTGTGCCGTGACCTTGTTTTACATGTGTCAAAAGTCCACGTCGCTCTGTAAGACGTGCGATTATAGCACTAGCTAACTCATCGGAAACATCCACCGTAACTTCTTCAAAAGGTTCTGTTTTTACTCCATTTACTTCTTTAATAATAACTTGCGGTTGGGATACCTGAAGCTCATAACCTTCTCGTCTCATGTTTTCACAAAGTATTGCGATGTGAAGTTCTCCACGTCCGTACACAGTAAAGTATTCGTTGTTATTCCAATCTATTTTTAATCCAACGTTTATCTCAAGTTCTTTTTCAAGCCTTTCTCTTATCTGTCGTCCTGTTACGAACTTTCCTTCTCGTCCAGCGAAAGGTGAGTCGTTTACGAAAAAGTTTAGTGAGATTGTCGGCTCGTCAATGTTGATACTTGGTAGTGTTTCTGCGTTTTCATCTTTACAAATAGTGTCCCCGATATAAACAGTTGGAAGTCCAGCGATCATCACGATGTCACCAGCTGAAGCTTCAGGAGTTTCTACTCGCTTCACTCCTTCAAAAGAGAAAAGCTTTGTTAATTTTCCAGAAACAACTTTTCCATCATGACTTTTTACAAAAACTGTGTCACCAACAGTGATCTTTCCCTCGTAAACCCTACAAACAGCAAGTCGTCCCAAAAAGTTATCATAGGCCAAGTTGAAAGACTGAAGTCTTGCGGGCGCAGTTTTGTCTCCTGTTGCAGGCGGGACTTCCTCCAAAATAGTTTCTAAAAGAGGAGTCAAGTCTGTACTTTCATCAGTCAATTTTTTCTTCGCAACACCTTGTCGGCCTATAGCATAAACTGTTGTAAAGTCTAATTGTTCGTCATTTGCTCCAAGTTCTAGGAAAAGTTCTAAAACAAGTTCGTGCACTTCGTCAGGCCGTGCTGCTGGTTTGTCGATTTTATTTATGATCACGATAGGCTTAAGTCCCAATTCAAGTGATTTTTTTAAAACGAAACGAGTTTGAGGCATCGGTCCCTCTTGGGCATCCACGAGTAAAAGCACTGTATCGATAGATCGCAAAACTCGCTCAACTTCAGAACCGAAGTCAGAGTGGCCAGGTGTATCCACAATATTGATTTTTGTCACTTCGCGTCCAGATTCTTTCGAAGGGTAGTAAACAGAAGTATTTTTCGCGTAAATAGTAATACCACGTTCTAGCTCTAGAGCGTTTGAGTCCATACTTACTCCTTCCTCGGTCACCATCCCAGTCTGCTTCATTAGAGCGTCAGTTAAGGTGGTTTTACCGTGGTCCACGTGGGCTATGATTGCTATATTACGTATCTGCATAGGATTGATTTGAAAACCGGCTGAACGCCGGTTATTAGCCCTAATTAAAGCATAAAATGGCTATTTCGGTCAACTTTCTTGCTAAAAGGCCCTAAACCTGAGATTATGATAATTATGTTCATTTCTCCAGAATCGGCTCTAACAATTCTCGAGCACTATAAGTATTTGATCATTTTCCCTTTTACGATAATCGAAGGTCCTATCATTATTATCATCTCTGGTTTTCTAGTTTATTTAGGTTTTCTTAATTCTATTTCAGCATATATTATCTTGTCCTTAGCTGACATTATAGGTGACTGTTTGTATTACACGATTGGTAGATACTGGAGAGAGTGGAGATGGATAAAAAAATATATGAGTTATGTAGGTTACAATGAAAACAGTGAAGCTTTCCTAGAGTCTCATTTCCGTCGACATAAAGGCAAAACCTTTCTTTTGGCCAAAATATCTCATGGTATTGGTGGAGCAATCCAAATAACCGCTGGTATCGCTAAAGTAAATTTTTGGCAGTTTCTTTTCTATAGTGTTGTCGGAACTCTCCCTAAGACTCTTGTTTTAATGCTCATTGGTTTCTATCTTGGAAACTCTTACATAAAAATAGATGGCTTATTTAACTATATTGCACTCATAACTATAAGCATTTCTATACTTATAGTATTTTTCTATATTGTTCTACAGAAGCGACTAAAGAAATTCTTCACTACACCGGATTCAGAATAGATAGAAATAGTTTTATTTGGTAAAATATAATAAGTATGGAAATACCAACTCTTGTCTTACCAACTCTTCCTCACATCAAACTTTCGCTTTTTATAAATGTGCCAGTTTTGATTGCGATTCTTGTTTTGTTTGCATGTTTTTACACTGTAGTGACTTCAGTTATTGTCTACCACTGGCATGCCTATGGTATGAAAAGTCAGGGGATTATTGTGGCAGAGTCACTTTACTTTTTTGTGACTTCCGTGTTGTTTGTCTGTGCTGGAGTATCGCTATTTTATTTCTAAAATTATTATATATATGGCAAAATACGAAGCACTACATTTGGATCCGGGTGAAAACGTTATTTTTGAAGTTAGGAAACACTGGATTATTTTTCTTGAGCACACTATAGCTCTTTCTTTAGCGGCATTTATACCGTTTGTAGTTTTCGCCCTTTTGGAAATTTTTGTTCCAACCTTAATAAACGTAAATCTTCCAGGCAACGAGTATGCATTATTTGTTTTTTTCTATTGCATTTGGCTACTTATTCTCTGGATATCATTTTTTGTAAATTGGACCAAGTATTATTTGGATGTATGGTATGTGACTGAAAAGCGTATCATAGCCATAGATCAAAAAAGGATTTTCAGCCGTGAAGTTTCAAATGTTCGTTTTGATAAGGTTCAGGACGTAACAGTTACGGTGAAAGGCTTTATTGCTACATTTTTGGATTTTGGAAATATTGAAGTTCAAACAGCTAGTGAAGATAATAGAGATTTCAAAATGACAGTGGTGCGACACCCACAAGAAGTTAGACGAATAATCTTTAACCAACAGAATAAAAATAGTGACACAAGACCTGGTGTATAGCCAAAAGTAATACACAGGGTATATTGAGGATGCTTCATGAAAACCTGTATAATTGTTAGGAAGTCGTTTATTTAATAAATTAATAAAAATATGAAGGCATTACATAAGATCGCATTTATTCTTCTTGTTATTGGTGGACTAGAGTGGGGACTACATGCGTTTGGATATGATCCAATAGATATGTTGGGATCACAAATCGCAATGATTGTTTATGTGCTAGTTGGTCTTTCTGCGATTTTGGAAGGCGTTACCCATAAGAGTAATTGTGCACATTGTGCAAAACCGGGGATGAGTGGACAGCAAATGTAGTACGTGCAATAATTATAAATGTAAAACCTCTCGCAAGAGAGGTTTTACATTTGTGGGAATTTTTATAAGAAAGCTTTATTTAGATCAATTTTATCGTGGTGCTCTGTATAAATAACTTTTCCTTTAAAAATAGTTATTACTTGGGGTGACTCATGATTTATATGAAACCAGTCTGCAATCTTTTCGGATAAAACTGGTTCAGTTTGTACTGTGACTCGATAAATTAGATAATCTTTTTTGTTGTCAACAAAATTTTCAAAATGTTTTGAAAGCCTTTCGCTTGTTCCGCAATCGTTAGAGTATTTAAATATTACTACAGGCCGAACAGTCGATGATTCTAGTATCTCTGATAAGTGTGAAGTGAACTTAAATACACTCATAAAGATCATTATATAACAAAACAGTCCCTCGATAGGAACTGTTTTGGTTTAGTATGAGTAAGATCGGAAGAGGGAAGAAAGGTTTTTCTTAAAAGCTTTCTTTTCGTCTATATGTTCGTGAACAATAAGTTTTTCTCTCTTAGGCATTTCTGGAGTCATCATGGCTAATACTTCTGCCTCCTTTCGGATAACAGTTTCTCTTATCTCTCTTAATTCTCTCTCGATTTTTCTTTTTCTAATTGGTGAAATTTGCTCATCTAAAATAACATCCACATTTATGTGAGTTTCTTCGTGTATCGCTACACCATTCGGAGAATTTTCGACTATATTAGATAGTTTAATAATCTGGTCGATGTGACTCTGAACCTGTTCAACTGTATGAAAACGCTTATTTGTCATGGGTACTATTGTACGCCAGTATATACAAATGTCAAGGTTTTCCTTGACATTTTCTAAAATACGTTGATAAATAAGGTTATTTTAAGATTTTGTGATTGCTATGCTCTCTCACCAATCTGTTGTCTCCACATAGCATAATAAAGACCTTTTTTCTCCAAAAGTTCACTGTGAGAGCCTTGCTCAGAGACCTCTCCCTTCTCTAAAACATAAATTTTGTCCGCGTGCATGATTGTCGAAAGTCTATGAGCAACAAGGATAGTTATATGTTTCTTTTCAGAGTTCAGCTCCTTAATTGTTTTAGTTATTTCTTCTTCGGTAATTGAGTCGAGGGAAGATGTAGCTTCATCAAAAACTAAAAGTTTCGGTTTTCGTAGCAAGGCTCGAGCAATGGAAAGTCTTTGTTTTTCTCCGCCAGATATTTTTATTCCTCCTTCACCAATCACAGTATCCAGTCCTTTATCAGCTCTGTTTAAAAGAGTTTGAGCTGCACTTTTGTTTAGGCTATTTAACATTTCCTCATCAGTTGCTTTAGGATTAACGAATAGCAAGTTTTCTTTTATTGTTCCAGCAAAGAGTTGAGTATCTTGGGTAACGAAACCAATTTGTTCACGTAATTCCTGAACTCTTATTTCTGATTCATCAACTTTGTTATATAGAATATTTCCTGAGGTAGGTCTATAAAGTCCAACTAAAAGTTTAATCAAACTTGTTTTTCCAGATCCGGATGGACCAACAAACGCCACAGTCTCACCTCTGTTTACTTTAAAAGAAACTTCAGACAGGGCACTATTTTTTGCTGTTCCGTAAGTGAAACCAAGATTTTGAAACTCAATTGAATCCAGATCACCGATAGTTTTTGTTTTGTCTGGTACTTTTTCAGTAGGCATCTCTAATATACCTTTCAATCTATTCATGGAACTTTCAGTTTCTCTATATGTATTTATTGTGTTACCAAGTTCTTGTAGTGAGCCAAAAATAAAGAATGAGTAAATATAGAGAGAGAAAAATTCACCAAAGCTTATAATTTTCAAGAAAATAAGAACCATCATAAAAAGCAGGATAGATGTTCGGAGGAAGTTTATGATCGTTCCTTGTATGAAACTAACACCTCTTATATATCGCAACTTTTTCAATTCCAATGCTAAGATTTTATCTGTAGTTGCATTTAATCTTTTTATTTCTTGATCAGAAAGCCCTAAACTTTTTACCAACTCAATATTTCGTAAAGACTCTGTTGTTGCTCCAGCTAAGGCAGAAGTTTCTTTAACTATTTGATTTTGAACATCTTTTATCTTTTTAGTAATAAGTAAGCTCATACTCCCGATTACAGGAATAGTTAAAAAATAGGCTAGAGCCACGCCCCAGTAAACTGTGAGAGCATAAATACTCACGAACAAAAAGGCGATAAGAGAAGTGAAAGTAATATTTACAGTAGAAGTTATTAACTTCTCCATATCACTTCTAGACTTTTGGAGAATATTTAAGGTTTCTCCACTTCGTTGATCCTCAAAAACACTGTAGGGAAGTGCAAGTGAGTGAGCCACGCCCTTTCCGTAAAGTTTTGCGCCAACTCTTTGGGTAATACTGTTTAAGTAGTAATCTTGGAAATTTTTGGCAACTCGAGAAATAAAAGCTGCACCGATAGATAGAAATAGTAGGAATAGTATTCCGTGTAAAAATTGAGAGAAAGTGTATTGGTCAAATTTTGTAGCATAGTCGTCAATGACATGTCTAAAAATTAAAGGGTCGATCAGGGTAAAAATCTGGTTAATCGCTGCTAGAACCAAAACCGAAAGACACAGTTTCCAATACTGTTTTAAATTTGAATATAATAATTGCATAAGAAACTAGTATACCAAGTAACACTACTATATAACAATACTGCTATGCAGTTATGTCAGAAGTTAATATTTCACGTAAATCTCGGGAACTTATAGGTTTTGTGATGTGTGTAGAAAAGCCAGCTTGGATCGCTTTTATTTTATCTTTTTCCATCCCATAGCCAGTCACAGCTATAACTGGAACATTTTTCCATCTCTCACTACTTTTTAAGAATCGGACCAAATCATAGCCAGTGACTTCCGGCATATCTATATCAAGCATTATGAGATCTACTTTTTTATTATCTAAAAATTCTATTGCTTCTTTAGCAGAATATGAACCGTAAGCATTCCATCCAAGTACATGAAGTAGAGAAACTAAAGAGTCGGTAGTGGACATATCATCGTCAATAACCAAAATAGTCCGGACGTTACTTTCTTTCACCGTGGGCAAGGAAGCGACGTTTTCTTTTGTTGGTTTCATTTATATAGATTATCTGTATTTGGGTGAAGGGCGCATGAATAAATAGTTTTGATTCATCTGGTCTTCACGATGAGTTTAGTAAGTTTAAACTATGATATCAACACAAACGTCATATACTTCTTCAACAACAAAACCTTTGTACAAGGGTACGCAGATAGTTTGGTACATTTTAGGAGCCCTCGAAGTATTTCTAGCTTTTCGTTTTGTTTTGAAATTGCTTGGGGCCAACCCCGCTGCAGGTTTTACTAAGTTTATTTATGGAGTGACTTATATTTTCTCAGCACCATTTAACAATGTATTCAGGTTTAACCGTGTCGGTGGAAGTATTTTCGAATGGACAACACTTTTAGCAATGATCGTTTATTGGATTGCCGCAGTAGGTATTGTGAAGCTTTTCCTTATGAGTAAAACAGTTTCCACTCCTGAGGCGGCAGTTAAACTTAACAAACAGGAAGAACAATAGATTTATTCTCCGGCGAAGGCTTTATCTAAGTCAGCGATGATTATTTTTTTCATCTGAAGCATAGCGTGTGTAGCTCTTCTTCCAGCTTCACCTTCTTGGCCTAGCCATTTCTCCATTCCTGGAGCAATCTGCCACGAAAGTCCATATTTGTCTTTCAACCAACCACACTGGCTTTCTTGTCCGCCGTCATTTACAAATTTATTCCAAAAGTAGTCGATCTCCGTCTGATCTTTACAGTCGACGAGGAGTGAAACTGATTCATTGAATTTAAAAATTGGTCCACCATCGAGTGCCATATAGCGATTTCCTTCAAGTTCAAAAATTCCAGTTAAAACTTTTCCTTCAAAACCTTTCATTGGTCCCTCAAGTGGTCCCTCAGGATATTTTTTAATATCAATAACCTTCGAATCTATTTTTTTGTTTGGATTTCCATTAAAAACTGAAACGTAATAATTTATTGCTTCCTCAGCATTTGTATCGAACCATAAGAACGGTGTAATTTTATTCATAGTAATATTTTAATTAATTTAAATAAATAATAGATGAAGATTAATTATATCAAAGTAAGTTAAATAAAAATAAAAAGATGAAACCCGCGTGGAGCAGGTTCCATCACGGGTTCGTTACTTTCTTTTAATACGGACAACATCTAATCCGCACTTTGCTAGAAGGGCAACTCTTCGATAGAACATGTCCCTCACCGCCACCTCTTCTGGGACTTTGGGAAACTTGTCACCAAGAGATCCTAACCGCTGGATGACTTGTGCTCCATAGCACCCACCTTGATAGACTGAGTCAGCTGACAAACTATCGGCTGCAAACTCCTTCTCTAAAGTTCCCATCATGGAGTAGTCAGAGTGAAGAAGCAGAAGGTGGACTGCTTCGTGACCAAGCATAAATGCAACTTCGCCCTTGGTCCAAATTTCTAAGGGCAGATCATCACTTACCGCTACAACACAACCCAACTTTGAGTCTGGGCAGTCGAGCGTAGCGACAAACAGTTGACTTCTTACCACTACATCGACTTTCGCCACTTCGGGTCCAAGATGGTCGAAGCACGTATGGAAGGTCGCGGTGAGATATTTTTCCCAAGTTACCCGATCTTCTACTTTGGGCAAATCTGTAGGTATGCACCCACTGGTCGGCCCACTTTGAAGTACAGTCGTCAGGGCCAAAGCAACTAACAAGAGCATAGGATCTCCTTTTAAGTATTGAGTTTAACAAGTCTTTCTTCAGAATAGTACCTATCGTTGTTTTGTCAACGATGTATCACATTATGGAAAGGTGTAATTTATTGATTAGGATACCAATTTTCTAATCTGACTTCGATGTTTGGATTTCCAGCATTTACCAGTTGTTTAAATTTATTTATGTCACTTAAGCCATCTTGTCCGCGATAGTGATATGGGTAAACAACTTTTGGTTTGAAGGCGAGTACTGCGTCCGCAGCTTCTTCCACGGTCATAGTAAACGGGGGATTCATTGGCACGAGTGCAATGTCAATATTTTTTAAGGTTTTCATCTCAGGAGTTCCAGAAGTATCTCCAGCAACATACACTCGGAAATTATTTTTTTCAATTACATAACCATTCCCACGACCTTTTGTGTGACGGCTTGTGGTGGCTTCAGGTAAGTTGTACATTGGAATCGCTTCAATACTAAAGCCTTGGACTAATATTTTGTCACCATTTTTCATAACCCTTGAAGTCGATGCGAGATTTGCAGGGAGTAAATCTTTTACAGCTTGTGGAACAATTAAAGTTGAAGAGGCAATTACAGCAGATAGGGTACTTGTACTTAGATGATCACCATGAATATCAGTTACTAAAATAATCTGAGGAACTTTCTTGCCTGCAAAAGCCTCTAGCCCGCCGGTAGGGTCTGTATATATTGCCACATCACCCCATTGTATTACGGAGGTTGCATGTGTTATTGGAATTATTTGGGCTTTTAGAGTTTCAGTTTCAACTACTGGTTCAGTCTTTGTTTTATTGCTAAGCATGTACAAGCCGATTCCCAGAAGTATGACGACTATAACTAATATGATTGTATTTTTCATGACTCAATTATACCCAGAGATAGGATGAAGAACAATTGAACTTAAAAATTACATTTAGCGGGTGACCCTTCTCGAAATCCTAAATTAAATGAAGATACACGTTGTGCAGACGAGCCATGGGTCCATGTCTCAGGATTAACCCTCCCATTTACTTTTTCTTGAATTCGATCGTCTCCAACCGCACTCGCCGCATCTATTGCTTCTTGTATTTCTCCAGGCATAAACACACCCAGGTCTTTAATAGAATATGCCCAAACTCCAGCTAAACAATCGGCTTGCAGTTCAGTTTTTACCGATTCCTCGTTAGTTGAGTTTTCATTTAAAGTATTTAATAAATTTTGCACATGATGACCCACTTCATGTGAAATAACATAAGCTTCCGCTACATCACCGCCCTCTGCACCAAAACGTTCGGTAAGTTCATCAAAAAAAGTTTCATCTAAATAAATAGTTTCATCTAAGGGACAATAATGTGGTCCGTGTCTACTATCTGCTCCGCCACACTCTGAATTAGTGCTTCCTCTAAATAACACCAAAGTCGGTTCTCTATACGTTAAATTATTTTGATTAAATACCTTGGTCCAAAGTTCATTATTGGATCCAAGAACAATAGAAGTAAATACCTCATATGAATCTGCACCATCAAAATCTTTTGACTCATAAGTAGATGTTGTGGCAGGAATATTTTGTAGATCATTTATAACATCGGTTGCATCACCCCCTCCAAAAAAGTTTAAAAGAAGAACGATGACAAGGCCAGTAAGACCAATTCCACCTCCCAACATTGGACCCATTCCTCTTCTGTCATTTACATTTCCTCTACTTTGTATTTTTTCCCATAGTGCCATTCTCAAATTATGTAATTAAACAAGTGAATTTAAAATGAGGAATGTTAAAAAGAAAATCTCGTCGATAAAATAAATTAAAATTAATAAAAAATTCAATTGCAAAGCTATGATTTTCTGGTATTATCTTAAACATTCCGGTGTAGCTCAGTGGTAGAGCAATCGCCTGTTAAGCGATTGGTCGTAGGTTCGATCCCTACCGCCGGAGCAAAAACAAACCCCGAAAGGGGTTTTTGTTTTGCCCGGCGGAGTAAAAGTGTGGGACACTTTTACGTTAGGAATCGAAAACCTGTGATAGTTTTTTAAGACGAAGTGAATTAAAAAACAGAACAGGTGTACAGAAACTGTAGGTTTCGATATCCCTACCGTCGGAGCACTTTTATGCTAGAGTATTCACAGAGGAGGCGAGATGAAGAAGCATCTTGCTGTAGCATTTCTGATTTGTTGCCTGTCTTTTGAGTCAAGGCAGGCTCTAAACCAAAGGCTCCTGGTTGCCTTAGAGCTCTCGCTTGATGGAGCGCTAGAGTACGATTCGAATATGAATCTAACTCTCGGCACGGATTTTTTGTCGCCGAAAGGGACAGTTATTTTCTTATCGAAGGACGAAGGAATGAGACGCATGGTCGAATTTGCTCGTAAGAACGAGCTGGAATTCGGCATGATTTTTCTACCTGAGTGGAATGCGTGGATAACTGAATCAGTTAGGAGATTAGACAGTTTCCTCATTTTGGATAGTAAGTACATGACCGCTGCCTGTTCTGCAGGGATAAAAACAGGCATTGGGCACATCCACAACACGCTGGAAATCGACATTGAGCCACTAGAGGAGTATCAAGGACTTGTCATCCAGTCGACAATGCCATCTGATATTGATCTCATGCAATTTGATTCTGTGACCCGAGATTGCCCCTATGCGGACATTTTCGGGTTCATAACTCACGTTTTCGGCGTGACGTACTATGCTGGTAGCGAAAGGGGCTGGGCGATACCTGAATACGTACACTTTGCGGTTAAGCAGGAGGCAATCGACCTAAACCGAAGCGCTCGAAGGCTGTCCTCAGAGTTGATGCTCCCGACGTTTACAGAGGGACACAAAGGTTTCGTTCGCCTCTGGTTCGAGTTCTTGCCACAGGAGAAGGACTCGAAGTGACCAGAAAAATAAGTCCGCAATGAAGCTCGCTTCACTGCGGACTTCATTGTTTTTAAATAAATAAAAAAGTAGTATAATTAGTCTATGAACATCAAAATCAGGGGAGTTAATTGCGAGATTACTGGACCGATTAGTGATTATGTAAATAGAAAAATTTCGTCTCTTGAAAAATTTTTAGAAAAAAAGTCAGAAACTATTTGTGAAATAGAAATTGGTAAAACAACAAATCACCATAAGTCCGGTGATATTTTTAGAGCAGAAATAAATCTAATGGAGCCTGGAAAGGGTCAAGTTTTTGCTACAGCGGAAGCAAACGATTTATATTCAGCTATTGATATAATTCGAGACGAAGCAGAGAGGGAAATTGTTACACACAAGAAAAAGAAAGACACACTTTTTCGACGTGGAGCAGGGCAAGTAAAAAATTTACTAAAGAGACTTAATTTTAGGAAGAATCGATAACTTTTATGATAAATCTAAATCAAAATGTTCCTGTTGGCAGTTTGAAGCAAAAAGCAAATTGGTTTTTAGTTGGATTCGTGTTTGGTTGTATTTTTATTATCATTCTTCTTTTGTATGTTATGCAAAAGTCCGAAGCAAAAGCTCTTCTACTTGACTCGGTTTCCTTAAACTCAGAATATAATTCAGATTAATTCAAATTTCTAGAAAAACTTTCGTAAGAGATTTCTTTTTTGCCTTCCGGAACAACTTTAAGTGGGATAAACTCTCCATTTTGAAAAGTTGCCTCAGTTATTTTAACTCGAGTTCTTACATTATTTTTTTCAACAAAGAAAAAAACACTTGGCCAGCCATGGTATGCTCGGTACTTTCTGTATAATTCTTCTGGATTTTCAGTTAGCTTTATTTCACCATCTTCTTTTTTAATTTTGCCACAACGGGTTTTTTCTATGTGGTTCTGTTCTACAGGCTTAATTTCGCCTGAAATATATTTAGGCAATGTTTCTACTAAAAGTTTTTTTCCGATTTGATTCAGTCTATTTCTAAGCTCTGGGGCAGTTTCCTCTGAGTCTATATCGACTTCTTCGAGAGCTATTACCGGTCCCGCATCTAGCTCATAAACCATTTTTTGGATACAAACACCAGTTTTTGTTTCTCCATTTAATATTGCGCTTTCAACAGGGGTTGCGCCACGATATTTCGGAAGTAAGGAATAATGAATATTAAGCGTACCGTATTTAGGTATATTTATTAAATCTTCTGGAAGAATTTTGCCATAAGCAACGACAATAAATAAATCCCAAGAAGTTTTTTTTAATTTTTCTAAAAACTCCTCAGTTATTTTTTCTGGCTGAATGATCTGAATATTATTTTCCTCTGCCCATTTTTTTGGTTCAGGTGAAGTTAGGATAAGTTTTCTGCCAACTGGAGCATCTGGCCCAGTCACAATAAGTTCTGGTGAAAAGTTTGAATTTTTTAATTCCTCTAAAATCTCAAGTGTTAATGGAGGAGTGCCAAAAAAAGCGATGCGCAAATTATTTTTCATTCTATTTCTGTGAATTAGGAGGCATATCTTCTATATCTTTTGCTTTATCGATAAACAAAATACCATTTAAATGGTCTACTTCGTGTTGAAAAATCTGAGCCAAAAGACCAACTCCTCCTCTTTCAAATTTTTTACCATTTTCATCATAAGCTTCGATAGTCGCTTTGTTACTTCGATTAACTTTTCCATAAAGATATCTAACAGATAAACACCCCTCTTCAACACTCTTTTTTTCCTTGGATAGTTTTTTGATAACAGGGTTTATAAAAATAAGTTTTTGAGAATTCTTAATTTTTGAATCAATTAGTATATCAGTCCCTTCTTTGACTTTTTTATCTATCTCAAATATTCTCTCCGAGATAATGAACATCCTAAGTGAGTATCCAATTTGTGGTGCTGCAATTGCCACGCCATCATCTTGTGACATTAAAGCTTCTTTCATCTCAGAAAGCATCTTTTTTATCTTAGGAGTGCCTATCTCATTTAGAGAAACTTCCTTAGCTATTTCTCTCAATATTTTAACGTCTTTTTGAAGGATTTTCTTCATAATTTTCTTTACCTTAACACAAAAAAGTGCTTTACAGAAGGGTAACGGGGTCTACTCTTATCGACACATTTGGAGGAAGAGACCGCAATTTGGAAAGAAGAGACTCCTCAATCCATTTACCGCGAGGTAAGGAAATGAGACCATTTACTGTATATTTTTCCTTACTACCCGGGTTCCATGCATCAAAAGTATTTACTTCAAAAGGCAACATAAACTCAGAAATTTCCGTCATCTCTTTTTTAATTTTTGTCTTATCTCCAGTAAGTGAGATTTTTATATATGTTGTAAAAGGTGGATAACCGATAGATTTTCTATCATCAATCTCGTCACGATAAAAATCAACAAGATTCCCGCGAATTGCATAGTCAAAAATTCTCGTGTTTTCCTGTCGAGTTTGAACTAGCATATTTTTCTCAGAAAGATTTCTCAAATCTAGTAGGATATGAAATATTTTTTCATTTATTTTAAAGTCTGGTATTGAAAAATATGAGTCCATAGAAACGACTGCAGTGTTTTGAACTTTTCGGTTGAGGTAAGTTAAAGCAAGCTCAGTTCCAATCATTATGCTTCCAGGAGTGTTATAAAAAGTTTCGCGGAGTTTTACGGCTTGTTTGTGGGTTTTTATATTATCTTTATCCATAATCAACACATTAGCTTTTGGAAAAAGATTTTTTAATTCTTCCAATACAGTTTCTGTTCCAATACCAAGAGGATTTAATCTCCAACCCTTGCAGTACTGGCAAAGCTCCGCAGCGTCTCTTCTTTCTCCACAATGATGACAAACAAAAAGATTATTTTTTGATCCAGCTGTCATTTCTTTTTTTCTATATAAAACAACAGGTGCAGAGCAATTTTTACAAACTACAACAGTACCACAGTCTGAGCACACAGTTACTGGACTAAACCCACGTCTACCACAAAACAAAAAAGTTTGTTCGTTATTTTCTGTGGCATTTCTTATTATTTTTTTTAGTTCGTCCCCAATTACTGAAAATTCTTTAGTCTTTAGATTTTGAGGCACTCTAGTGCTAACTATTCTGCAATCGGCTGGACTTACGGAACGAAATTTTAGCGGAGAAAGCTCTGAATAGGAACTATTTTTATCTGGATTTTTTAATTCCCATAAAGTTTCTACACGAAGTAAAGTATCACCCAAAACTAATCGGATTTTTGACTCCTCAGCAAAAAATTCTACAGCTTGTCTAATATCTATAAAAGGCCTTGTTTGCATTTTATATGACCTTGAACTTTCTTTTTCTAAAACTATCGTTCCTAAGTTATTTATGGGCAGAGCAAGAAATGATCCACTGGTCACTACTACGATCGGATGAGTTTCGGTCGCTATTTTTTTCCACAAATCAGTTATTTCTTTTTTTGGGAGTGCTCCGTGTATTACATAAGTATATTTTTCAATACCTTTCTCTAAGAGTACTTTTGCGTTTAAGATATCTTCAGTGGTCGGCATACAAAAGAGAACAGAGTGTCCTTTTGCAAATTCCTCGCGAATTAAGCTTTTATATGTAGCAAAACGCTCTTCTTCGTCGGATTGTAAAAGTAATGTTTCAAAAAAAACCTTAGGTGCTTTACTTGGGACAGGAAAAGATAATTCTTTTGTTGATTCAAGAATTATTTTGGGAATTAAAGCAGCTAAGACACTTCCAATAGTTCCCGCATTAAAGTCAGCAATTTTCTTACAACTTTCAACGAAATCTCTAGATAAAAATGAATACGATTCTATTTTGTCGATCTTTTTTATACTGTAGTCAAGAGATTTAAGTTCAGTTTTTAAATCCTCTGCATTATTCGTCCCGATAACTAAACCCAACGCTTTTTTTGATCTTAAGGGGATAGAAACGATCGATCCTAAAGGAACATCTTCCTTAGCAAAATAGGTGAGAGTGTCTTTGCCTATACCTTTGGCTATTGGAATCGTCGTCAAAATTCGCATTTGGCCATTATAGCAAAAGGAGGGTATACAAAGGACTTGCTCTAATAAGAAAATTGATGCTAATTAAATTAATACCTCCATTAAGTTATCTGCATCAAAAACATACATTGTGTTTTCGCTAGCTTTTACAAAAGCGGGATCTTGACCTCGATATATCGGCATAAAGTTCTGACCACCAAAAGAGTCGACTTCGATTGCATACACTGAGTTTGTTGTCGAAAATATTACAACATCGCTTCTATTTCTATAAAAATCAACATTTTTAATTATTGTGTCTGGTTGGATAACTTTTTTTGTTGTACTTCCAAATTGCACGATTATCGCGTTGTCGTCTAACCAAAGAGTTGTTGTTTTATCAAAAGAAATTTTAGGATTTTGTGCGGTCGGTGTAATATCCTTAATAATTTTATTTCTAATATTAAAATATTCCGGATCATTTTGAGTGATGATTTCTCCAGTTGCGTTTTGCGAAATAAAAAGTGGATGGAGTTCTAAAGTTTCTCCAGATGGAACAGTGAAATCTTTTTTCCATGGAAAGTAACCTTCGCGTGAAATTATTATTGTGTGCTTGCGCGGTGAGAAGGGAATAGTTACTTCCTCATTATCTTTTGAGGTAGTAATTTTTTTTGTTTCATCAATAAAAATTGATGTAAGTGGAAGTGGTATTTTTAGGACGACAGTTCCAATTTTCCCAACAGTAAAATTATTTTTTATTCTAAATCCATTTTTGAAACCTATAAATCCTAAAATCAATATTAAAATAATGACAATTATGGTTGTGTAGGATCTTTTATTATTAAGAATGTGATTTTTTGCATTATCCATTGTTTTAGCTCATAGTATACCCAACATGAGTATTTTCTCAAAAAAATTAGGAATAGATCTTGGCACTGCAAACATATTAGTCTATGTTCCAGGTAAGGGTATTGTTTTAAATGAGCCTTCTGTTGTGGCAGTTTCAGAGTCTGACAACCGAATCGTGGCTATAGGCATTGAAGCCAAAGAGATGATAGGGCGCACACCTGAGAGTATTATAGCATACAGACCCATGAAAGATGGTGTAATTGCTGATTATCGGGTTACTGAGGCTATGCTCAGATACTATATTGATAAAGCTTTGGGCAAATGGAACTTCACAAAACCAGAAGTACTAGTTTCTGTGCCAGCTGGAGTTACTTCAACCGAACGCCGTGCGGTTATAGAAGCAGCAATTCGCGCTGGAGCAAAGAATGCTTATGTGGTTAAAGAGCCTATTTTAGCGGCAATTGGCGCTGGAATTCCTATTCACGAAGCTATAGGGCATATGATCGTTGATATCGGAGGAGGAACAACAGACGTGGCAGTTATTTCTTTAGGTGGAATTGTTTCTTCAACTTCTGTAAAATGTGCTGGAAATAAAATCGACTACGCGATTGCAGATTATATAAAGAAAACTTTTAACCTTGGAATCGGGGATAAAACTGCAGAAGATATAAAAATAAAAATTGGTTCTGCAATTCCTGTGGACGAAGAACTCGCTATGGTAATAAAAGGACGTGATTTCGTCACAGGACTTCCAAGAAGTGTTGAAATAAAAACAAATGAAATTGTAAAAGCGATAAGTAAGGATTTACGGGAAATGATTAAGGCTATTAAAGATGTTTTACAAGAGACTCCACCAGAACTTTCTTCAGATATTATAGATCAAGGAATTATTATGACTGGTGGCTCAAGTCAGCTTCGAAATTTTCCAGAACTTGTTTTTCGCCGAACAGGTGTAAAAGCTGTTTTGGCTAAAGATGCTATGTACTGTGTCGCAAACGGCACAGGAATCGCCTTAGAGCACCTCGATATGTACAAGAGAAGTGTGATTAGTAAGCGTTAATATTTTTTTGTTATAATACCCACATGCATTCGTTCATGGAATTATATAGGGAGAGGGAAACTCTCCATCATGCTTATCTTTTGGTGACTCACAAAATTGAGGAAGAGGCATCGAAACTGAAACATTTTCTTGAGGAAATTGTTGGAATAAAAACTACTGGGAATCCAGACTATTCGCATTCTAAATTTGAAACAATGACGATAGCTGATGCTAGAACTATTACTGAAAGCGAAATGAGAAAAGGTATTGCTGGAGGTAAAAAGATTTTTGTTATTGAAACAGATTTTATAACAGAGGAAGCACAAAATGCGTTGCTTAAAGTTTTTGAAGAGCCTAGGGATGGGACCCACTTTTTCATTTTCTCTCCACAAGATACACTTTTGCCTACCTTAAAAAGCCGGATGATGGTTTTTCATGGAGATAAAGGAGAACTAGAAGTTGGTTCTTTCCTTAAGCTTTCGATGACAGAAAGAATGGATAAGGTTAAAGAAATAGTAGAGGAAATAAATGATGAAGAAAAAACAAAACAGGATGCAATAAGTTTTATAAACAATATTGAGAGTGAATTACATGGAAGTGGTGTCGAAAATAAAGCAAAATCTCTCGAAGCTTGTCAGTTTGCTAGAAAAGCACTACTAGATCGTGGCGCACCAATCAAAATGATCTTGGAGAATTTAGTTCTTTCGATCTGATATAATAGAAATCTATGCAATATAACTTCACTGAAATAAAAAAGAATGTGAAAGAGACAGAAGAGTGGCTAAAAAAAGAGTTTTCGAGTGTCAGAACTGGCAGAGCAAGCCCAGCTATTTTAGATGGGGTAAAAGTTGAAGCCTATGGAAATGATATGCCCATTTCTCAAGTAGCCAATATTTCTGTGGAAGACGCCCGAATGCTTCGGATTTCTCCTTGGGATAACAGCGTCACAAAGTCTATCGAAAAAGCTATCTTAGTTTCTGACTTAGGACTTTCTGTCACAGTGGATGACAAAGGTCTTCGAGTGGTTTTTCCTGATCTTACTTCAGACAGAAGGCAATCACTAGTTAAAGTAGCAAAGCAAAAACTTGAAGATGCGCGTATTAAACTTCGCGGAGATAGAGAGAAAGTTTTGAAAGACATAGATAAGAAAGAAAAAGAAGGCGGAATGTCAGAAGACGAGAAGTTTAGATTTAAGACTGAACTTCAGAAAATTTTAGATGATTCAACTAAAGTTTTAGAAGATGCTTTTACAAAGAAAGAGAAGGAAATTCTAGAATAATCCATGACCATAATCATCTTTCTAATAATTTTAGCTTTACTTATTTTAGTCCATGAATTTGGACATTTTATTGTGGCTAAAAAGTCAGGTATTCGGGTAGACGAGTTTGGACTTGGTTTCCCACCAAAAATTTTCTCTAAAAAATGGGGCGATACAGTTTACACCTTGAATGCATTGCCTTTTGGAGGTTTCGTAAAAATTTTTGGTGAAGATGCACACGCTGGGGAAATCTCCAATGAAGATAGGGAAACAAGTTTTGTTTACAAACCAAAATGGATTAAAGCTAGCGTTTTGGTGGCAGGAGTTTTTATGAATGTGGTTTTTGCTTGGTTTCTTATCTCGTTAGGTTTTGTAATTGGTCTTCCTGCAAGTAGTGAATATTCAGGTTTTGGAGAGGTTAAAAATACAAACTTGGTTATTACAGAAGTTATCCAAGATTCTCCCGCAAATAAGGCTGGTCTTATTTCTGGAGACATTATTTTGTCTGTTTCTTCTGACAATAATTCGCTTCAAGAAAAAGATTTAGATACTGAAAAGTTTCAAGAGTTTATTATAAATAATAGTGAAAGTAAATTAGTAATAACTTACCAAAGGGGAACAGGTGTACCTAAAAATGTTACCGTCACTCCTACATTAAATGAAGTGAGTGGAAAAAAGATGATTGGAGTATCAATGGATGAGATTGGTACACTAAAACTTCCAGTACATTTAGCGTTGGCAGAAGGAGTGAGAACTACAGGACTTTTATTTAAACAAACAGTGGTTGGTTTATCACAATTTATTTGGGACTCTGTTAGATTAAAATCTGACTTGTCACAAGTTACTGGTCCAATTGGTATTGCTCATGTAGTAGGGGAAGCAAAAAGCCTAGGCTTTGTTTACCTTTTAACAATTGTTGCGCTTATCTCAATAAACTTAGCAGTTATAAATCTTATTCCATTTCCAGCTCTTGACGGAGGACGACTTCTTTTCCTTTTGATCGAAGCTATTACTCGTCGCGAAATTCCTCCAAAAATCGTGCAATACAGCAATCTTTTAGGTTTTGTATTACTTATTCTTCTTATGATTGTTGTAACTTCTCATGATGTGATAAAGTTGTTCTAAAGTTTTTTTGTAAAGTCTTGACATTTTAAGATAATTGGTTCATGCTTTAGATAGAAGGCCTCTTGGCTTCCGACCCCTCGCTCGGTAGGTGAGGGTTTCCACCTCCTCGGATGACCAAATGTCGTCGAGCCAGCCCGTGATGTGGCACATTCAGCTAGTTCCGAGCAGCTGATTGTTTGACGCTCACAAATAACCTGGTGGTTTTTAAGACTTAAATGCAGATGACACCCTGCCCGCGGAGCCTCACGAAATACGTGAGCTTCGCGGAGTCAGGGTTTTTTTATTTTGACAATTTTGTTTTCTTACCTCAATATGAATTTGGGGAGAGGAGGCTGACTTCCTCACGATCCAACAACTAGTGTAAGGGCCCACGTTGCCTCGTGCAGTGTTTTGAACAACCGCCTCTCCCTTCTTTTGACCGATTCAATCGGTCCTTTCTTTTTGCTCAAAATTATTTTTTGATATACTATTGTTCTATGCGACAGTCACAACTTTTTACAAAAACTCGAAAGGAGATTCCAAGCGATGAGACTTCAAAAAACGCCGAACTTTTGATCCGGGCAGGTTTTATCCATAAGGAACAAGCAGGTGTGTATTCTATTTTACCTCTAGGTCTTATGGTTGTTTCGAAAATAAAACAAATCGTTTCAGAGGAAATGAAAAGTGTTGGTTCCACTGAGCTTTTGATGTCTAGCTTACAAAGTAAAGAATTATGGGAAAAAACTGATAGATGGAATGATGAAAAGGTTGATGTTTGGTTTAAATCACAACTTAAAAATGGAACAGAAGTTGGTTTTGGCTGGTCTCATGAAGAACCTATAACTAGTCTCATGACTTATCATGTTAAAAGTTATAACGATCTACCTGTATATGTTCACCAATTCCAAAATAAACTTAGAAATGAAGTTCGTGCAAAGGCTGGAATAATGAGATGTCGAGAGTTTATTATGAAAGATATGTATTCTTACTCAACAAATGAGGAAGAGCATATGAATTTTTACAACAAAACTATAGAAGCTTATAAAAAAGTTTTTGAAAGAGTAGGTCTTGGTGGTAATACTTTTGTAACGTCTGCTTCTGGAGGAGTGTTTACAGATAAATTCAGTCACGAGTTTCAAACAATTTGTGACGCTGGAGAAGATAATATTTATGTCCACAAAGATGGAAAACTTGCCTTAAATGAGGAAGTTTTCAACGATAAAACTTTAGCCGACTTAAATGTTGAGAAATCTGATTTTGAAATGAAAAAAGCCGCCGAAGTCGGAAATATATTTACTTTTGGTACTAAAAAATGCGAAGAATTAGGACTTTATTTTAATGATAGTGATGGTGAGAAAAAAGGAGTATTTTTGGGGTCATACGGAATTGGCATTACACGTCTTATGGGTGTTTTAGCTGAAGTATTTTCAGATGACAAAGGTTTATCTTGGCCGAAAGAAGTTAGCCCATTTCACGTCCATTTAGTTAGACTTGGAGTAAACGGAACCACAGTTTCATTTGCTGACAAGGTATACGACGATTTGAAATCGAACGGTTTTACTGTACTCTATGATGACAGAGATTTGCGAGCTGGAGAGAAATTCGCTGACTCTGATCTTATTGGAATCCCTGTAAGATTTGTAATTTCAGATAAAACTGTAGCTGAAGAGAAGATTGAGGTAAAAAAAAGAAAAGAAAGTGAATCTGAAGTGGTAAGTTTGGACGTTGCTTTGAAAAATTTGTAATTTTAAGCCATATGTTTTTGTATAAATCAGAAGCAGATTCTGATAGGGATTTCTTTGATTAAATTTTAAAATGATAAAAAGATTAGAACAACTAAAACGATTTCTCTCCAATGATGTTGGTATTGATTTGGGTACAGCAAACACACTAGTTTATCTAAATGGAAAGGGGATTGTTATAAACGAACCCTCTGTTGTGGCGGTAAATCAAAAAACAGGAAGAGTTGTGGCTGTTGGAAAAGACGCAAAGCAAATGTTAGGGCGGACTCCAGGGCACATAGTTGCTGTCAGACCCCTTGTGGATGGTGTGATTTCTGACTTCGAAGTAACTGAAGAGATGATTACATATTTACTAAACAAAGCTCAAAAAGAAAATAGAAAACTTCTGGGCCCAAGAGTTGTGGTGGGCGTACCAAGCGGAATCACAAACGTGGAAACCCGCGCAGTTCGTGATGCGACAAAAAATGCCGGCGCGTCAGAAGTTTTTATTGTTGAAGAACCAATGGCGGCCGCTATCGGAATACGACTACCAATAATGGAACCTGTCGGAAATATGATTATTGATATTGGCGGAGGAACTACGGACATCGCAGTCATTTCTTTGGGTGGAGTCGTCCGCTCAAAAAATCTTCGAATTGCGGGAGATAAACTAAACAACGATATTATTTCTTATGTGCGATCAGAATTTAAAATTTTAATTGGTGAAAAAACAGCTGAGACTGTAAAAATATCTATAGGTTCTATTTTACCAAGTGATTCTCCGCTCGAGGCTTCGATAAAAGGCCGTGATCTTATCTCTGGGCTTCCAAGAGAGGTAGTTATAACTGATTCAGATATACGAGAGGCTATTTCTCAATCTATCGATACTCTTATTGAATCCGTGAAAGAAGTCTTAGAAACGACACCACCGGAGATTATTTCTGATGTTATGCAAAGAGGAATATACTTGACTGGCGGTGGGGCCCTCATAAAAGGCTTAGCGGAAATAATTGCTGAGTATAGTAAAATTCCTGTACATATTGCCCCGGATCCCTTGACTGCAGTCTGTAGAGGAACTGGAATAATTTTAGAAAATCTAGAAATTTACCGAGATGTTTTAATTGCGAACGAAGATGAGTTACCTCCTAAAAAGTAAACCAAAAAACACTGGTCGTTCAAAATTTATCGCTGTTGTTTTGATTTATATTTTATTGTCTTTAATAGGATTTTTATTTGGAAATTCATGGAGACGTGTCGTGTGGGGAGTAGCTAGACCAGTTTGGGCCACTGGAACATTTGTCTGGGCTCCTTTCGCGAGTATAAAAAATTATTTTTCATTAAAAAATGATTTGATTGAAAGGAATCTTTCCTTAGAAGAGCAAAATGCAACGCTTTTATTAAAAGAAGCCGACTATGATCTTGTTGTAAAAGAAAATGAAAATTTAAAAAATGAGTTGGGTAGACAATTTTCTGGTACAAAGACTATATCTAGTATTCTTTCTAAACCACCAAGATCTCCATATGACACTTTAGTAATTGATGTTGGTTCAGCTGATAATATTACCCCTGGTAGTAAAGTTTATATTGGGGGAAATATTATTGTTGGACTTGTGACAAATATAACTCCACACACTTCACTTGTTAATCTGTTTTCAAGTGGAGGTCAAAAACAAGATGCCACTATTTCTAGGACCGGTGCGACGTTCACCTTAACTGGGAATGGTGGGCAAAATTTTAAAGTTGAAGTTCCAAAAGATACAGATATTTTATGGGGCGATGAATTTCTATATCCAGGTATAAATCACAGCATAATTGCAAGTGTATATTATATTGATACTGAATCTCAAGGTTCATTTAAGACGATATATCTTCGTGTACCAATAAATGTGTTTGCTTCAGACTATGTTTTTGTAGATTAACCAATAAATGTGATATTTCTATGATATTATTTGGCCATGTATGATTTCCTAATAAATCCGCCTGTTAGAGTCGCACTATTTTTAGTAGTACTTATTTTAGTGTTTCTACTACCCTGGTTCGTTTCTATTCCAGTAGTTGTGTTTTTTACTCTTTATTTACCCTCTTATTTTGAAGTTTTGTTTTTGGGATTTTTATTCGATTCCTTGTATGCTGAAAGATTTTCTTTTCCATATTACGGTTTAACAATTGCTTTTGTTTTTATTTCCATAACTCTTTTTGTTAAAGATAGGATTAGAACATAAATCATGTTTCATCAAATAAAAAACTTTTTAAAAATAAAAAGAAAGAGTACAAAGGATATCGCTCCAGATGAAATATTTCTCGATTCAAAAAATCTTCCTGAGTTTAATTTACACCAGTTTGAGGGACGAATTGAAAAACCAATACATAAGGGAATTTTTAGCCTAGTTCTTGGTTTTTTACTTATAGTTGGTTTAGTTTTTACATACAAACTAGCGTCACTACAAATAGTGAATGGAGAAAAATTTAGAAATAGAAGTGATAACAACAACTTACAACAAACCGCCATTTTTGCTAACAGAGGAGTTATTTATGATCGCAATGGAACACCTATTGTTTGGAACTCCATAAATCAAGATAACCCCGACTATTCAAGTAGAATTTACGCTTCCTCAACAGGCTTATCTACGGTATTAGGTTATGTAAAATATCCAACTAAGGATTCCTCAGGTTTTTACTATTTAAATAAGTTTGATCCAAAAGATGGTTTGGAAAAACTTCTTGATTACAAATTATCAGGCCAAAATGGAACAAACATTATTGAGACAGATGTAAAAGGTAATATTATTTCAGAAAGTATTACCCAAAAACCACGAGATGGTGAAAATATTACTTTGACAATTGATTTGAGTTTACAAAGGAAATTATACGCGTCACTACTAGATATCGCTGATCGAGCTGGCTATAAGGGAGGGGCTGGGGTGATTATGGATGTTCGAAACGGAGAAATTTTAGCGAGTAGCAATTTCCCAGAATATGACTCTGGAGTAATGACCGAGGGTTCTGAGAAAGAAAAAATAAATAATTGGATAAACGATAAAAATCATCCTTTTCTAAACCGTGTTGTGCAAGGTTTGTATACACCTGGATCAATCATGAAGCTTTTTATTGCAATGGGTGTTCTTGATCAGGGTGTGATTGATCCTAATAAACAAATATTAAGTACAGGATCTATTACAATTCCAAACCCTTTCTTCCCAGACAAACCTTCTACCTTTATGGATTGGAAAGCTCACGGACTAGTAGATTTACGTCGGGCGATTGCTGTTTCTTCAAACGTGTATTTCTATGAAGTGACTGGAGGATATAAAGATCAAAAAGGTATTGGTATAGATAATTTAGATAAATATGTAAAAATGTTTGGTTTTGGCACTACTACAAATATTGATTTTCCTGGCGAACAATCCGGAACAATTCCTAGTCCTGAGTGGAAGGCAAAGACTTTTCAAGGTGAAGAGTGGAGAGTGGGAGATACTTATAACACGGCGATTGGTCAGTACGGTTTTCAAGTTACACCAATTCAGGCAGTTCGAGCAGTGGCGGCGATCGCAAACAACGGAAAACTTATTACGCCAACTTTTGTAGATGTTAATTCATCTCCAAAAATTGTTGTAAATATAAATCTAAACCAAAATTTTTATGCAATAGTAAAAGAAGGTATGAGAGAAGGAGTTACGGATGGTACTTCAGCTGCTATCAATTTTCCTTTCGTTAAAGTTGCATCAAAAACAGGTACTGCTCAGATTGGGGCTAGTAAGGATGAAGTGAATTCTTGGGTTGTAGGTTTTTGGCCGATTGATAATCCTAAATACGCCTATGCTATCGTCATGGAAAGAGGTCCAAAAAATAACCAATTCGGTTCGGTATTAGTTATGCAGGAATTTTTAGATTGGTTACACATTTACCATCCAGAATATCTAAACTAAAACTTCCAAATTTGGCGAACTACTTGTTTCTAGTTTAAAAATGTTCGTCGCCTTATGATTATAAGACTCCTCACATTTTCAAACTCTCAACGTCGGATTTCACTCAAATTATGAAAGTTTAAGGGTTTTGACTCCGGACTAAAATTTTGCTATATTAGTCACACTTAATTTAATAAATAAACAAAAACTTAATGAAAGAGCATGAGTATCTGACACAGGAAAAGTTTGACGAATTTACAAAGGAATTAGCAGAGCTAAAAGGTAAAAAAAGGAAAGAAGTAGCAGAATCACTAGAATATGCAAAATCTCTAGGAGATCTATCTGAAAATGCCGAATATCATGAAGCTCGTGACAATCAGGCAACTATTGAGGACAGAATAGCCAAACTTGAGGGCCTTCTTAAAACAGCCAAAATTGTTTCAGGAAATCACAGTGGAACTGTAACTGTCGGCTCAACCGTAACTGTAGAGAAAGATGGTAAAAAGTTCGTATACAACATTGTTGGTTCTGAAGAATCAGATGTTATTTCAAATAAAATTTCTATGAAATCTCCTTTTGGTCAATCTATTTTAGGTAAGAAAAAAGGTGAGTCTTTTACTTTCAAAGCGCCGAACGGCGAGCTCTCATACAAAGTCGTAGAGGTTAAATAATTGATTAAGGTGCGGGTTTAAACTATAATTAAGAAATGGCATCACTCGATGAGATTAGAGACGCTCGTCTCAAAAAACTCGAACTCCTAAAAAGCAAAGGTATCGATCCTTATCCGGCGAAAGTTCCAAAAGATTTTCCTGTTGATTTTCTTAAGAAAAATTTTGATAAATGCGTCGAACAAGCGCAGTCTATATCTGTAGCTGGTAGAGTTACGGCTTTGCGAGGTCAGGGAGCAATACTTTTTGCTGTTATTTTTGACGGCACTGAGCAAATTCAAGCAATAATAAAAAAAGATGCAATTGGCATCGATTCTTTTTCTCTTTTTGCGGACACAGTGGATGTAGGTGATTTTATTTCTGTTACTGGTCTACCGATACTTTCTAAAACTGGTGAACAATCAGTGCAAGCTGAATCTTGGGTCATGGCTTCCAAGTCACTTCTACCTCTTCCGGAAAAATGGCACGGTCTTACAGATATTGATGAAAAATTCCGAAAAAGATATTTAGATTTTTTAACCACTCCTGAGCTTCGAGATTTAATGATAAAAAAAGCAAAGTTTTGGGATGCCACACGAAACTTTATGAAAAATCAGGGTTTTCTTGAAGTTGAAACTCCAACTCTAGAAACTACAACTGGGGGAGCAGAAGCTACTCCATTTAAAACTCATCACAACGACTATGATTTAGATGTCTACTTGCGTATATCTATAGGCGAGCTGTGGCAGAAGAGACTTATGTCTGGAGGTTTTCCTAAAACATTTGAAATTGGACGGGCGTATCGTAACGAAGGTACAAGTGCTGAACATGCTCAAGAATTTACTAATATGGAGTTTTACTGGTCTTTTGCGGACTACAACGATGGCATGAAACTAGTTAGGGAAATGTATATAGAAATAGCTAATGAAGTTTTTGGTAAAACAATCTTTACTTCCAAAGGACACACTTTTGATTTAGCAAATGAATGGGCTGTGGTTGATTATACAGAAGAAATAAAAAAGCAAACTGGGATCGATGTTTTAAATTCTAGTGAAAAAGAGATGATGAATAAACTAGAAGAACTTTCGGTAAAATACGATGGCACAAACAGAGAGAGACTCATGGATACACTTTGGAAGTATTGTCGAAAAAATATTTCTGGTCCAGCTTTTCTAGTAAATCATCCTATTCTTGTTGCTCCACTGGCCAAAGCAAATATGGATAAAAAAACTGTGCAGAGATTTCAACCTATCATTGCAGGAAGCGAAGTTGGTAACGGTTACTCAGAATTAAACGACCCAATTGATCAAAAAGAAAGGTTTGTTGCACAGCAAAAACTTATAGAAGGAGGGGATACAGAGGCAATGATGGCTGATTTTGAATTTGTTGAAATGTTAGAGCACGGAATGCCACCAACATGTGGTTTTGGTTTCGGCGAAAGACTTTTTGCAATATTGGTAGACAAACCCCTACGCGAGCTACAAACTTTCCCCTTAATGCGCCCAAAGTAAAAATTTACAAAACCACCCTCTAAATGAGGGTGTTTTTGTTATCCACAGGTTGTGCACCTCTCTATTGTGTACAAGGTGGGAAGAAGTGGTATATAATGCATAGCGAGTGGGAAAAGGTGGGATAATTTAGTTTCTCTAACTAACAAAGGGAAATTAAAGTTTTTAACGATACAAATTTTTATGTTCATAGGAGAGTATACACACACCATTGATGATAAAAACAGACTTTCGCTTCCAGCAAAGTTTAGAACAGAGATGGGAAAAAAAGTTGTGATAACTCCGGGACTCGATAATTGCTTGTTTGTGTTTACACAAAAAGAATGGAGTGGAATTTCCGAAAGATTAAATCAATCTTCACTTCTTCAAGCGGACAACCGAAGCTTTAACCGTTTTATGTTTGCAGGAGCAACAGACGCGGAGATTGATTCAATCGGTCGAATCCTCATACCAGATTTTTTGCGAGATAGAGCAAATTTGAAAAATAAAGTTGTGGTTATCGGAGTTTCAAGTCGCGTTGAAATATGGAACGAAAAAACTTGGGCTGATTACAAGAAAGTTGTCGAGAAGCAAGCTGACACTCTTGCCGAAAAGCTCGGTTCAGTCGGTGTTCTATAAAACATGCAACACAAAACTGTTCTTTTACAAGAAGCAATAGATGGGCTGCAATTAAAGGAAGGTGAAGTTTTTGTTGATGGTACTTTAGGTGGTGGAGGGCACACTTTAGAAGTTTTCAATCGCTTCAACGATAAAGTTCGACTTATTGGTATCGATTTAGATATTGACGCTGAAGTGAGAGCGAAAAAAAGACTACCTAAAAATACTGAGTTTGAATTTCTTTATGGAAGTTTTCGAAACATGAGAACTTTACTCAAAGATATAAACGTAACCGAAGTCGACAAAATTTTACTAGACATAGGATTATCCTCAAATCAGTTTGAAGATTCAGGTCGGGGATTCTCGTTTCAAAAAAATGAGCCTCTGATCATGTCCTTCAAAAAGGATTTGAAACCAGAGGACTTAACTGCTCGCGAAATAGTAAACACTTGGGATTTAGAAAATATTTCAACTATTTTGAAAAGCTATGGTGAAGAGCAGTTTGCTTGGAAGATAGCTAAAGCCATCGTGGCCAGACGAGTAGAGAAGTCAATTGATACAACTTTCGATCTAGTAGAAATAATCAAGATTGCAACTCCAAAGTGGTATGGGCATAAAAAAATCCATCCTGCCACTAAAACCTTTCAAGCCC
>JANWHC010000029.1 GCA_025450615.1 Minisyncoccota bacterium
CATATTTGAGTACAATATTGTTGTATCCTGTTGTTGAGATAGACTCTGTTGTTAAAACTTCTGTATGATTTGCACCACTTTGGTTTGTGCCTGCGTCGAGCGCAGCTACTTTTCCGTGTGGATTTCCATGATCGTCACCTTGCACACCCCCGATTTGATCCCATTTTGCGTTATCAATTTTGTTGAAAACTTTTCCTTTGAAACAAGAATTGAAATTATCTGAGAATAAAGTAGAGGTGTGTTTTGGTGGCTCTTGTGGCTCGCCTCCAGCACAGAGGAATCCTGAGTTACTTCTGGATTGCACAACTGTGAAGCTGACATCGGCTTTTATACCGTCACTTTGGACAATATTGCCAACATCTTTACCTTCGCACATAAACCCTGTGCCACGAACTAACGGACCATTAGATCCAGTTTTACCTTGACCGTCTTGGTTTACAGGGTTTTCTGATAAGTTTCCGAAACACCATGCTTTGCCAATATATTTTGTTGTATTAGCGAGCATAGGTCCTGTTCCACCCCAGATATTCTTCCCAGAGTCAGCTACAGTCCAGTTTTTTCCGTCCCAAATATCTTTCACTAAACCTTGCTTGAAGATTTTTTCACCATTCTCGTAAACATTGTCGCCATCATCTGCCCAGAAAGAAAAATATAGATTGTTTTGCAACTCTCCATCATTTATTCCGGATGTAGCATCAACTAAAACTTCTGGTTCAGGTTGACCATTTTCAGGTGTAGCCGTTAGGTTTATATTCATACAAACCCAAGCATTGTTGTTATTTACATGAAGAGAAATAGTATCTTCTCCAATATCCCCCGGTTTTAAGTCGAGAAAATTGAAGAACAAGTGTCCAGCAAGTGGTGCAAGACTCCAAGATGTACTCGGACTATAAACTAAATTTCCATCTTCATTTGTTACGTAACTTTCATTATCAATTTTTAAATCAATAATTCCTGTAGCAAAAGTATTTCCTGAAGAAACATTTTTGTTGTTATAGGTAGCAACAGTTCCACCAAGAACTAATGCTCCTGCAAAAATTATTGACGTAATTGATAATATTATCTTTTTCATTTAATTATTTTTGAGTATTCTAAGCAACTTCTAGATGTTACCTGACAGAAGCGATACCTTATCGAATAGGAAGCCATTACCACTGTTTGCTGGAGCTGCTGTTCCACCTGCGCGGAAGATAAGCGTATCAACCTCAGAGAGTAGATTGCCATTGCCGGCCTGTTCAGGGTCATAGCGGTAATAATCCTCCCAACTTGTACCTGTTACCTCGAGAACATTGTCGATATAGATCTTAACTACATCGTTTGCAGGACCATCAACAAAATCCATCACGAACTTAATAGTATGAGGAGTTCGAGTAATTGTTGCGATATCTTGATCAGGGAAAGAGGCTACAGTACCAATAGGTCCTGCATCAACTACATCTACGAAGTGAACATGAATTCCATCTGCCTGGTCTTCAAAACGAAGGTAGCTCATACGTGCTCCATTTCCATCATCAGGTGAAACTGAAATTACCAAGCCAGCCTGCAATGCTCCTAAGACTGAGGCAATATCAAACTGTGCTTCAAAGTGATTTTCGCTATCACCAATACCTGTCTCTCCTGCTCCACTCGCTAGGTCGGGAGCGAAAGTTTGGTCACCAAACGCACCACTCGTAACGGCATTTGAGATTCGAAGTGACTGGAGGTCAGCAATTACAGGACTACTCTCTACTTCTGCGTCATATGATCCTGTTTTCTTCCATCCACTCTGACCATTTATATTTCCTGGTGCAAAGCCTTCTCCTGGTTCAAAGCCAGTAGCGTAGCTAGCCGCAACTACGACATCACCCCCTTCTTCCGGTGGAGTACACTGAAATTCACCATTATTTCTTGCTTGTTCAACTCGGAATGTAAGATCAGCTGAGTATGAGTCTGTCTGAGCTTCGTTGCCCATTGTTGAACCATCACAAGTAGATGTGCCTGGACCAACATTTGTCCATGTTCCTGCACACCAAGCTACTCCTAAGTAACCTGTAGTTCCGCCTGGAAGTGGTGCTGTATCTGAATCAGCTAAAGTATATGTTTGGTTTGTACTTGGAGCAGTTCCTTGTGTAAGAAGTGGCTCACCTACTCCCCAAATATTATCTCCTTCGCCTACATCATCTCCACTAAAACCTGGGGTTGCACCCTGATCAAGCCAAACTAGGAAATTAAGATTTTGTCCTAATTCTCCTTCGCCAATTGGACCCGCTGTAGCATCTCCAGCATTTATTTCAGGCTGGATATGTGTGTTGTCGTTGTTTTGAATATTTGTTATATCAACACAAGCGTATGCTGGGTTGTTATCAATGTGAATTGATACGGTGTTTTCTCCATCATCTCCTGGTTTAATATCAGAAAGATTGAAGAACTTATCCAACTGTGGATTTAAATCTTTCAATGCCCATGTTCCTGAACAAGGTTGATCAAGCAGATCTGGTCTTGTAGTTGGCACCTGTGGATCTTCAAGTTCCCAAGTATATGTTGGATTACCTGATTGATCTTCACCTGTAGCAACACAAATCAAACCTGCATAATGAGCTGTACTATCAACTTTCAAATCAATAGAACCAGCTGTAAATGTGTTTCCAGTTGAAGTCTCAGAATCAGAGAAGAATGCACCTGTGCCACTTATAGCAACAGCACTGACAACTGCGATGATTCCTAGACTTAGTAATACTTTTTTATACATTAAGTTTTATTTTGATTAATTTGATAATTAATTTCCTATAAATTAGGTTTGTTGCTGTAAAGTAACTGTATTTGTGATGACACAAGTTGTGTCATCTCCCGCAACGAGTGTCATTGTTCCTGTATTTGTATCTACTGGAATCTCTGAACAAGAACCACTAAATACTGCGTCAAAAGTTACATTAGCAGGGTTACCTGAATATACTTCTGTTACTGTGTAAACTCCTGGTGCAAGTCCTCCTTTAGGAATTTCATCAACTACTATTTGATCTCCACCTGGACCATTTATATGAAGTGTAAAGTCTGCTACATCAACACCTTCAATTGCAACATTTGAAAACTGAACAATTTTATTAACTGTTGTTGTTGCTGTTGTTGGTCCTTGTGGTGGAACTTCTCGCTGTACACACAAGAAGCCACTATTGTTTCGAGATTGAACAGCTCGGAATCCTACGTTTGCTGTCAAACTATCTGTCTGTGAAGTATTGTCTTCGTCTGAACCATCACAAGTAAAGCCAGGTCCTCGAACTAGAGGTCCACTTGTTGTAGCGTTATCTTGTACAATTGCTCCTGGTGTAATTTCTCCAAAACACCATGCTTTACCAATGTATCTTGTAGAAGCACCTGGTACCGGTCCTCCGACACCTGTCCAAATGTTTGAAGCAGAGTCAGCAAGTACAACAGTAGTTGTAGCGTTTATTGCTAAAGCTCCCAAAGGACCTCCTGGCAATACGTTTTCACCAACTTCTAGAACATTGTCTCCATCATCTGCCCACCAAATAAAGTTAACTCGGTTTGCAAGTTCTCCACCATTTGGATCACTTGTCACATCTCCATCTTCTGCTTCTGGCTCAACAAGACTATTTTCATTGTTAGATGTAAGCGTTACATCAGCACAAAGATATGAGTCGTTGTTATCCACATGAAGAGAGATTGTATCTTCTCCAATATCTCCTGGTTTTAGGTCTGTAAAGTCAAAAAACTTTTCGATAGTTAGGTTACGCATTGTCCAAGTAGTACCTAAACTAGCGACAAGTTGTCCTGTTGTCGTACTTGTTACATAACTAGTGTTATCGATCATAAGGTCGATAGAACCAGCTGTAAATGTGTTTCCTGTTGATATTTCTTCGTCACTAAAAAAAGCACCTGTTGATGTAAGAGCTAAAGCTCCAACAAAAACTGCTGTGCCCAAGCTTAATAATATTTTTCTATTCATTTTTAATTTTAATAATTTAATAATTTTTCTAATAAATTTTCATGCATGTAAACGACCGAACGCTTTTCTTTTATATCAAAACAAAAAGCTGCCTTTGGTAACGCGTTATAAAAACAACGCGCGACAAAAAGCAGCTTTTTCTGTCTGACACATTTTGTGCGAAAGAAAAGGGTTCACCATGCTCTACTTTTAATTTCAAACTCTCGTTGCGTTTTTTGCACAACAAGGTAATGGTAATCTTAACACCATGTTTTTCAGATGAAGTGGGAAACATATAAAATGTGCAAAAGGTGTGGAGAAAGTGTGTAAAAGTGCCAAAAATACTGCAAAAACCCAAAATTTTCTTCACAAATCAGTATAAAATTGACAAAACTCACAAAAACTCTTTGAACATAAAAACTCCTTGACGCTTTTTATTTTTCTTCATGAAAATCTAACTTTTTCTTCATTTTATAAAAATAATTTTCTGAATATGAAAAAAGGGGAGGCTCGGAAACGCCTTGCTAAGCGCCCCTCGCCTCCCCTCTAGATTCAGTTCCTACTCACTTGAGCGGAACTGGATCTCGTTTGCGAACTTGCTTTTCTAAAAGCTTGTTCGCTGCTACGGGACCCTCCCGAGACCAGAGGTCGAGGAAGAATATCCACGCAGCCTCCCGACGCTTGTCGGGATCAGAAAGAACATCTCTCACGTTTGCGTCAGTGCACGCGTCCGTGAATTTGAGCACGTACCGAACTTGCTCGTCGGTAAGACGAACTTCGTACTTGTCGAACTCCATCCGAGCCACCTGAACTTGTCCAGGAAGGTTAGGATTTTGCGCGACAATTTGCGCTTGGTACTTCTCGAGCACCGCTGTGGTACCCATGAGATTTCCCGGAGCCTGTCCTTGAACGTAAGAGACAAGTCCAGCCATGCCCACGGCAGCGATGACAAGTCGAAATGTCGCAAACAGATGAAAGAAGGTTGTGCACCCAAACCATCCGTACATCACTTACCTCCCGTCTTCAAACGCCAACCAGTCCAAATGTCGAGCGAGACTTTCGGACCGCAAACCGTGCTTCCGATCGGCTTCCCGTGGGTGTCATGTGTTTTTGCACATTCGTAACCACCAGTGACCGAGAGGATTCCGGTATTCCACGGCACAGCAACTTTCAAGCGGCCGCCGTAAAGATACCGATTGTTCCACGGTTTGTTTTGGGTATCGAAACCGGCTCGCACCCAGCCTTCAGGAATGAGTGAGACACTTTTCACTTTCGCTAGAGTGAATCCCTGTTCCAGATTGGCGACTGCGAGCACGTTGCCTTTTTCGAACGGTGAAGTATTTCCCACACTAAACCAAGTAGAACCTGGCGTAGATGAGAACATACTGTTCCGGCTAGAACGAGTGGTTTGATCCCACCCAAATCCTCCATCCACAAAGAGAGATGGACCGGAACGTCTTTCACCGCCCAAACGGCTTTCGGAAGCGTAAGCAACTCCGAAGTTTACGACGCCACGAGAGAAAGGCTTCATGAGCTTGACGCCCGCTTCTGCCTTTGCTCTGTTGTCCCAAGGAAGACCTTGGGTGTCTTTCACTGTATTGAGCGCAACGTAAGGAACGAGTTGAACTCCACCTCCAAGCCGAGCAAGAACGAATCCCTGATCAACATGGAAGTAGTCAACAACGTTATCCGGTTCGATTGGAGTTGTCCCGAGGGAATTCCAAGCGGAGCCGGGAGCGAAGCGTGAAAACGACGACGCATCACTTACGTTTACCCTAAGCACTGGAAGCGGAGCCGAAGTCGGTACTGGAAGTGGTGGTACCACAACCGGAGCCGGTTCAACTTTCACCTCAGTCTTGGGTGCTTCAGACGCGAGTGCCGGCTGAACTGCTGCAGATTGCGCAGCAGGTGTCGGAGCTTGCGGAGCTGGAGCGGGTGTCGGTGTTGGAGTCGACGAAGCAATCGGCGCTTGTGGCGCGAGAGGCTTGTCAACCACGACCGACGTCACGAGAGGCTCGGTTTTCGCGACAACCTGCGAGGGCTTCGCGACAACTTTCGCCGTCGTGCGTGTTCGAACAGGAGCAACGACCTTCACCTTCACAGGTGCAGGCTTCAGATTGCAATTAGACATCGGAATCGTCAGAACCTGATCTGGGTAGATCAAATTCGGATTTTCGATTTCGTTGCTCAATGCAATCAGCTGGGACATGAAACCGTATCCCAGTGCGTACTCTTGCTCAGCGATTCGCCAGAGGTTTTCACCCTTGCGAACCGTGTGTTTCTTGTCGACACAAACCGGTGTTGCCGGCTGTGCTGGAGTCACCGCGGGTAAAACGACCGGAGCCGTCACCGAAGCCTTCTCCACCGGAGCAGGTGTCGCAACCTTTGTCGGGGCCCAGTACATGTGTGTAAAGATGCCCACAACAAATGCTGCGAAAACACCTGCTGCTGTCAGTAGATTCTTTCGCATTCGTTTATCCTTCCCGAAAGTTTCGGTAAGGGACTTTGGTTATTTGAAGCAAACCACGCTGTGCATTCATTCCCTCATCGGGCAACGAATCACTTTGTGAATTACTAAAAATAATTACAGCCACTTACACCTTCGAGAATTTTTCTTCTGTGTGTTGTGCATTCATTCCCTTATCGGGCAACGAATCACTATCACAGAATACTAAACGCTACGAAAGAGATTCTACTCTCTTTATCTGCGGTTGATTGATCTTTAGTTAGACGTCTTACAACGCCGAACTTGTGATGACTGGTTGTTGCTTGTAGCTATTCACTACGAAACTTGCGACTTTCTTCTGGCGCATATCCCAGGCGATCTTACATTCGTGATTCTCCACTTTCACAATGAGAGGATCTTTTCTCTCATGGAGTGTGGCGTGACAGAGAAAGGTTCCCTCCTTCAGGGTCAGATGAAACGGGACCGGGTCGATTCGGTTGTCCGTTGCGTATTTTCGCAGATCGACAGCGTTCGGATCTGTGAGAATACCGTCTTTTTCTGGATGATTTCGTACCACCCGAACTTCTGGGGATTTCTTGGGACGTCTTGCGACAATCACAATTACGGTGAGGGCAGCCAAAACGGCCGTCGCACCGAGCCCCAGAAACAAATTTTTCAAAAAACGTTTGTTGTCTTCTTCGGCTCTAAGACGATCTGCTTCTGCCTGTTTCTGGCCAGCCGCAATCGCCGCGAGCTTTTTGTCGTTCTCCTCCTTCTGCTCACGCAGAAGTTTCTGAGCTTTTTCTTGATCGACGGCCCTCTCAGCGGCGGACTTTTTTTCCGCTGCCTTGATAGCATCGACCACCTGATCCGTTGTCTTTTTCAAAGACTTCTGCAAGTCCTCGCGAGAGACCGGATCTTGAACTTTCGCTCCAGCTACCTCTTGGGTGCTTGCCTGCCCCGTCCCCGTCTGGGCCAAGACCCCGATCGAGAAAACGAGTACAAGCAGGAGTGTTACTGAAAATTTCTTCACTTCCTACCTCCTCTTTTAGTCCGTTTTTGTTTTCATTGCATAGCGTTCCGGTGAGTACCAGTCTCTACGCCCTGACTTCTTCCGTCCAAAAATATTCGGCAACTTCCACACGAAAAGTGCGAGGTTGAGAATATTGATAAACGGATAGATAGGTGAGTACAAGAGGATGTCTAGTCTCCGCTCAAACACCGCTGCTAGACTAGCAAACACGACGGCTTCAAAAAAAATACCGCCGATCATCCACGGAAGATACTCTGGGTATCTCAGACTAACGAACAGAACTGTACCGATGTACAGAAACGGTTCGCCGTGAGTCGCTCTACAATACCAACCCAGTCGCCATCGACTGTACTTCGGTCCCCACTTATGCATCGGAAACAGATAGGAATGAAACCTTTCCATCTCGATTAGAAGCAGAGAAACGATGTATGCACTCACCGTCAATGAACCCAGCGCTAGTGAAAGATACTGGGGACGAAAGATCGTGAGATACAAGGAAAGTAAAATGTACGACAACAGTCCGAAATACCGAGTGATGCCAGAGGCTGGCCAAAGCAAGTGGTGTTTTCCCATCGATTGCCAACTGCCAGCGTACCAGCGTTTGCCTAACTGCCCGACGTAGTCACGTAGATTGGACGGATCCTGAGTTCTCACGATCGCATCTTTTTCGTACGCAATTATTCCGTCAGCTAGTGCAACTTGTAGTGTTGCATCCATATCCTCCACAACCGTGTCGTCGGTCCACATAACGTACTTGAGTGCTTCGACGCTGTAGGTCGATGCGCATCCAGGTGCGACAGTGGTTGTCCGAATCCGCGCTTGTCCAGGTTTATAGATGGCGTACGAGATCCAATACTCGCGCGCACGAAACGCGGTCCAGCCGTTATGCGGAAGGCTTTTAGCTCTGCCGCACAAAATACTGATCGGTTTCTTGTTTGTGCCTTTTTTACGCGCCTCCTCGACTTCTTTTGCATCTGCCAGTAATCGCTTTCGCACTACAGAAAAATACTTAGAATCGACGAGGGTGTCGGCGTCTAAAAAGCTTACATGTGTTAAATCCTTATAACGGGGTTGGGAGAAGATGTGACGGAGAACCTTCGTAACGCTTTTTGCCTTTCCAAGGTTAACTTTGTTGTTAAAAACTACGACTCCAAGACTTTTGGCAATTTCTGCTGTTTGGTCTGTAGAACCGTCGTTAATCACAACTATGTTCTCTGCCGGCATTCCTGCATCTACGACGCTACTTATTGTTTTTGCAATTACTTCGGCTTCGTTCCGTGCAGGAATTAGTGCGATTAGGTTGACTCTCAATATCGTTTCCTCCTTTCCGTATTTTTCAAGGGTCATTCCGTATTTCAGTCACCATTTCTGGAAAAACTGAAACCTAATGGCACATCCATTTGGTCAGTATGTACTACCATATTCTAACCAAAATGTCGAGCGATTTTTACCTCTTTTTCCTGTCTATTTTATACCTTAAACTTCATGAAGAAATGCGGAAGTTTTCATGTAAATGTGGCGTAAAATAAGGGTTTTTTGATATGAAAAAACTCCTCTCGCCGCAAGCAACGAGGGAGTTCTCTGGGTGGACCGACTTCGGTCCAAAGAACAGGTTTATCATCCGAAATCGGACGACGGAAAACATGTGAATGATGTTGGTTGGGTTTCTTGGTTGGGGTGCGAGGTCGCAACCCTTCGAACGTACCCAACATCTACTCACACCCACATTATAATCTCTCATTTTTTCAAGTCAAGCAAAAATAAACAAAAGTGTGGATAACTTCTTCATAACTTTTTATTTTTGCTTTTTTAATAAAAAATGATATAGTTTTTGAGCTATACAATATAGTTTGGCCCTATCGTCTAATGGTTAGGACGCGGCCTTTTCAAGGCTGCAATCGGGGTTCGACTCCCCGTAGGGTCACATTTTTCACATTAGTGAAAATGAGTTGCGCGGTTAGCTCAGTTGGTAGAGCATCTCATTGACGTTGAGAGGGTCAGAGGTTCGAGTCCTCTATCGCGCACAAAACGAAAAATTGCATGACAATTTTTCTGATTTGTGCGAACCGGAGCGCGACGGCGAGGTCGGGTCGGGAAAGTTTTTAGTAAAAAACTATTCCTGACCACAAAAAATCATTTTAGATTTTTTGTTCGCTATAAGAAAAGTCTGGAAGACTTTTCGTGGGGACTCGAGTCCTCTACCTAAAATATTTTTTATGTGTTACTTTTATGTTGGAGAAAAACAATGACTGCTGAAACAAGACCGAACTCGAACGTCTCCAACATGATCAATGAACACATAGGGAAAGCTCTCAAGCACCTTGAAACCCTCAAAGCTCATGTAAAACATCTTGAGGAAGCCCTCAATAGCTCAGAAATCGAGACGAGAGGGGTCGGTATTGGTTGGGTTCACAATGTCAAGGAGCCACTGGATAGCATCGAGCATCATGTTACATGCATCGACACTCTTGCTGGCGTACGCACTTGGAACTAACTCGCCCATCGCAACCAAAGAACTGTTCTACGTTCTTTAGTTGCGATGGGTTTTCGTTTATCTAAATTTATTGTGTAATTTATGGAAAATGTTAGTATAACTTTGTTATGAAAATTTTATCAATCGAAACTTCATGTGATGAGACAGCTATTAGTCTCGTAGAAGCTAAAGGCAAAATAGATTCGCCGTCTTTTTCTGTACTTGGAAATGCCTTATTTTCACAGATAGATTTGCACCAACAATATGGTGGTGTATTCCCTACTCTAGCCAAGCGCGAACATGCAAAAAATTTGCCACCTATTTTAGAAAAAGTTTTAACTGAAGCAAAGTCTTTTAAAACTGCAAAAAATATCTATTCTGAAGAATTATGGAATGAAATTGAAGAAATTTTAAAAAAAGAAGAAGGTTTGTACCCAAATTTTAGAGCGCTCCTTGAACCAGTAGAAAAACCAGAGATTGATGTGATAGCGGTTACTTTGGGCCCTGGTTTAGAGCCAGCCCTTTGGGTTGGAATTTCTTTTGCTATTGCCTTAGGTAAACTTTGGAATATTCCTGTAATTCCTGTAAACCATATGGAGGGACATATATTTTCAGTATTAACTAATGATAACAAGAAAAAAATTGGGTTTCCTGCATTAGCACTTTTAATTTCTGGAGGCCATACTGAACTTGTGAAAATAGAAAAACTTGGCTCATACAAACTTATTGGAAAAACTGTGGATGATGCTGTGGGTGAAGCTTTTGACAAATCTGCAAGACTACTTGGACTTCCATACCCTGGTGGTCCGGAAATAGGAAAACTTGCGGAAATCGCTAGAGAAAAAAACTTACCACACAATGCTAAACTTCCGAGACCTATGCTTCATTCACATGATTTGAATTTTTCTTTTTCAGGACTTAAAACAGCAGTGTTATATTATTTACGAGATCATTTTGATTATTTAACAGAAAATCCTAAGGAGTTATCACAAGATGAAAAAGCCGATTTAGCCCGAGAGATCGAAGACGCCATAACTGAAGTTTTAGAAATTAAAACTAAAAAAGCTTTAGAAAATAGTGATTTCAAAACCCTCATTGTGGCAGGAGGAGTTATTGGAAGTCCAAGATTACGAAATGTTTTTCAGAATTTTGAAACTATTTATCCAGATCTTTCGGTAAAAATACCAGAAAAAGGTTTAAATACTGACAATTCAATAATGATTGCTTGTGCAGGTTATATAAGGGTACTATTAGACTCAGAAATACTCACTTATCCACAACAAATACGAGCTAAAGGCAACCTAGAGCTAGAATAGTGAAAATTTTATGTTATAATTCTCTCCGGAAGTACAAAAAGAAAAGGTCCGGCACAACGCCGGACCTTTTCTTTTTGTTTACTTATTTATTTTAGGTCGATTTCTTTATTGATGTCCTCAAGTTTCTTGTTATTTTTATGTTGTCTGTACCAAAGGTAAGACATTAGAACAATAATAAGTATGAGTAAAACATTTAGACCGTTAAAATCGAAACAACCTACACATTCACCATCGTCTCCATCTCTTCCTCCGAAAGGCCATATTAGAAATCCCCAAGCGGCGTTAAATAGTTTCTTTCCGGCTGCTAAAACATTTGCGGTAAGAGAATTCATCCATTTTTGTGTTGTAGAAGAAAGTCCAGCTAGAGTCCCCTGTCCAGAAGATGAAGAATTACTTCCAACTTCTTTTATTCCTCCATTTCCACCTTCATTACTACCTCCAGTATTTGGATAATATATTCCAGGATCAATTCCTGCATTTCTCAAACTCTCCCACAAAGCTCGATGTGCATCTATTTCCGCTTGTTGAAGAGGTGTAACTGGAAATTCCATCTTACAATAAATCTCATTTACTTTTTTCTTTGTCGTAATGTATACATATTCTGTTCCCATTGTTCCGTCATATCCCCAAGGATAAAGAACGTCAACTTTGTATCGGATTTGGAATGCATTCACTGCCAGAATAGTTGCATCATCATAAACACCTGTTACTTGTAGATTTGAAAAGCCTTCCAAATCTCGCAGGAAAATCTGAAGTTTTTTAACTTCAATAGGATTATTGTTGAAATCTTTTCTTAAGTAATCATATAAGTAGTAGCAAGATGTTGTACTCGCACCAGCAACTATTGGGCCATTACCTCCGCCTCCTCCACCACCAACTGAACCAACAATCGGACCATTACCTACTGGACCACCTCCACCACCTCCGCCTCCACCGCCACCTCCGCCTCCACAATTTGTCGTACAAGGAGCAGGATTTACGTTCACATCTACAGTAGAAGTATTATCACTTGGTGTTGGGTCAGCTTGGTCTCCTGTACCAACAGCTGTATTTGTAATTTTTTGTCCTTCAGTTCCACTATTTATTGTTGTAACTAAAGTTAAAGTTGTTGTTGAACCATTTAATAGGTTTCCAATAGTCCAGATACTTGTTGTTGTACTGTATGAACCTAGAGTTCCTGTCGCTGAAACAAAAGTTAAAGTGCTTGGCAAAATATCTGTAATTTTCACCCCAGTAGCATTTAATGAACCATTATTAACTATAGATATGGTATATGTAACTGTATCCCCCGCATTTGCTGTTGTTTTATCAGATGTTTTTGTAACAACTAAGTTTGAAGTAGGATTGCTTCCACCTCCGCCTCCACAATTTGTCGTGCAAGGAGCAGGATTTACGTTCACATCTACAGTAGAAGTGTTGTTATTTCCATCTGGATCTGTTTGTGAACCAGTTACAACTGCTGTGTTTGTAATCTTCTGTCCTTCACTACCTGTATTTATTGTCGCAGTTATAGTTAAGGTTGTTGAAGATGCATTTGCAAGATTTCCAATAGTCCAAATTCCTGTAGTTGTACTGTAAGATCCTTGTGTTGAACTTGCAGATACAAAAGTAAGTCTGCTTGGAAGAATATCTGTAAGAGTTACGTTTGTAGCTGAGTCTGGTCCGCTATTTGTAACAGTGAGAGTGTATAGAACTGTATCACTTACATTTAGAGTAGAAGTTGCGACTGTTTTAGAAACAGACAAGTTTGCTGACGGACCGCCTCCTCCACCGCCACCACCATTTGGATTTGAAACTGCAAGGACAAGAGTTTTTGTAGTTGTTCCACAGTCGTTAATTGCATTTAATGTAATATTGTAGGTTCCGGCTGTAGCAACCATTCCACTTATAGTATTTGTTGAAGTTGCAAACGATAATCCGGCCGGAAGTGAAGAAGTTGCGACACTCATAGTTGAAGTTCCAGTTCCAGTTACAATATACGAGAATGATTCACCTACTACAGTATTTGCGGTCAATGAAGAAGTAATTTCTGGCATTGTACAATCACAGTCTGTAGCAAGAGTTTCGTATATTACTAAAACTCTTTCTCGATAATCTGGTGTCAAAACAATCTGACCATCTGAGTTGAAGTTTCGATGTATATCATCTGTTGAAGTTGCGTTAAATAATTCTGGTGAATATGGGAATACATCGAAGACGTTGTTTACTGGTTGATTAAACTGATCACTATATTTAACAGCTTGTGTCCACGCTCCTCCTTCAACAGTAAGAGATGAATAGTAATAAGTTCCCAAAGCTAAATCGTTGTATGTCACACAGTCTGCATCTTTTACAGGTAGAATAATTTTTCTATCTGGTGAGAAAGATTGTGCATTCCATGTCTGGGAATCAAAAGCACTCACGACGAGATCTGTTGAAGTCGCAATATCAATAATGAATTTTCCTTGTGGAAGTCCAGCTGAAGAAGTGGCAATAACATTTTCTTCATTTGCTAAAACCAAACAGAATGTGATTTTACCTGTAGGATCTGGCGTTGGATCAACAACAATAACTTGTCTTGTAACTGGTCTTGCTTTTAACCATCGAGAATCAGAAACGTTATATGTAACTTGGTAAGTACCAGCAACACTTGTATCTACTGTGCTTGTCGCAACAATTTTTGAAGTAATATCACCATCTTCTTTATCAAATGCAGTTGCACCTGGATCAATATATATTTCTCCAACATTTACTGTAGCTGGATTCGATCCAATAAGAGTAATCACTGGTCTAAAATTAAGCGCTCCTTCTTCACAATCTTCAGGATCATGATCTTCATCTCCGTCACAATCGTGATCATGACCGTATCTGCCATAGTGACTACTGTGTCCATCCTGACAATCATCAGTTGGAGGTGTTGTTGTGCCTGTACCACCACAGTTATATGTACATGGTGGAGTTGTTGTTCCTACCGGAGGAGTTGTGGTGCCATTGCCACCACAGTTATATGTACATGGAGGTGTAGTTGTACTTGTAAAACTACCGATAGTTAAAACATAATCTTTTGTGTTACTAGCTGAACCATCTATATTTGTAACTTTTAAAGCAAATGTTGTTGTCCCAAGTGTAGAAGGTGTTCCAGAGATATTTCCATTAGTTATGTTTAATGACAAACCATTGGGTAGTGAACCAGAAGCAAGACTCCAATGAAGAGTGGTTTCGAAAGACTTACTAGAACTTGCAAAAATAAACTGTGAATATGTATCGTTTAATACTCCGTTTGTTAAAGGAGAAGTTGTTAAGAAAGATATATCTGAAGAATCTACCGGTAGATCAGGCTCGTCACATATTTCGTTAGCAACATTACTGTTTAGCATACAAGCACCAGTTTTCATCGTGACAACAGAAACTTTATCTGAATTAGCTTTCAAATAATCAATGACCATCTGTAATACTTCTGGTGTTGTTGAGTATGGATTATGGAAGTTAGAATTTGGATCGTATATTTCTACACCGTGGAAGGATAAGATAAGCCATAATTTATTTTCAACAGCTGTATCTAGTCTTGGTTTAAGTACACGATTAAAATACTCCTGTGAGTAATTTGATCCGGAAGCAAGTGTTGAGGAAGCAATAACTTGCTGGATCTTTAGTGTAAATTTATCTGAATTTTTAAGATTGTAACCTGGATCAACACTTCGTGCTCCAACATAATCCTGTGATGCAAGAATATCTTTTACATTTTGATTGTAACCTCCATAAGGATATGCGAGTGTTCGCACAGGAAGTCCAGTCATATCTGTAAGCACAGTTTGTGACTGAGTTATTTCCTCCGTTGGAGTAATAGTATCTGGAGTGTATGCAGGTTCACCATCTGGGCAAAGTCCAGTGGCTAAGTTACAGTGGAAAGTAGTGTGATTTCCAATTTCATTTCCTGCTCGTGCAATAGAAAGAACTTCCTCACGAGTCATGTAGTTATTGCTTGTATCGATAGAAGTTGTTGTGCCGATAGACTCCGCATTAATGATTGGATCACTAATTATATAAAAGCTTGATGGAAAACTAGAGGCTTTGAGTAGGGGTAAAGCATCATCATATTGAGATTGATTACCGTCATCAAAACTTAAAGTAACTAAAGCTTTATCAAACGGAGCAGGAGGACCACTATTTATTAGTCGAGGTTTTGCAATAGAAAGAGTTCCAGTATTATTTATAACGTGATATACACGAATAGATGTTGCATATGGAACAGCATTAAAAGTTGTGCTAGCTTCGCTCCAAGTTCCGTTTGTTGAGGATAACTCTCCAATATTTACGTAAACATTTGGTCCATTTGAAACAGTGAACTCTGCCTCAAGAAAGCCGGTTGTATCTGAAATATATGATTCGTTGTATTGATATTGAGCAAGAGCAATAACTGGCGCAAACATTCCGAACCAAACAGCAGTGCCATCTGTGTAGGAATCAATATCAATTTGAACAGCAGTAGTGCTAGCATCTGGTCCAAGTGCAGGGTAAGTAGAACTTGCAGTATTGTTACCATTCGCTTGGAAATACCAGCTCAGTGGAACTGGTATTGCAGTGTCAGCTGGATTTTTTGTAAATTCTGGGTTTGTAACTAAATTCGTTGGATCATTTACGTCAGCTAAAAGTACAGGAATATTTACTGATGAAAACAAAACACTGAATAAAATTAGTACCGATAAAATCCTAGAATTTTTGATCGCAGTCATGTTGATAATTAAACGCTAATAAATTAAATTGATTGTCCAAACCTACTCCTAATACAAAGAGCTGTCAACTCTCATCATAAACTACTGAACATGAAAATCTCATTATTTTTAGCCATATTTTTGTCCTTGTCCTTTATGTGAAAAAGTATGTCTCTTAAAAATCATTTGAGGCTTGTCCTATAAGACTCTTTGAGAAAATGAACGTAAAGGACATTAATGACCTTTATAAAAGACAATGTCTCTTATAAAAACTTAGTATTTTTTAGCATTTTTGATTGAAATCTACCAAATATGGCTACGCTATGCTATTCTAGAGAGATGAATGAGATATTTCTATCTCCTTATAACGCTAAAAATGCGGAGGAAAAGATTTATAAAATGTGGGAAGATAGTGGTTTTTTTAATCCTGACGTAGCAATGGATAAAAAAGTTATTGATTCAACATCTACTCCCTTCACCATAGTTATGCCTCCACCCAATGCTAATGGTGATTTACATGCTGGGCATGCACTCTTTATTACTCTTGAGGACATAATGACTAGATTTAAAAGAATGCAGGGTTTTAAAACTCTGTGGATACCTGGAGCTGATCATGCTGGATTTGAAACTCAAGTGGTGTACGAAAAAAAACTTGAAAAAGAGGGCCGTAGTAGATTTGGAATGGATCCAGATGTTTTGTATAAAGAAATTCTAAATTTCACTTTAGAAAATAAAAAAAATATGGAATCACAGGTAAGATCTTTGGGGGCTTCTTGTGATTGGAGTAGGGAGAAATTTACTTTAGATCCCGATGTGGTTAGAAAGACTCAAGAAACTTTTGTTAGAATGTGGGACGAAGGAATTGTGTATCGTGGAAAAAGAACTATAAACTGGTGTTCCAAACACCAAACTTCTCTTTCAGAAGTTGAAACTGAGTCAATCGAAGAAGTAACTCCTTTTTATTATTTTAAATATGGACCTTTTGAGATAGGGACTGTAAGACCAGAAACGAAGTTTGGAGATAAATATGTCGTCATGCATCCAGACGATAAAAGATATGCCGACTACAAACACGGCGACAAACTTACTGTTGAGTGGATTAATGGACCAATCGAGGCAACAATTATAAAAGATCCTGTTGTTGATATGGAGTTTGGTACTGGAGTTATGACAATCACGCCTTGGCATTCGCAAGTGGATTTTGAATTAGCTCAAAAACACAATTTAGACGTTGAACAAATTATCGATTTTCGAGGAAAACTTATGCCGATTGCTGGAGAATTTAATGGAATGAATATAAAAGATGCCAGACCAAAAATAGTTGATAAATTAAAAGAAAAAGGACTGCTTATAAAAGTAGATGATACATATAAAAACGTTATTAAACGTTGCTATAAATGTAACTCAATAATCGAGCCCCAAATAAAAGACCAATGGTTTGTCAAAATGGAGCCTCTAGCTAAAATGGCTATAGAATCTGTTGATAAGGGTGAAATTAAATTCATTCCTGAGAATTATGAGAAAATATTTCGGTATTGGATGAACAATACTATTGACTGGAATATTTCTAGACAAATAGTTTGGGGAATTCCTATACCCGCTTGGTTTAAAGATGGAGAATCTGTTGCAAGCATAATAGAACCTCTAGGTGGTGGATGGACTCGTGATACCGACACATTTGACACTTGGTTTTCTTCTGGTCAGTGGCCGCTTATGGTAACTGATTTTCCAAATGGGAAAGATTTTAATAATTATTATCCAACTGATGTAATGGAAACTGGACATGATCTTATTTTTAAATGGGTACCAAGAATGGTCATCTTTGGACTTTATCTTACTGGTAAAGCGCCCTTTCATACTGTTTATTTACATGGATTAGTTAACGATGCCCAAGGAAAGAAAATGAGTAAGTCGAAAGGAAATGTAATCAGTCCCCTGACTCTTACTGACAAATACGGAACAGATAGTTTACGTATGGCGTTAATTATTGGAAACACTCCAGGTACGGATTTGGCATTACAAGAAACAAAAGTTAAGGGTTATAAACTCTTTGGAAATAAACTTTGGAATATAACTCGATTTGTTTTAGAAAATACTCAAAATTTTGATGGCAAAGAAGTTCCATTAGAAGGTAGTGATGAATTTTACATTCAAGAGTTAAATGAACTCGTAGAAAATGTTACTAGAGAAATGAACGATTTTAAATTCCATTTAGCCGGAGAAAAACTTTATCATTATGTATGGCACACTTTTGCTGATAAAATAATTGAGGAGTCAAAAGAAAAACTGAAAAGCGACAAACCTGAAGTGGTCGCCTCAGCACAATACACCTTAAGACACTCCTTGGAAACTTCACTTAAATTATTACACCCATTCATGCCATTTATCACTGAAGAAATCTGGACTCACATAAAAAAAGAAGATGAGAACATGCTTATGGTAACTAAATGGCCCCAAAAGTAAAATGATTGTTGAATACATACAAAATTATCCTTTCATTCTTGCATTTATCCTTGGGTTAATACCTGCCCTTATTTGGCTTTGGTTCTGGCTTAAAGAGGACGTACACCCTGAGCCAGCTAAAATGATCACGCTGTCTTTTATTGGAGGAATATTTGCTGTTCTTTGTGTATTACCTCTTCAAAAAATAGTTTACGATCACTTAGCAAATCAACAATTTGCCTCATTTTTTATTTGGGCAAGTATTGAAGAGTTTTTTAAGTTTCTCTTAGTATATTTAATTGCTTTGCGTAACAAAAAAATTACCGACGAACCAGTAGACGATATTATATATCTTATAGTTTCTGCTTTAGGCTTTGTAACCTTCGAAAACGCCTTATTTTTAATGAATCCTATTCAAAGTGGCGACTTGTGGGGCACGATTGTAAATGGAAATCTGAGATTTATTGGCGCATCTCTTCTACATACGATGACTTCAGCTACAATAGGTGTATGCTTGGCACTTTCTTTCTACAAACCAAGGCTTGAGAGGCTAATTTACTTAATTTCTGGATTGTTTATAGCTATAGTGTTGCATACAACCTTTAATTTATTTATACTTAGAGGAGCTGAAGACAATATTTTCTTCATCTTTGGTTCAGTTTGGCTTAGTATAATTGTATTACTTTTGTTATTTGAGAAAGTTAAGCACATGAGAGTGCAGAATCTACCAAACCCTCGTAATTAAACAAACAATATGAAAGATAATCGTTCTTTTTTTGAAAAACTAACAGGCACAGTGCGAATGGATGAACCATTGGCAGAAGATATAGCTCTGTCTAAAAATCCTCCAAAAACAAAACCAAACGGTGAAACTTGGTTTGAAGAAACTGAAGAAGAGGGCGAACTGACAGTCGACGTATATCAAACTCCTAGTGAAATCGTGATAAAAAGTATGGTTGCTGGCGTAAAACCAGAAGATTTAGATATTTCTATAACCCGCGATATGGTTGTGATCAAAGGTAAACGCGAAACAGAAAGGTTTATAAAAGACGAAGATTACTATCATCAGGAGCTTTACTGGGGATCTTTCTCCCGAACCATAATGCTACCTTCTGAAGTGGAAGTTGAAGAAGCAGATGCAATAGAAAAACACGGACTACTTATTATTCGTTTACCGAAGATAGATAAGAATAAACAAACTAGACTCAAAGTTAAGGGATAAAATTCGATTGATTTTTTGATGATTTTTGCTAATATATAACCCATGTCACCAGAGCAAATTGAGCTCCTTAAAAGAGCTGTAGCACTTTCTGAAGAGAACAATGACATCTTGCGTTCAATGCAACGTTCTCAACGTATAACGCGATTTATACGTATTGTGTACTGGGTTGTGATAATAGGCTCAACTATTGGAGCATTCTATCTTATACAACCGTACATTGATTCACTTAAAGATGCTTATGGTAGTGCAAGTGACATAATAAATGGTTTTCAATAGAAAATTGAATAAATTGCCAAGATAGCTCAGTTGGTAGAGCGCTCCCCTGAAGAGGGATAGGTCCCCAGTTCGACCCTGGGTCTTGGCACCTTTAAATTTTAAAAGACCCTCATCGGGTCTTTTAAAATGTGCCAACGATACGATCTCGATCCTTACAGGATCAGTACCCCAATTGGATTTTTTATTTCATAAACTCACAAAAAATCTCAATCGGGCTTCGATTCCCAACGAAAGCCATCCCCATGGCTTTCTCCGTGGC
>JANWHC010000030.1 GCA_025450615.1 Minisyncoccota bacterium
CCAGATGGTGGCGGAGCATATTATTTAGAATATCGAAAGGCTCTTGGATTTGATGCTACACTTCCACCAAGTATGGAAAATGTTAGTGTGCATCTTTGGACAGGATCACAAAATCAAAGACTTGATATGTCACCAGATGGAGACTTTGGAAATTCGGCGCTCTCAGATGGTGCAACTTTCAGAGACAATATGAATGGCATAGCTGTAACTCAGCTTTCACACGACGCGGCAAAAGCAACAGTTCAAGTAACTATGAACGGACCTGCTTGTTCAAAAAATAATCCTCAAGTAACTATAAATCCAGTTTCTCAAACAGGAAACAGTGGCGCCACACTTTCATATACAGTAAGTGTTAGAAATATGGATGGCTCAGGCTGTAGCGGTACAACATTTAACCTTTCAAATTCTCTACCGAGTGGTTTCTCTTCCAATATGAGCGCGACAAGAGTAACTCTAAACCCTGGTGAGTCAACAAATGTAAATTTGTCTGTAACTTCCCCATCTGGTTCACCTGATGGTACAAACACTTTCTCAATAACTGCATCAGATGGTGTAGATGGAAGTCATGCAAGCCTAGCAAATGGTAATTATATTGTATTTAACCAAACTGCTGACACTGTTGCACCTGTAATAAATATCACTGCCCCAAGTTCAGGAGGGACAGTCACTGGAAATAAAGTAAATGTTTCTGCAACGGCTTCTGACAACATTAAACTTTCAAAAGTTGAATTGCTAATTGATAATAAAATAGTCAAAACATGTACAACAACAAGTAAGAATATTACTTGTGTATATAGTTGGAACACAAAACCCGTTTCAAATGGAAATCATACAATTACTTCAAAAGCCTATGACTCGGTAAACAATATGTCTCAAGTATCGATTCCTGTCATTGTTAGATAGATTTAAGCTAAAAAATAGCTCGATCTCGAGCTATTTTTACTTTATAAAAACAAAACCAATCATGCGATTGGTTTTGTTCGTCTATTAACTTAAACCTTAATATATTCAACTTACAAATTTATATTTACTGAAGTAGAAGCTGCTGGACCAGTTGTTTTGAAGTTTAAGATCGAACCGTTTATTGTTCCAAACTGGTTTTGAGCATTTATTCTAAAATAATAAGTGGTAAGTGGTTTTAGATCTGAGAGAGAAATAGAAACCGGAACTTTTACCTTTCCATCTCCTACTGCGGAGAAAGCTGTTGTATTTCCAAGTTCCGCAGTAGTTCCATATTCAAACCAGTACTGGGTGTCATTTTGGTTTGGAGTGACTTCACCATTTAAGTTTGCTGTGGTTCTACTCACACCATTCGCTGAAATTGTTTTAGTAGTCGGAGCACTGCCTAAAGGAGCTGGCGTACCTTCTGTAGTTTTAAATGTGTATTGACTTCCGGCCACCCGCCCGTTTTGATTTTCTGCAACTAACTTAAAGTAGTAAGTTGTATTTTTTGTAAGATTAGTAATATAACCTGGGGCTTGGATCGTGACGAAACCTGAACCCATAGTCTGAGTACTTGTCTTACTTCCAAGCTCTGAAGTCTTTCCGTACTCATACCAATAGCTGGTAAAAGATCCTTTTGGATTTACTGAGCCGTTTACGATAGCTGTTGTATCTGTGGGTGAAACAGCAGAGTTAGTAATGGCAGTCGGTATAGTTGATTGGATGACTCCCCCTGTATTCGTATTAGTATTGTTTGTATTTTCACCAGTTGTCGTAGAAACAACTGTGGAATCAGGGCTTTTGTTTACAGTGTACACAATCCCCCAAATTATAAGTCCTAAAACAATCACTGTTAGCGCCGCTGTTGTATAATTTTTCATAAATTTTTATTTATATTGATAATCCTATATACATTTAACTTTAAACGTATGATAAATACATGAAGAAAAACAACCCTTTTGGGTTGCTCTTCTTAGCCTACTGTTTTTAAGCTTTTTTCTCTGCTTCTGCTGGCATTACTGTAGCCAGTTTTTCTTTTTCAGCCTTAGCGTCATCTATAACTTTTTGTAATCTAATTTTTTCTGCCTCTGCGTCTACGTTTTGTTTTTGTTGATTATCCATATTATTTATTAGTTAGTTTTAAAGGTTGATGGCCATGAAATACTCTCATTACCAGTTCCATCTCGTACATAAAGCACATAGTAATACACTGTATTTCCAAGTAAGTTTGTCAAAACTGCTGTATGTGATGATGTAAGGTCAGTATTTACAAGCAAACTCGAACCACCGATAGTAATGCCGGTAGTTGGACTTCCTTCTATCATAGATAGAGGTGAAGTTCCGTAATACATAACGGCAGAAGAGTTTTCGTTTGTATTCCATGTGATGTTTACTGTCGTATTTGACGGATTAACATTTACAGAACTAATGAATGGTGAAGAATTATCTCCGTTCATTTGTTGATTTAAGGCAGCCAAAGTTATTGGCCCTACACGACCCACAACTGCAATACCATTTCTAGACTGAAAGTTTGAAACAGCTGATTTTGTAAGTACTCCAAAATATCCTGTTACCAAACCTTGCGGATAGATAGAAGCGTCTTTGGCTAGAAATGTTTGGAGAGCTGAAACATCAGATCCTGACATTCCAAGTTCTAGTTGTCTAGTCAAAGTTTCTGCAGAAGCTAATACAGGTAAAACCATAAGCATTAAAGCTCCTGTGACAACTCCCACACCCAAAAAACGATTTAATTTTTGCATAATATTTTTACTTAATTTTTAAAACCTCTGGGCAAAACAACTCTAAGTGCAAACTCTAGGTACTCTCTACTAAATATGCACTGAAGATTTAGATATCTTTGCGACAATTTACATTATACATATTGTTCATGAAGTTGAGGTTAATTGAAAGCTTTTTTCATTCATAAAAACTTCATGTTACTTTCAATAGTAATGTGTATACTTATAAGCATGAGCCATCACCAGAAGGTCTCTGACCCACTTGGTGACCCAAAAGATGGACACATCCTCACTCGCGCAATTATAGACACCATCCGAGAGCCACTGATTGTATTAGATGAAGAACTTCGCGTAATAACTGCGAGCAGTTCTTTCTATAAAAAATTTAGCCTAAACCGAGAAAATACTCATAGTAAAATGTTCTATGATCTTGGAGAAGGAGAATGGAATATTCCCCCACTTAGAAAACTTCTTGAAAAAATAATCCCCAAACACACAACCATTGAGGGATATGAGGTCAAACATAATTTCCCTTTTTTAGGACTACGTACAATGCTTGTAAATGCCCGTGAGATCCAATATGAAAATGGTAGGAAAAAAATGCTTCTTTCTATTTTTGACAATACTATAGAACGAGAGTTACAATCAGAAAAAGAAAAACTTCTTTCACAAAAAGATTTACTCCTCAAAGAAATGCGACATCGCATTGCTAATAGTTTACAGCTTATTGCTAGTATTCTTATTTTGAAAGCTGGAATGGTTAAATCAAAAGAAACACGTTTTCAACTTGAAGATGCCCATAGTCGCATTATGACGATTGCTACTGTTCAAGAACAACTTGATCCGAGCGCCTTAGAAGGAGAAAAAGTAAAAATTGGTAAATATTTAACCGCTCTGTGCAACAGTCTTTCAAAATCAATGATTGGGGGTCGTAAACCAATAACAATTGAAGTTATGATAGGAGTTGATGCACGCAAAGTTTCACCAGAAGAAGCGGTAAGTCTAGGTCTTATGACAACAGAGCTAGTTATTAATTCACTTAAACATGCCTTTCCTGGTACAAAAGAAGGCAAGGTACTTGTCACTTACATGTCCACAAATAAAAAGTGGTCTCTTAGTGTTGCAGATGACGGTATTGGTCAATCTAAAAAAATAAAAAGTAAAAGACCTGGATTGGGAACTGGTATTGTCTCTGCTTTAGCTGAACAAATATCGGCAAAGATTAAGATTGAGAGCACAAAACTAGGCACAAAAGTATCTATAACGCACGCTCATGCTAAAAACCAAAAAAATAAAAGTCTTAGTAATAGACGATAATTTCGGAATTTCATTTCTCATGAGAAAAGCACTGGAGTTGAAAAACTACGAGGTAGAGATTTTAAATTCTTTCAGGAATGTTAATGAAATAAAAGAAATATCACCTAATATAATATTTCTTGACATCTCTATCGGTAAAAAGAATGGTCTTACGATTTCTCGTGAATTAAAAAACAACACTCTAACTAAAAATATACCGATAGTTATGTTGACTGGAGAGGCCAATACCAAGGAGCTCGCAAAAGAAGCAGGGGCTAGCGACCATATTTTAAAACCATTTGGTCTTATACGTCTTTATAAAATTGTAGAGAAATACACAAAAAAAGTTTAGTTTTTAGTATTAGTTTAATATTGGTAATCCTCCTCTCAACTGAGCCATTTTTTACATTATATCTTTATATTGAAAATACTTGACTTTTATATATTTTTGTGATAGAATTCCGGCTAGATGAAATCTTGGGCAATTTCGCCCTAATCAGCTCTTTGAAACTCTAGAAAGGAAACGAAAATGACTGAATGGTTTGGATGGTTTGGAACTTGGTGGACCATCCTCGGGATCGGGATCGCGCTCCTTGCAGCAGTCTTTGCTGTCTGGCTCGCACTTCCCTTCCTGAGGAGAGTTATCGAAAGTTCTACTGCGAAAGCCTTCGGGCTTCTTCTCATCAAGACTGGAGCGACTTTGTTCGCTCTAGCCTCGGTGGCATTCTTCGTAGGTGGTTGGGGAACGCTATTAGTGTTTCTGGCTACCATCGTTATGCTGATTTGTTTCGTCTATGCCGGCTGGCAAATGGCGAAGCAGGGAGTTTTCTTTACATTCGTTGGCTTGGGTCAAATCAAGACAATTGATCGTGGAGAGAACAACCTCATCAGAGTCGTCGCGAATGTCCCCCTCTATCACGTCAGTTATGACATGAAAGTGGTGGAAGGATCGGACCGGAAAAACTTCCTCGAGAAGCAATTCGGTCTGTTCTGGATTGGTGTTCCGCCCGCAGAAGTGCATACGTTTGAATTCGTGCATGAACGGGCGAACCCGAAAATCACCAAGGACACCCCAGTCGAGGAATGGATCGACAGGGATACAAAAGCAAAACGAAGCGACTATATCCTCTGGGAAATCCCACATACCTACCTCGTCCTTGGAGCTGAACTAAAAGACAACTTCAGGGTCGACATGCTTGTTGAGACTCGGTCCCGAACCGTTGATCCAAAAGTCGCGTTGTACCTGCGAGAAGGTAAGTTCATCGACTACATGCGACAGTTCGTGGAAGCCAGTGTCAACAAAGTTGTTCGAGAATACACCATCGAGGAATTTCGAGGCTTAGATAAGCTCGAAAACAGCGAGTTTGCACGGAAGATCCGTGATGGTGTGAACTCTGCTTTTGTCGCGGGACTTGGCGGACTTCTTGATGCAGTTGGAATGAAAACTATCAGCGCTTTCGTCTCAAAATGGGACTCGTCGGATAAGACCGAAGAGCAAGCCCTACAGTTGAGAAAGAAAGCGAGACTTGCAGGTGAGGCAGCCATCGAGACAGCTGAAAGAGCTGCTGAACAAGCAAAGCACGATGGACAAAGAATTGTTACGTTGGCTGAAGCACAAAGGCAGGCAGACATACTGCACGCACAAGGGCGAGCGGCTGACGTGGAAGAGGTTCTAAAGGCTATCAAGGCTCAAGTGCCTGATGCTAATTCGACTGATGTGGTAAGAAACGCCACTGCAGTCGCAGTAGCAACCAAAATGTCCGATCCGAAATCTCCAGTGCGAGTACTAGGCTCCGGAGTTATGATCGGCCTTGATCCTGAAAAGGAGAAGTGATGCTTTGGGCCATTCTTGGCGCCATCATCTTTCTTGCGTTTTTGTTTTTGCTGGTGGGCCTTGCCTTCCACGCGAAAAACAAAGCGAAAAAAGATGGAAAATCTGAATCATCAGATAGAACAACTAAGAAGAAAAAGTCTGATGATGAGGAGAGTTGGAAAGATTGGGAAATCCCCAACGCTCTACAACTCTTCATCGCCTGGACGGCAATTTACTTTTTTGGGTGGTGGCGTTGGCCAATTTGGTGGTGGGAAAACATGTTTACGATGGCGTTTCTCGTCTTCGCAAGCATGTTCATCATCTTCTTTTTGATCCAATACCATGATCCGAAAAAGCCGTTCAGATACAAACTAGCAAATGTGATGACGTTAATTCTCATCATACTTGCTACAGAGTGGCTGATCGAGAGAAACTTACCCACAATCAAAGACTGGGCACAACCGGTAACGGTCAAAGCCCGGGGTTTGGTTGCTAGTTTGGAAAACTCGAGTGGACTTCTGCCTCGGAATACTGAGACGGAGATCGCAGTTCGAAAGTTCTGGAACTCGACGGACTTGTCCCTCGAGCAAAAGAACGCAATGATCGAACACGCGCGCCTCGAGTCCAACTTTAACCAGTTGCGACCCGATGGCACGCCGTATCGAGTTGTTCCGAACGATCCTGAGGACGACACCTCGGCAGTGGGCGTCATGCAGGTGAAGGAATCTGTCTGGGGCGAAGAGGCCAAGGATAAACACCTCAACCTCAAAGAACTTGAGGGCAACCTCAAATTCTCGCTTTGGATCGTGAAGAAGCGTATTGTCGAGGGCAAGCGCTTCGATATCGACTGGGACAGCACGACTCAGATCGTCCAGTTGCTTCTTTTGGGAGATGGCAGTTGGAGCGACGAAGTTAAAACCTTCGGAGACTTCAAATGGAATCCGACTGATGGAGCAATCTCAATTCTAGTCGATGACACCTTGGTCCTAAACGATACCTCGAAGACCAAATGGGTCGAAGTACCTTGTGGTGCAAAGAGGGTTCGTTTCCGATCGCTTGCGGACAAGCCGGTAGTCGTTACCGTAGTCCGGAAATTCACACACGACTGCCGCTAGAGTGGCAGTCAACACACAGTCGCGTGGTCACCCTTCGGGGTCACCACGCGATTTTCTTTAAATCGTCCTGAGTTTATTGAAGGGCGATTTTTTATTGTATTTTTTCTTGCAAAATAAAAAACCACCCGAGGACAAGCTTAGAGTGGTTTTTTACTCTTTAAAGATTTATGTAGCCCTTAGCGGGACCATTAACGTCGCCTGTAAGACCGAAAGTGGCAAGAATGAAATGTATAAGGCCGAATACCGAGAACATAACTGCCATACCGATGATTCCCCATAATATTGATCTTCTTGCCTCATCCCTTCCTTTGTCTCCAGCTGGTAAACTCAAGAATTTGATAATACCGTAGATGAAGTAAACCAGTGCGAGACCAAACATCAAGAGAATAAGGGGATTCAAAATCACCTCATTAAACTTGTTAAGGAAAGGAACTATGGTCATTTATCGAGAGGCTAATTGTATGTTGGAACTGTAACTGTTGTACCAGGTGTGATACCTAGAACGTTTTGTAGCCATGCTACAAGTCCGTAGATTGAAATCATAACAGCGATTGCAATAACTCCGTAGATCATGATGCTCTTGCCTTCTGCTGCCTTCTTTGGATCTCCTGCTGCTCGTATGTATGTAGCAAGACCCCAGAAGAAGTAAACGATAGCAAGACCGAACACGATTGGAATTAAAGCTTTCACTGTGTTACCAATGAAAGTAACGATGGCTGTAAGGCCGCTTGTATTTGGCAAATTTTGCGCAAAAGCCAAAGCTGGCATCGTAGACATCACTGCGTAAATAACTTTTTTCATATTTTTCTTCTTTCGACGAATCGAAAGTAATAAACTGTTAATGGATAATGAATTAATTATATGATGGAAAAGGCCTGAAAACAAGTCCGTTGTGGATAAGAGAGCAACTATAAATAGAGGTTACAGACCTTGAACTGTAGGAACAGGTATAGGACCATTTTGATTAACTCCAAGTATGTTTTGTAACAATGCAACAATTCCGTAGATTGAAAGCATAACCGCGATGGCAATAACTCCCCAAACCATAATACTCTTGCCTTCTGATGCCTTTTTTGGATCTCCCGCTGATCTAATGTATTGTGCAAGTCCCCAGAAGAAATAAATTATTGCGATCCCAAAAATTATTGGAATAAGACTTTTAATCGCAATCCCTAAGAAAGCAAGTAGGTCATAAAAAGGAGAAAAATTTGCCGCAAAAGCAAGAGTGGGAGCAAGCAACATCAGTGAATAAATAATTTTTTTCATATTTTTTGCTATTGAGTAATAAGCTAATTATACGATGAAAAAACCTAAATAAATTGACTGTTGTGGATAAGAAAAAGAGCTATGGATTAGTAATGATGCCTGTAGTTGCGTTGAATCCCCCACCTATATTAATTCCAAGAATATTACCAATAAAATATATGATTCCGTAAATAGAAAGGAAAACGAAAATAGCTACAATACCCCAAACCATCTTGCTTCTACCTTCTGCTAACTTTTTTGGATCACCAGAATGCAAAATAAACTGAGATAACCCCCAAAAAAAATAGATCATCGCTAAACCAAAAATAATTCTGATTAAAATATTAATAAAACCACCAAAAGTTATAAGGAGGCCTTTTAGGCCATCTAGTGGTGCCGCATAAGCAAATGCTGGTGTTAATACAGTAGTAATTAAACTTATATATTTTAAAATTTTGTTTTTCATGTGATTATGTAAGGCTTTTATGAATCTCTATCATTGAAGTTTTAAGTACTGGGGGCACATCAGCTGGACCAAACCCAAAATCTCCGACAATAAAGCTTATAATAGCTCTAAAAGTGACCAAAACAAAAAGAGCAATGATACCCCAAAACATATAGTTTTTTCCGGCTTCAATATCTGCTTTACTGTCTGAATGTAGAATAAACTTTGAAAGTCCCCAGAAAAAAACTACAAAAGCTACAGCAAACATGAGAGGGATAATAAGTCCGATAACTGACAAAATCTCCATTACTACTTGTCCAAAAGTACTTTGGCTCAAAGAAAAAGCTAAAGCAAGACTTGGGAAAAGTCCTATCGTAATGTATGCGATTTTTTTAGTTATTAATTTCATTTTATGGAAATAGTGCTTTAACAGTAAGCTGAACTGCTTGTGAAATACCGACTGCGCCGAGTAAAATACCAGTACCCATAAGCGCCCAGAGCAGTCTTTGTTTGGCTTTTTCTATTTCAGCTGGTTTACCTTGTGCAGTGACAAAAGTAAGTCCAGCGTAAATTATGTACATAACACACACAACAGCACCTATTGGAAGTACGACGTTTGTCACAATATCATTGATGAGATCAAGTAAATTGTTGGCTTTAATTGGATTTGGAATATTTATAGGACCTCCAGTTGAGCTGCCTCCAAAAGAACCCCCACCACCCCCACCACCGCCACCGCCAGCACTACCAGTACCACCACCACCCTGAGCTAGAACTAAAACTGGTGAAGCAAAAAACAGAATGCTGATTATTGCTATTATTTTTTTAATTTTATTTTTCATCTTTATGGATTAAATTTAATTGGACCAGTATCTGCGCCTAGTGCAGAAACTACAAACTGAACTATTAGCCATGCACCGACAATTAAAGCTATACCAATCACCGCTTTGGTCAGCATACCATTTGCTTCTTTTCTTTTTCCGGGATTACTTCCAGAAGCCATATAATTGAACCCAGCGTAAACAATAACTACAGTGGTAAAGGCAATTGCAATAGCTGAAGCGTAATTTACAGCATGTAGCGTTGCGTCAACAAGGTCTTGAAAACCACACTCGCCGTAGATCATCATTGGACTACCGTCAGAATTGTTAATAGGATTACCTGCAGAATCTACAGCTGCTTTTGGGGCACAGTCATAAGTAATCCCAGACTTTGTGACTCCTCCTGTTCCACCTCCAGTGCCACCACCACTTTGAGCTAAAACTAAAACAGGAACTGTAAAAATAAAAAGTAGGAGAAAATTTGCGTATATTATTTTTAATAATCTAAAATTCATATTATTTTAACTCATCCGCTATCTCCTCATTTGCCCGATTTAAGGCTTCAGTCATCTTAGTTCGCCCGCTGGTTATTGACTCAATCATATCACGGAAAATATTTTGACTTACGTTTGAATCAGGATCTATCCACGAATGTGAATAAAGAGCTGAGTTATAGAAAACTGATCTGTAAGCATCTGTTGGTTTATCGGCAAGTAAGTCGCGCCTGACTGGAGGCAAACTCGTCTCTGTCTCCATCGCTTTTATCGCCCCCGCTTCAGTCAGTGCTGTAACCGCAATAAACGCTGCGCCTATTTGTTTTGACTGCTTTACAATAGACAATCCGTACATATGACCAAAGACGGTTTTCTTCGGTGAATTTCTTACCTGTGGAATATAAGTTACGTCAAAGTTTAGATTTGAATTTTTCTGTTGAATTGGAAATAATTCTGAAGCAAAACCGAAATACATCGCCAAGTTTCCAGCTAAAAAGAAGTTCTGTGAACTTGGAAGAGACCTATTCCAAGAATATGAAGCTGAAGTTGGATTTGAAAACTGGGTGTAAAAGTTAACTGCTGTATGACTTGGTATAACTGGTTCTCCAAATTGGGCATTCAAAGCAGAATTAACTAAGCCACCACTCCTTGTTGTGACCGGAGTTCCTGATTGAAACAAAAGTGTCAGAAGTATTTCTTTGGCATTTGTAATGTTTCGCCATTCTCCTAATGCCAGCGCACTTTGCAAGATATTTGCGTTGCTATCTCTTCGAGTTATTTTATTTACTATGTCATAAACCTCATCCCAGTATTTTGGTGGCTGAGCAATAAGATTACTTGAAAACAAATCTCGATTCCAATACATCACCATAGGGTCAACAATAAATGGCAAAGCTAAAATTCCCTCTGGAGTCAAAAATAGTTCTCCCTCTTCAATAAATTTATCTTTAAAATCCCTTTCTGTTATGTTTTTATATGGGATAGTGAAAATTTTGTTTCGTTCTTTGTACATTGAATCCTCACGCAAGACTACAATATCCGGCCCAACTCCATCTGCCAAAGCCTCAATAAAATCTGCGTCAAATGAAGATGCATCTTTTTTAGAGTAATTTATACGAATATTTTTATCATTGACTATTGAAGACGCTTGAAAAGCTCTATTAAATACATTTTCTGGAATTGTACCCCAAACTACTAAATCTGCTTGAACAGAAGTTACATCTTTCCCTTTTGATATTGCAAAAAGGCCGATTCCCACAACTATACATATTGCAAAGACTGCTGTCAGAATAAATTTAAAATTGATCATGATTTTATAGTTTTTTGTACATTAAGCCGTAGTGGTGGCTCCCTGCGCTAATTTGTTTATCTAAATGAAAACCAGCTTCGTCGAAAAGTTCCATCGCTTTTTCTTTTGTTACCACATGAGTCGGCTTTGGACCAATTCCCCCAAATGAATCTGACCAATCAACAACCAAAACTCTTCCAGCAGGTTTTAAAATTCGTTTTATTTCTTTAACAACTTCTTTTTTATTTTCTAAATGAAACAAAATATTGCATAAAAGCACTAAATCCACAGAAAAATCTCTAAGTTTAGTTCCTCCAAGCTTGTCTATGTCACCCCAAATTACTTCAACATTATAAAGACCTTCACGAGCAGCATTGTTTTTTAATCTAGAGAGTAAATCTTGCTTCAAATCAATAGCATAAACTCTTCCAGTCGAAGCGAGAGCCCGAGAAGCGGCAACAGTATAGTGGCCAGAACCTGCGCCAAGATCAGCAATTTCCATGCCAGCGGAAACACCGCACTGATCGATAATTTTTACAGGATCAGAGAACATACATATAGTATAGTACGAAAAAATAACGTACGCACTTTAGTTATTAACAGAAATCTCTACTCTCACCAGTACCTTTTTAGAGCACGGATAAATCGTTGTTACGATTTTCCTCAAGTCTCGGCTACCCGCCTGCGAAGTCTCTAAAAAGGTACTGGTTCGAAGAGATTTTAGAATCTCGTTGAGTCACTATTGCTAAAAAATGCAGTGAGGAGAAAGGGATTAAAGACAAATCAAAGAGGCGATCGAATCCCCGTCACGTAGTTTCATAATTCGTACACCTTGAGTTTGGCGTCCAAGAACTGGGATCTCTTTTGCGTCTACTCGGATCACTTGTGATTTTTTAGAAATAGCTACGATTTCGCCCTCACCTTCTTTGAAAACTTTTGCAGAGATTAGATTTCCAGTTTTTGAAGTAACTTTTGCGGTTTTTACTCCAGATCCACCACGATTTTGTATTTTGTATTCGTCGATATCAGTACATTTACCGTATCCATTTGCAGAAATAACCATGATAGATGCATTGTTTAGTTCATGAGGCACAGCTTCAGCAGAAATAACCACATCACCTTTTCCTAGCTTTATTCCGCGTACTCCCATCGCTGTTCGGCCCATTTCTCGAATATCTGACTCTTTAAAATGAATAGACTGGCCTTTTTCAGTGATAATAGCGACTGTATCTTTTTTGTGTGTAAATGAAGCAGAGATCAAAGCATCCCCATCTTCGAGTTTAATAGCAATAATTCCTGAAATTCGAACATCTAAGAAACTTGTTGTAGCAACTTTTTTAGCAATACCGTGTTTTGTTACCATAAGTAGGGAACTCTCTTCACCTTTTACTTTTTTCGGCATTGGCAAGATAGAAGTGATTTTTTCTCCTTCTGAAAGTGGCAAGAAGTTCATAACTGACTTTCCTTTTGTCGCACGACGACCTTCAGGGATATCATACATTTTTGTTTGATAAACTTTTCCCTTATCAGTAAAGAACAGAAGATCAGAATGAGTTGAAGTAATGAGAAGCATCGTCACAAAATCTTCTTCTTTTGTATCCAAATCGACAACACCAACTCCCCCACGTTTTTGTTTTCTAAATTCGTCAGGATTTGTTCGTTTGATATATCCTCCAGCAGTTAACACAAGCGCATTTTCTTCATCTGGCACCAAATCTTCAACAGAAAGAACTTGTGCTCCGCCTTTTATAATGCGAGTTCGTCTTTCATCCGCATATTTTTCTTTTATTTCTTTTGACTCGTCTTTGATTATTCCCAAAATTTTCTTTGAAGAGCCTAAGATTGATTTCATTTCCTCGATAAAAAGCTGAACTGCTTTCAGCTCATCCTCAACTTTCTTTCGCTCAAGTCCAGCAAGGCGAGAAAGTTTCATTTCCAAAATAGCTGTAGCCTGAATAGCTGAAAACCTAAACTCAGCCATGAGTTTTTTGTGTGCTTCTGGAGTGTCTTTTGATCCGCGAATTAGTTTTATGATTGCGTCGATATGGTCGAGCGCTTTTTTAAGACCGAGTAAGATGTGTTCTCGCTCTTCTGCCTTTCTAAGGTCATATTCAGTGCGTCTTTTTATAACAGTTATACGATGAGCGATAAACTCTTCCAAAATTCCCTTTAATGAAACTGTTTCTGGTACTCCGTTTACTAAAGCTACCATGTTGTAATGGAAAGATTCTTCAAGCTGGGTGTGTTTATACAAAGAATTCAAAATAGTTTGAGGATGTCCGCCACCTTTTAGGTCAATAACGATTCGAATATCTTTTGCAGACTCGTCTCGAAGACCTTTGATACCTTCGATTTTCTTTTCTCGAACTAAGTCAGCGATTTTTGTAATAAGGTTTGCTTTGTTTACTCGGTAAGGAATAGAAGTGATGACGATTTGGAAATTTCCAGCTTTATTTTCGACAACTTCAGCTTCACCGCGAACAACAACACCTCCTTTTCCGTGAGCATAAGCATGATTTATATCTTTTTGGTTGAAAGCAAGGCCTCCGATAGGAAAATCTGGACCTTTTACGAATTGCAAAAGATCTTCTGTAGTCGCGTCTTTGTTATCTACTAGATATGTAACAGCATCCATCACCTCGCCTAAGTTGTGTGGAGGAATATTTGTGGCCATTCCCACCGCGATTCCTAAAGTTCCGTTTAAAAGTAAATTTGGAACACGTGTTGGTAAAACTTTTGGTTCTTTTTTAGTTCCGTCATAGTTTGGAATAAAATCTACAGTTTCTTTTTCAATATCTCGCAAAAGTTCAGCGGCGAGTTTAGACATTTTTGACTCAGTATATCGGTAAGCAGCAGCATTATCTCCGTCGATTGAACCAAAGTTTCCTTGTCCGATGATGAGTGGATATCGCATTGCGAAATCCTGTGCCATTTTCACCATAGAGTCGTAAACGGCAACGTCACCATGCGGGTGATAGTTTCCAATCACATCTCCAACAACCGTCGCAGATTTTCGAGTCTTGCCGGCAAAAGTTAGGTTAGCCTCACTCATTGAAAACAGAATTCTTCGGTGTACAGGTTTTAGTCCATCGCGAATATCTGGCAGCGCTCGGTCAGTAATAACTGACATCGCGTAGTCGATAAAAGAGGTTTTCATCTCAAGAGTAATTTCTTGAGGAATGATGTTTACATGTTTCGGAATCACCGCCTCTCCGC
>JANWHC010000031.1 GCA_025450615.1 Minisyncoccota bacterium
AAAGGTATGCGAGACTATGCTTACCTAGTTATCAGACGACACGGTTCACCAATCCACTTCAGAGAAGTTGCAAAACTAATTACAGAGCTATTTAAAAAGAAAGCTCATGTTGCCACAACACACAACGAACTTATTAAGGACCCAAGATTTGTACTAGTAGGACGAGGACTTTACGCTCTATCTGAATGGGGTTATATGTCAGGAGTTGTGAAGGACGTTATTAAGGGAATTCTAGAGAAGAACGGCCCAATGACTAAAGATGAAATAATCGCTAAAGTTTTGAAGGAAAGATATGTTAAAGAAAATACTATTATGGTAAACCTTCAGAATCCTAAATACTTCAGAAAATCAAAAGACGGAAAATACACAGCAGTTTAATACAAACTGTTTAAACAAAAAAACCACCTCTGGTGGTTTTTTTGTTGTAACGATATAATAAAATCATGTTAGGAGCCATAATTGGTTTTTTTAAAAACCCTATAGTTCTAGATGTTTTCAGATTTTTGTATAAATCTTCTATTATCTGGTTCCCGATTTTATGTCTTTTTATTTTATGGGAATACTGGGTGAGGTATGTTAGAGGACTGTATATGGCAAGACAAAATGTTGTATTGCTTGAGATAAAACTACCTAGAGAAATATTTAAATCACCCAGAGCAGCAGAGTTTTTTATTGCTGGACTTTACCAAGTAATTGGCGAGGGAAACTGGTATGAAAAATACTGGAAAGGTCAGGTTAGATCGCATTTTTCTTTAGAGATAGTTTCTATTAATGGTTCAGTTCATTTTTTTGTCTGGACTAAAAAGGGCCATCAAAGTGCCATCGAGTCGAACCTTTATTCTCAATACCCAGGAGTTGAAGTTCACGAAGTGCCTGACTACACACTTCCTATTTCTTACGATACAGAAACAAAATCTTTTTGGGGATGTGAATTTGATTTGATTAAGGAAGATGTTTTTCCAATAAAAACTTATGTTGATTATGGAATGGACAAGGACCCTAAAGAAGAGTTTAAGATTGACCCACTCACTCCACTTTTAGAATTTTTAGGTGGCTTAACAAATGGACACCAAGCTTGGATACAGATTATTGTCCGCTCACACAGAGCTGAAGATAAAGATCCTGTTACAGGCAAAAAAGTTGATGCACGCTGGAAGGAAAATGCTCAAGTGCAGATAGATAAAATTTTAGCTAAAACAAAAGGCGAGAAAGGAGAAGATGGGAAAGTTATTCCTGGCACAACAAGACAATTAACTGAAGTTGAGCATGAGACAGTCAAAGCTTTAGGTAGAAGTGTTTCTAAAACTCCGTTTGACGTTGGAATGCGTACTTTATATATTGCTGATAAGGCTGTTTTTAACCCAAGTAATATTGGTGGAGTTATAGGAGGAATTACACATTTTAATTCCAACTTAAATGGCTTCAAACCTGCGCGTGGTGCAGCGGAAAAGTACAGTAATTTTTTTCTAGTCTGGAAAGATAGAAGTACAAAAAAGAAAGATGCAGAAAAATCTAATCTTTTGGACGCATATAAACGACGTGCTTATTTTTACGCACCATTTAGAAGCCCACATTTTATATTAAATAATGAAGAGCTTGCCACAATCTTTCATTTCCCTGGCCAAGTTGCTACAACATCTTCATTTACTAGAATCGATTCTAGAAAGGGTGAAGCGCCTTCAAATCTGCCGATATAGACACACATGGACGAGACACCACAAACACAAACTAAGGCCAACACAACTTTCGTATTGGATTTTATTCCACCAAAACGTAATCACAAAACACTCTGGATAGCTGCAGGTATTTTAGGGATTTTGATTGGAATTTATTTATATCTACAAATACCACCTAGTGATTTTCCTGTTGGTACAGTCGTTACGATTGAATCAGGTGAGTCACTACAAAGCATAACCAATATGCTTTATGAAAATAAAATAATAAAATCATCACTTTTCTTTAGAACCCATGTTATTTTGCTCGGAGGAGAGAAGAAAGTTCTAGCAGGTGATTATCTCTTAAATAAGAGAACAGGACCGTATGATTTAGCTAACAGATTTGTTCATGGTGACAGTGGATTAGCTACAACTAAAATTACCATCCCAGAAGGTTGGAACATTTATCAGATATCTGAATATTTATTTGCAACTCTTATAAACTTCGATAAAAAAGGTTTCTTGAGATTAGCTAAAAATTATGAAGGCTATCTTTTTCCGGATACTTATTTTGTTTCTCCAACAATAAAGCCTGACAAAGTAATCGAGTTAATGAGAAATAATTTTAATTTTAAAAAATCTAGTATAAACGGAATTGCAACAACAACTAGAGATCTTAAGGATGTGATCATTATGGCTTCTATTATAGAAGATGAGGCTAGAACAACCGAAAGTCGAAGAGTAATTTCTGGAATTTTGTGGAAACGACTAGCCTTAGGTATGCCCTTGCAGGTTGACTCTACTTTTTTATATATAAATGGAAAAAATACTTATGAACTCACTGTAGATGATTTAAAAATTGATTCACCATACAACACCTATGTATACCAGGGACTACCACCGACTCCTATAGGAAACCCAGGTGAAGACGCTATTTTCTCTGCTTTAAATCCTGTTAGTACAAAATACCTGTACTTTCTTTCAAGTAAATCTGGAAATATGTACTACGCGACAACTTTTGAGCAGCATATTAAAAATAAACAGCTTTACTTAAATAAATAAGTGTTGTAACTTAACAAGTCAGAGGTGTCAATTGAGAGATGATCTGCTAAAGAGATATGAGGGTAAGAAAACCGCATGTGACTTCTGTCACAATGCATTCATAGTTGGGGAACTTATCACTGTGTCAAATGACTTGGCCGTTCATTACTCAGACAGCTCAGGTGGGTGCCTGCTGAACTATGTGTTCGAAAGTGCCACAGGGGTGGTTGGAGGAATGCCAATGATTTATGGTAGTGATAAGGTCGGAGTAATTCCAACCAGAAGAAACATACCTCTGTCAGATGGCCAAGTGTTGAAAACAGTAACATCCGTCTCCTCAAAAGACCTTGAAAAAAAGAGTTGGTGGCGCCGCCTTTTTGGGTCTTAAAGTAAGGTTGTAGGATTGAAGGTCGTACCTCGTGTACGACCTTCGTTTGTTTTTAGTTTGCTATTATTAATATTATGAATAAAAAACCAAAGGTATTTGTTGGAGTCTCTGGTGGAGTGGATAGCTCTGTATCTTTGGCGTTGCTGAAAGAGGCTGGCTACGATGTCACAGGAGTATTTTTGAAAGTTTGGAGTCCAGATTTTCTCCCTTGTGATTGGCGAGAAGAGAGAAGAAGCGCAATGAGGGTTTGCGCAACACTAGATGTGCCTTTCATGACCATCGACTGCGAGGCTGAATACAAAAAAGAGGTTGTGGATTATATGATCCGTGAATATAAAGAGGGTAGAGTTCCAAATCCTGATGTTTTTTGTAATAAATATGTAAAATTTGGAATTTTTCTAAAAAAAGCACTTGAGCTTGGTGCAGACTTCATTGCTACAGGTCATTATGCCCAAAATTTGAAAGGTGAAGTTTTTGAACTTACTGAATCGGTTGATAAAAACAAATACCAGTCATATTTTTTGTACACTCTTGGACAAAATGAGCTCTCACACACTCTTTTTCCTGTGGGGCATCTTACAAAACCTGAAGTTCGAGCGCTGGCATCTAAATTTGAATTGCCAACTGCTGAAAAAAAAGATAGTCAAGGTCTATGTTTTATTGGCCGAATAGACATGAAGGATTTTCTAAATCATTTTATAAATACAAAGGAAGGAGATGTCCTAAATACAAAAGGCGAAGCTGTTGGAACTCACAGCGGGGCCATTCTATACACTATTGGCCAGAGACACGGGTTTACCATATCCAAAAAATCAGCAGATGAACCAAGGTATTTTGTCATTTCCAAGGACCTAGAAAAAAATACAATAACTGTAGCCAGTAAGGAAAATGAAAGTGATATTGTTTATTCAACTAAAAAAATCTTTTTGAAAGACTTACATTCAATTTCGGGAAAGGAGCTGAACAGCAAAAATATTGAAGTTCGAATTCGTTACCGACAAGAAAAGCAAAAAGCTTTACTTGAAAAAAACACAGAAGGCTACTATATTACTTTTGAAAATCCTCAAAATGGAGTTGCCGTTGGACAGTCAGCCGTACTTTATCAAAACGATATTTGTCTTGGTGGCGGAATTATAGAAAAAACACTATAATATTTTGCATGGATCCTATCTATGTTATTAAAGCAAACGGCACAAGAGAATTGTTTGATGAGAAGAAACTCGAATTCTCACTTAAGCGAGCCGGCGCTTCAAGCCTTTCTGTGAACCAGATAATAGCTCATGTTAAAGCTCATCTCGATAAAAACATAACAACTCACGAGATTTATAGACATGCATTTGAGCTTCTACATAAGGATGAACAACCTGTTGCAATAAAGTATTCACTAAAGAGGGCAATTATGGAGTTGGGGCCTTCAGGTTTTCCTTTTGAGGACTTTATTGCAGAAATTTTCCGACAAAAAGGTTATACAGCTGAAACTGGAAAAATAGTTAGGGGCTTTTGTGTTGAGCATGAAGTTGATGTTATTGCATGGAACGAAGAAAAGCTAATTATGGTTGAGGCAAAATTCCATAACGAACTGGGCATAAAGTCTGACTTAAAAGTTGCTCTATATGTAAAAGCTCGTTTTGATGATTTACGAAAGATGAAATTTGATTATGGCGGAAAAGATAGGGAATTAGACGAGGGTTGGATTATTACAAATACAAAATTTAGTTCCACAGCCATAGAGTATGGTTCTTGCCAGGGTGGAATGAGGATGATCGGCTGGAACTACCCACCAGTTGGAAATCTTCACGATATGATTCTTGAATCAAAGCTTCATCCCCTCACTTGTCTTGCAACTTTAAATGGACGGGAGAAAAAATCTCTTTTGGATAAAGGTGTAGTACTTTGCCGTACTTTATTGGAAAATGTAGACTTACTTCCAGCTATCGGTTTAAATGAAGTAAAAAGCAGAAGAGTTTTGGATGAAATAGAGGCTTTATAAATTTATGAAAAAGATTAAAAACAAAAAAGCAGATGATCTTAAAGCCATCGCTAATTTCTTTTTTGAGGTTGGAATGCTAGCGAAAACTCCAAGATCGGGGTTTCATTTTCTTGGAACTGGAGAGCAGTCAGTTGCTGAGCATATAAGCCGTATGACTTTTATTTGTTATGCCTTAGCGAGAATGGATGGAACGGTAGATGAATCAAAAGTTCTAAAAATGTCTCTTTTTCATGATATTTCTGAGACACGTATTTCAGACCTAAATCATATTCATCAAAAGTATGTGGAAAGAAAAGAAGCTAGTGCGGTTAAAGATATCGCTGATTCAGTACCATTTGGAGATGATATGTATAAAATACTAGAGGAATATAAAAAGAGGGAATCTAAAGAGGCAATTTTAGTAAAAGATGCAGATAGTTTAGAGTGGTTACTGGCTTTAAAGGAGCAAGTAGATACAGGTAATACTAGAGCATTAGATTGGACTAAAAATGCTATAAACCTCCTTAAGACAAATGATGCAAAAAATTTAGCAAAAGCTATAATGGAGACAAATTCAAATGATTGGTGGTTCCCAGAGAACTCTGTTATTAGAAGAAAAAAATATATATAATAAAACAATGGTATCACTAGAAGAAAGATATGAGGATATGAAAAAAATTCGAGATGAATTAATTCATTTTAAAGAATCTCCGCTGTACGAATATCGTGTTCAAAACAAATATTTCCCAGTGGTGGGAGAAGGAAGCCATACTGCCAGACTCATGTTCGTAGGTGAAGCGCCAGGTCAAAATGAGGCTGAAACAGCTAGACCATTTTGCGGTAGATCAGGAAGAGTGTTAGATGAAATGCTTGAATCAATAAAACTAAATAGAAGCGACGTATATATAACTAACATTGTGAAGGATCGTCCACCAGAAAATCGAGATCCAACGGAAGAAGAAATAAAACTGTATGCTCCTTTTTTAGATAGACAAATAAATATTATTCGTCCAAGAGTTATAGCAACCTTAGGTAGATACTCTATGAGCTACATAATGAAGCACTATGGACTTGGTACAGAAGTAGGACAAATAAGTGCGCTTCACGGTAGAGAATTTGTGGCTAAGACAGATTATGGTTCAGTAGCCATTGTTCCGCTTTATCATCCTGCAGTTGCTTTATATGATGGTGGTAATAAGCAAACTCTTCTCCAAGATTTTGCCGCTTTAAAGAAATATATATAATTTCCAAAAGGAATGCATTCAAAAAACATAAGAGAAAAATTTCTAACTTTCTTTCAAGAAAGGGGACATGTCATAATCCCTTCTGCTTCACTTGTGCCAGAAAATGATCCATCAGTACTTTTTAATACTGCTGGAATGCAGCCTCTAGTCCCATATCTTCTAGGAGAGACTCATCCAGATGGAAAAAGACTTGTAGATATCCAAAAATGCGTAAGAACGGTTGATATAGATGAGATTGGTGACAATACTCATTTAACTTTTTTTGAAATGATGGGCAACTGGTCTTTGGGCGACTATTGGAAACGTGAGGCAATCGAATGGAGTTATGAACTTTTAACCTCAAAAGAAGTTGGTTTTGGTTTAGATCCAAATAGGCTATACGTTACTTGTTTTGAGGGGGACACAAATGCCCCAAAAGACGAGGAGTCTGCAGAAATATGGAAAGAGATTTTCCAAAAAAATAATATTTCAGGAGAAAGAATTTATTTTCGCCCAAAAGAAAAAAACTGGTGGAGTGCAGGATCTGATGGCCCTTGTGGACCAGATACCGAAATGTTTTACGATCTAACAGGAAAACTAAATTCTGGAATGACCTTGGATGAATATTTGAAAGCAGATCACGAACAAAGAGTTGTGGAGATTTGGAATGATGTTTTTATGCAGTACCTATCTAAAGATGGACGTGTGGTGGGTGAACTTCCAAACAAAAACGTAGATACTGGTTCAGGTTTTGAAAGAATAGTAGCAGTAGTCCAAGGAAAACAAAGCATTTTTGAAACAGACCTTTTTGTACCGATAATGGAAAAAATTTATGAACTTTCAGAATCAATCCCTGAACATAGGCAGGCTGAGAGAGTTATAGCTGACCATATTCGTACTTCAGTTTTCATGATTTCAGATGGAGTTACACCTTCAAACACAGATCGAGGCTATATCCTTCGAAGACTTTTGCGAAGAGCTGTAAGGTTTGCCGACAGTATAGATCTAAAAGAAAACGGCCTGCTTGAAGTCGCTAAAGTAGTACAAGATATGTACAAGGAAATTTACTCAAATATTTCAGACGAGATTATTTTAAACATTTTACAAGATGAGGAAACAAGATTTAGAAAAACACTAGCTCAAGGATTAAAAGAATTTGAAGCCGGAGAAGATCCTTTTGTTCTTTTTTCTTCGTATGGTTTTCCTATCGAACTTACAGTTGAGCTTGCTAAAGAAAAAGGCAAGGAAATAAATGTCGAGGAATTTAAAGAAAAATTTAAAAAACATCAAGAGACTAGCAGGGTAGGCAGTGAACAAAAATTTAAAGGTGGGCTTTCTGGAACTGGAGAAATGGAGACTAAGTACCATACAGCTACCCACCTACTTCACCAAGCACTTCATGATGTTTTGGGAGACGGAGTTGTGCAGAGAGGAAGTAACATAACGCCTGAACGAACTCGTTTTGATTTTTCCTTCGAGAGAAAACTTACAGATGAGGAATTAAAAAAAGTTGAAGAGATTGTAAATGAGAAAATAAAAGAAAAACTACCTGTAAAAAAAGTGGTTATGAAAAAAGATGATGCTCTGAAAACTGGTGCTTATCATTTCTTTAACGGAAAATACGGCGAAGAAGTAAATATCTACTATATCGGAGAGGATTTGGAAACTGCCTATTCAAAAGAGTTCTGTGGTGGACCTCATGTGGAAAACATAGGTGATCTAGGTCATTTTAAAATTACAAAAGAGGAAGCATCGTCCGCTGGAATAAGGCGAATACGTGCTGTGCTAGAATAAAGCCATGTTATTTGGTAAACCAAAAGAAGAAATGTCTCTGATGTTAGATGTTGGTAATGGAAGTATAACTGGGGCACTAGTTCTGTTTAAAAAAGATAAAAAACCAGAATTTCTTTACTCTTTGGAGGTGCCTTTTGTTGTTCCTGAAAAACCAAGTAGTACAAAACTTATAGAGGATATGACACCACTTTTGAATACACTTTTGGAAACAATATATGCTCAAGGCTTTAAATCTAAATATTGGGACAAGAAAGCAAAAACAGTATTCAAGGTATTAGTCGCTTTTTCCTCTCCATGGTTTGTATCTAAAACCAAACATATAACTCTCGCCAAGGAAAAAGATTTTGTTATTACTCAAAGCCTTATTGACTCGATAATTAAGGATGAGGAAGCTATTTTCAAAAAGGAGATAGACGAAAATAATGACTACAAGGTTATCGACAGTAGTATCGTCCATACACGAATAAACGGCTACACCCTAGAAACAAGTATCGGGAAAAAAACTAAAAGTCTAGATGCTTATCTCTACATGTCTATGGTAAGTCAAAATGTTATTAAAAAAATTGAAGATGTTGTTCTTAAGCATTTTCATATCCATGAAAGTGACATTCATATTCACACATTTCCACTAATTTCATTTTCTGTTGTTCGAGATATATTTTCCGCTAATTCAGACTTTGTATTAATTGATGTAACTTCGGAAGTAACTGATTTAACTTTAGTTGAAGGTGATGTCATAAAATATTCCGCTTCTGTTCCTTCAGGAAAAAATTTCTTATTGAGACAAATTATGAAAACTTTTTCTATAACACCTGAATTATCCGAATCAACCTTAAATTTATTTATCAACGAAAAATTAAACAATGAAGATAGCCAGAAAATGGAGGAAGTAATTCTAAATGTTGAAAAAGAATGGTCGATCTATCTTGAAAATGGACTGTCTGAACTTTCTTCAGAGTTCACTCTCCCGTCTAGCGTTTATTTGACTTGTGATAATGATGTTTCAAAAATATACATAAATTTTCTCAAACTTTCTAAGACAGATGGAACAGCTATATGGAGAAAATCTATTCAGGTTAATTATATAAACCAAGAAGCCATGACGTCCTTCCTTGCTCCAAGTCCAGTGGTAAAATGGAACGAGTTTGGGGCAATACTTGCGGTATTTTATAATAAAATGAAAGGGTATTAATTTGTGAATATATATTTGCAAATTATTTTTTTCTGCGTTAAAGTTTAAGAAGTCAAATTGCAAAAACTATTAAACCAATGAAGAAAAATGTTGTACAAGATGTGGTTCCTGCGAAAAAAAGCATAAGAAATGTAACTCTGTCTTCACGTCCGGGGACTTCAAATAGAGCAGTTGAACAAAAACCAGTTCTAAAAAGTCGCAGACCTGAGGATGATGAATTCACTCGTCCAGTGAGTATAAAGCAGGTGCCGATGAGAGTGGAACCAAAGGTGGATATGTATAGTGATATAAAACCTGTAACTCCACCTGTTTATACTCCTCCTCCTGTAGTACCACCTGCAAATCAGCAATACAAATATGATTTTGTTGAACCAAGAAAATCCAAGAAAAAATGGAGATATTTTTCAATACTCATTTTGGTTTTAGTAATTGCTTTTGTGGTTTCAGCATTCTTTAAAAGTGCTGTGATCCGAGTAACTCCAAAAGAAGAAACTCTAGCATTAAGTCAAACCTTAAAGGCTATTAAAGACACCACTGGGGCAACGCTTGGTTTTCAAGTAGTAACTATTTCTAAAGATGTTGAAAAGACAGTAGAAGCTTCTGGAGAAGGACGAGTGGATAAAAAAGCAACAGGAAAAATTGTTGTTTATAACGAAAATGCCCAATCACAAAAACTAGTAGCCACAACTAGGTTTGAAACCCCAGAAGGACTGATCTACAGACTAGTTAACGCAGTTACTGTTCCTTCTAGTACCACAAAAGACGGAAAGGTTGTGGCAGGGAACATTGAAGTAAGTGTTGAAGCTGACAAAGCAGGTCAAAACTACAATATTGGACTTAAAGATTTTACACTTCCAGGCTTAAAGGGTGATTCCAAGTTTAAAACTATTTATGCAAGATCAAAAACTGAAATGGTTGGAGGATTTTCTGGAATCCAAAAAGTTGTTTCGAAAAATGTTTTAGAGGCCGCTGAGACAGAGATGAATAATATTCTCAGAGAATCTTTGGCTAGAGATATTACTACTCAAATTCCTGCAAATTTTATTTTGTATCCATCAAGTCTTAGCTATAAATTCGAGCCAGCAGTCCAAGTTTCTTCCACAGCCACAGGGGCTACTCTAAGAAAGAGAGGAACTACGTCAGCTGTTATTTTTGACAAGACCGCTCTTACTAAAGCTATTCTATCTAAAGCCTCACCAAGTTTAACCTTTGACATGGTCAAAATTAAGAACTTGGACGCTCTACAGTTCTCTATTGCCACTGGAACACCTTTTGATGCAAATCTTGACACCTTGCTTAATTTTACGCTTAAGGGGGACTCAGAGCTCGTCTACATCTTTGACGAAAATAAGCTAAAAACTGACCTTTCAGGCCTAACTAGAGCCAAAGCTAAAGTAGTCTTAGGTACCTATGATGGTATAAAGGAGGCTTGGGTTGAAACACATCCATTCTGGAACCAGACTATTCCAAAAGATCAAAATAAAGTGACCCTGATAAACACAGCTAGTCAATAGGGCGAAGAATAAGGATTTCCTAGGTGTTTGGGGTTGACTCTTGGTGCCTATTTCTGTTACCATGTACGCTACTCGTCTATAGAATTTAGAAGGGGTGAAATTTGGGATTTTAAATATAAATGCAAGATCAGAACAAAAAAGATTTGACTATAGTAGCTTCTGTAATAGAGGCACTTCCGAATACCTTTTTTAAAGTAGTTAGAGAGGATAATCAAGAGGAATTACTGACCTATCTTTCTGGAAAAATGAGACTGCATAGAATCCGAGTTTTAATCGGCGACAAAGTGCTTGTCGAGATTGACCCTTATGGAGGCAAAGGACGTATTGTCAAAAGAGTCTAAATGCGCTAGGCTAGAGTTTCGCGCTTTAATTTCGGTTAATTTAGAGAATTTTTAAAACATTATGAAAGTAAAAGCATCTGTCAAAAAAATCTGCTCACAGTGTCAGATAGTACGTAGAAAAGGCTACGTTTATGTTGTGTGCAAGGCAAATGCTCGACATAAGCAAAGACAAGGATAAAAAGCATGAGAATACTTGGAATCACACTACCAGAGAATAAGAGAATTGAAATTGGCCTAACAGTCCTTTATGGTATTGGCCGACCACGAGCTCATCAAATTTTAGATAAAGCAAAAGTAGAATACGGATTAAAACCAAAAGATATTTCAGTTGATCAAGAAAACTCTATTAGAAAAGTTATTGAAACTTTAAAAATCGAGGGAGACTTAAAGCGAGAAACTGCGGGAAATATAAAACGACTTAAGGATATCAAGTCTTATCGTGGTTCAAGGCACGCAAAGAATCTTCCTTCTCGAGGACAACGAACAAAAACAAATGCTCGAACAAAACGAGGAGCTCGAAAGACTATGGGTACTGGAAGAAAGATAGCCGAGAAGAAATAAGACGCAGAAATAATATAAATTTATGGGAAAGAAAAAAATTGCAACAGCTGGAGGTGAGGAAGCAACTACTGAAACAAAAGTGGCTGTTCCTGCTGTTTCAAAAAAGAAAGTTGATGTTGGTATGCTTTTCGTTCAATCTACATACAACAATACAAAGATAATTCTTACTGATGCAAAAGGAAATGTTCTTTCTACTTCTTCTTCAGGGGCTATTGGCTTTAAAGGTGCTAAAAAAGGAACTCCTTTCGCAGCAGCCAAAGTAGGTGAAATCATAGGCGCAAAGGCTAGTACTATGGGCATGAAAGAGGTTTCTGTGATAGTAAAAGGAGTGGGTTCAGGTCGAGAATCAGGAATCCGAGGCTTTATTTCAAAGGGTATCGTGATTAATTCTATTAAAGACGTTACACCAGTGCCACACAACGGACCTAAACCTAAGAAGCCAAGACGAGTATAAGCAAATATAATCGTAATTTTTTAATACAAACAACATGATAACTGGACCAAAATATAAAATAGCACGACGCCTAGGGGCACCAATCTTTGAGAAAACTCAAGGCCAAAAATTTGCGCTTCATTTGGAAAGACGAGGCAAGACTCGAGGATTTTCAAAACCTAAATCAGAATTCGGTCTTCAACTTATCGAAAAGCAAAAAGCTAGATTTATTTATGGTCTGGGAGAAAGACAATTTGCAAATACTGTTAAAGCAGGACTTGGAAATAAAAGTGGAAATCCAACTCAGAACATTTTTGAAATACTAGAAACACGACTAGATAGTGTTGTTTACCGACTTGGACTAGGAACGACTCGATCAGGTTCAAGACAAATGGTTTCTCATGGACACATCTCAGTAAATGGACGAAGAGTTAACACTCCAAGTTTACATGTAAAAGTAGGAGATAAAATCGAAATTGCCGGACGATCTCAAAACAAAGGACTATTTTCTACATTTGATGAAAGAATGAAGGATGTGACTGTACCATCTTGGCTTAAGTTTGATGTGGCTACGAGAACAGCGGAGATCATAGGAATGCCGATATATGTAAAATCTGAAAATATGTTCGATTTGAACACAGTGATCGAGTTCTACAGTAGATAAAAGTGGATAGCCTTGCACAAGAGAAGTTATTAATGTATAATTTACCAGTTAAAAATTTTTAAAAAACACCATGTCTGACTACACAATCGTATTGCCATCAAAACCACGAATAGTCTCTGAAGAAAACTTCAGCGGTTCTTACGAAATCGACGGTCTTTACCCTGGATACGGACATACTCTTGGAAACTCTTTGAGACGAATTATCTTGTCTTCATTACCAGGTTCAGCTGTAACTTCAGTTAAAATTGCTGGAGTTTCTCATGAATTTTCAGTTATCCCCGGAGTAAAGGAGGATGCGGTTACTATTTTACTAAACCTAAAGAAAATCCGATTTGGAGTTGTGTCAGACGAACCACAAGTACTTTCACTTAAAGCAAAAGGTGTTAAAGATGTTACAGCGGGTGATATCAAACTTACTGGAGGTGTTGAAGTTCTAAATCCAGAGCTAGTTATCGCAACTCTTACAGATAAATCAGCTGATCTTGATATGGAGATCACAGTTCAAAAAGGACTTGGCTTCGTTTCAAAAGAAGTTCTTGAAAAAGCTCGAGTAGATATCGGCTCAATCACTTTGGATGCTATTTTCACTCCTGTTAGACGAGTATCTTATGAAGTAGAGAACATGCGAGTTGGAGACAGAACAGATTTCAACCGATTAAAAATCTTTATCGAGACTGACGGAACAATCACACCAAAGGAAGCTCTAGAAAAATCTATCGAGACAATGATCAACCAGCTTAAAGCTATTATTGGTTTCAAAGAGGAGGAAGTTTTAATGCCTACATCTGGAAAAGTAGATGCTCCAGTTGTGAAAGGCGAGGTTGATGACGATTCTCTAAAAACTCGAATCGAAACTCTAGATCTTTCAGCCCGAACACTAAACGCACTTTCAAATGCAAACATTCGAACAGTAGGAGGTCTAGCAAGAAAGAAAGAAAAAGATATTCTTGAAATCGAGGGCCTTGGTGGAAAAGGATTAAACGAGATCAAGGATGTTCTTGAGAAATTCGGCATTTCCTTAAAGTAATTTAATCCAATGAGACACCACAACGCAAACAGAAAATTTGGACGAGTATCAAAAGTTAGAAACGGACTTCTAAAATCTTTGGCGTTGTCATTGGTTATGAATGAGAAGATTAAAACTACAGAAGCAAAGGCACGAGAAATACGACCTATTGTTGAAAAGATGGTTACGAAAGGAAAAGGAGCTACTCTAGCAGGAAGACGGGCTCTTACCGCTCAATTAGGCCCTACTGGCGCACAAAAGCTAGTTAATGTAATATCTCCGAAGTACGCAAAGCGATCTGGTGGCTATACACGAATAACTAAGCTTCCAGCACGACTTTCAGACGGAAGTCTTATGGCTATCGTTGAATTCGTATAGTAATACAGCAAACCTATGAAATACACATTAGATGCACAAAATAAAAGAGTTGGACGAGTAGCTACAGAAGCTGCTGTGTTTCTAATGGGTAAAAATAAAGCTGACTATGCACGAAATAAAATTCCTCAAGTTAAAGTTGAAATTATAAATACAGGAAAGGCTTTGATCGAAGAGAAAAAGAAAGAACAAAAAACTTTTGCTCGATATTCAGGATATCCAGGAGGATTACGAAAGCCAAATATGGTAGAAACTATTTCAAAGAAGGGTTACAGTGAAGTTTTTAAAGAAGCTGTTTGGGGAATGCTTCCAAAAAATAAACTTCGAGAAAAAATGATGCTTAATTTGATAATTACAGAATAATTTATATGGAGAAAGCAGCCCAAAAAAATGAAGAGCGATACATAGAGGGAATCGGACGCCGAAAAACAGCTGTGGCTCGTGTTCGAATTACTCCAAGCACAAAAACAACTTTTGTAATAAATGACAAAGACTTAGAAAATTATTTTAAAGTTTTAGAGATGCAAAATATTGTAAAGCAACCTTTCGCAGACATTGCTTCAAAATTTAAAGTTACAGTAAAAGT
>JANWHC010000032.1 GCA_025450615.1 Minisyncoccota bacterium
CGAAAAAATATCGGATTTTTTTATATGAAAACAGATAAGTAAATACTCCAATTCCTATATAGAAAATAAGTTCTACTGTGAGAGTCCAATATGATGGATCGATAAGTCTTGTATAACCAACTATTCCGTTAAATAAATCACCAACCATAGTCATACTTTTGAGGTATTCAGTGAAATTTACTGAAGCTGCCCCAGGTATTGAAATAGTTAAAAGATAAGTGAAAGTACAGAGTATCCAGAAAATTGGGAAAAGTCTTAGGAATCTATTTACAGCAAACTCTTTTAAAGTTTTACCATCTAGCGATTTAACAATAACAAACCCGCTAATTATGAAAAATAGCTGTACTCCCAGATTGCCATACCTATACCATTCTAAATCACCAGTTTGCCGAAAAAGGTAATGAAAGTTCATCACCCAAAAAGCTGCGAAAAATCTTAAACCGTCGAGTAAGGAAAAGTGATTTTTCATTTATAATTACATTACAGATTGTAATGTAATTATAGTTTAAGTACCAGTGCTCTTTTTTCTTGCTTTGGCTTTTGTGCCAATAGCCTTGATAGGTTTTGATGTGTTTTTTAATTCCTCTAAAACTTTTGACAAATTTTCCTTCAATTCTTCCGCGGCAACTTTTACATCTTCTCTACTCACATTTTTTGCTGTGTAGTATGTCTCAGCGACTTCATCGATAATATTAATCAGCGTCTTACGATTTAGGTTACTTTTTAATGTCTCAGCTTTACTAAGTACGTCATCTTTTAGGTTAGTTGCCCAATCAGCAACTATTTTTCTATTCTTTTTAGAATTTTTGCTTAAGTAAAAATAATATCCTGCAGCGATAGCAGCACCTGTAGCAGCTAATCCTAGTCCAAAATTACTTTCTTTATTTTTATTTGCCATGGGTTATTTTTTTAACTTTTAATCTTTTTTTCCATTTATCTATAAACGAATTTATTTTTTCTTTAGCCTCCTCCACTTTGCCAAGAAGTTTTAGGATTTTCCAGAGTATAAGCGATGCAAGTACTCCGATTACCACACTAAAAACAGAGGCGATAACAAAAAACACATCCATTTTGAAAAAATCCGATTGCATGAATGACTTTCTAGTAAGCGGACTGATCTGCTCCTGAGTCGGGTGAATCTGTCGAGCCAGTTGGTATAGTAACGTTTATGTTAGTATCGTTTGATGGAGCCGCTGACCTAAAAGCTCCTTTTTTGTACAAGATAACTCCTCCAACAACAAGCGCAATAATAATAACTAATGCTACAGCCCACCCAGCACCACTATCACTGCCTCTTTCAGGAGAATTCGTAATAATTGTGTCCGCCATAAATTTTTATTAATAATAAATAATCCTCATACTAATAATAAACTTTCATTATGAAGCGGGGATTAAGTGAGTTTCTCGTTATTCAAGCGCAAGAAGGGGAATACTTATGTTTGAAATATTTACTGCAGGGCTTATTGCTAAAATATTTCCGTTTTCTCTCTGCACTACATGAGGAATATTATCTTGCTCCAGTTCTTTACAGATTTTTTCAAAAGAAGCGGTGTCTGCTTTGTAGAAATCTATTTCTTTTTCACCAAAAAACCAATCAGATATTTCTGGTTCAAGTCTCTTTAAATTACCCTCGGCATCATTTAGGTTTGACTCAAAAAGTGACAAAACTGCTTTTGAGCTCTTTTTTGCGAATTCGATTTTGTCTTTCGTTTTAAAGTTTGAGTCAAAGATAATATTTATGGATTTTCTTCTTCTAATGTTTCCTAGAGTTAAGCCTGGGATAATTCCTATTTTTATGCCAATAACGATAGCTTTTGGAAATTCTTTTTCTTTGGAAATATACCAAGAGGCTAGTGTGTTTGGGAAAATTCTCCTTTCTTTTATTTCTACAAAAAGCCAATCAGCTCGTCTAACAGCTGAAGAATAATCTTCCAAGGCTATAAGCTTTGATGGATTTGATGGTGGATTATAATCAAAAACTTGAAATATGGATTCTCGCGTCAAAGTTAAAAGAGAAAAAAGGTATTTTGAAAAATCTGTATTTTTTTCTGCAAACTCGATTAGAGAAAGACTGATGGATTCTAGGTAATCAGTTTGTAAATCGACTTTCTCGATAAGTGTATATTTTTTGACTAAAACCATACTTACAATCATATAGTTCACATTCTGTAGATTTGGTGAACCTAAAATATAAGTAATTTATACACTAGTAATATCTAGGCTTGGCTCTGGCCCAAGAAAACAATTTGCTCTCAATCCACCTATTGGTTTTTCCTTATAAATAAATCCTCTTTCGCATCTATATTCTCTACATTGCTGAGGTGTTGTGCTACTGCATGATTTTAATGTTTTCGGTACAAAATAATAAATCGTTACTCCTAGTAGTAGGATTACAATTATTAAGATAAATCTTTTCATATCAAAATTCTAACATAGTTACATAAAATCGGCCGGACATTCGAACCCTACAGGTTCAGTACACCTGTTCTGTTTTTTGTAGCTAATTGCACAAAAAACTATCACAGGTTTTCGAGTCCGGACAAAAGCTCTCCCAGAGCTTTTTCCGAGTCACGCAAAAAGTCCCTTTCGGGACTTTTTTGGCGCGACCGGCCGGACTCGAACCGGTAACCTCTCCCGTGACAGGGGAGTGCTCTAACCAGTTGAGCTACGATCGCATTTTTTCTGGTTAACAGATAAAATCTAACAGGTTTTTACTCAAAAATCAATTACACGAATCGATAGATTCCTATTGCCACTCTTTATTAATGAGCTTTTCCTTTTTAGACCTTGACCACTTCTTTACCTGGATTTCTCTTTTTCTAGCTTCAGATTTATTTTTATAAGGAACAGATTTATATATTAGGGTGAAAGGTCCTTGTTCTCTTGCCATCTGCGAACCATCTCCTTTATTGTGTGCCTCAATTCTTTTTTCTACGTCATTTGTAATACCAGTATAGTAATATCCTGCTTTTGATTTTGCTATATATAAAAACCAGTTCATAAATAAGAAGTGCCCTTCGACTTCGCTCAGGGTACTTCTCCAAGCCCGTGTTTACACTGAGCTTGTCGAAGTGTGTCGATGGATGGAATCGAACCATCGTTTAAGGCTTATGAGTCCTTCGTTCTACCATTGAACTACACCGACAATATTAGAAAATACCTCACAAATATAGCACAAAACCGCCTAGAGCGTAAAACAGACTGTTTTGTGCCCGAGAGCGGTTTACTTACTTTCTCCGGTTGTCGCGGAGAACATTTATGTTCTGATGAATCTTGAGAGCGTGCGCAATAGTGAACGCGACAGGAGGAAGCCACCAGATTTTGCGCATGATGCGGTCTTTTGACTTCCGCATTTTCCCACTTACGTACATGACCCCTGTGTGAATTCCAAGAGTTGCGAGGTAGGCTTTCGGCTTCCCAAGTTTGAGAATTGGCCGAGCGAATGGGTTGTCCTCCACACACCGCGGGCATTCATCAAACACTCGGTAAGTGTAAACTCCGTCCACCACAGCAGTTGCGTGCATCGTGAGACCCAGCATCAGGAACTTCTTGTCGATGACTTTCACTTGCTCCTGTGCTTTTTCAGACTGAGCAATTGCAGGGACGCTTGCGTAGACTGGATCTTGAGCGAAGGCTCGTACTACGGAGACGAGGAGCAAGAGGAGGCTTACTCCTAACTTTCTCATGGGTCACCTCATGGGTTTTTGTTCTATCTATACACTAGCATTTGGTGTCTTAAATACAACCAGAAATACAACAAGAGCTTCTTTTTGGTATACTAGGCATACGACCGCTGCAAGCGAGCGGTGGTCGCATGACCATGGATGAAAAAGTGCTTAATTTAAAACAAGAATTAGAAACTTTGGAGGCAAATATGGCTGAGTCCACTTTTTGGAACGATAAAGAGAAAGCTCAAGCAACTATCCGACGTATTTCTGAATTAAAGTTAGAAATTGCTGGGGAAGGCAAATATGATGTAGGCGATGCCGTCATGACTATTTTTTCCGGAGCTGGAGGGGACGATGCTGAAGACTTCTCAACTATTTTATTAAACATGTATTTAAAATTTTGTTCTAAGAAAAATTTTTCTGTAAGTGTTTTGCATGAAAATGAAAACGACCATGGCGGGTTTAGAAATGTCACAATAGAAATTTCTGGCCCTTCGACAAGCTCAGGGCAAGGAAAAATAGGCCCATACGGAGTCCTAAAAAATGAATCTGGAGTGCACCGACTAGTCAGAATTTCTCCTTTTAATGCAAAATCGCTTCGTCACACTTCTTTTTCAATGGTTGAAGTTATCCCAAAGTTCGAAAAAACAAAAGGTGTAAACGATATTGTCATTCCAGACGATGAACTAAAAGTAGAATTTTCTCGCTCGAGTGGTCCTGGTGGACAAAATGTAAATAAACGTGAGACGGCGGTAAGGCTAGTTCACATTCCAACAAATATTTCAGCTCAAAGTGACAACGAACGTTCTCAAGCTCAGAACAAAGAAAAAGCCATGCAGATACTACAAGGAAAACTTTATAAGGCCCTAGAAGAAGAAAGAGTTTCCAAAGAAAAAGGTATGTATATTTCCAAAACAACACAGATAGAATGGGGGAATCAGATACGCTCATATGTAATGCATCCCTACAAAATGGTGAAAGATCACCGAACAAATGTTGAAACTGCTAAAATTGATGATGTTCTCTCTGGCGACCTTGATGAATTTATCGAAGCCGAAAAGACCTTGAATTAATGAAAAATAATAAATTTGAGTGAGATCCGACGTGAGAAATTGAAAATATGAGGAGCCTTATTAGTATAAGGTGACGATAATTTTCAATTTGGCAACAAGGAGATTGCCAAATTTAATTTTTTCACTGAAATATTCTTTACCGAGGATCGTCAAATAAGGTATAATATTTAGATGATTCACTTTGATAAGGTATCAAAATCATACCCTGATAACTCTGTTGCCTTAGAAGGGGTTTCTTTTGCTATAGAACCTAAGGAATTTGTCTCAATTGTGGGCCATTCAGGGGCTGGAAAAACCACACTACTTAAGATGTTTTTAGGAGAGGAGATTCCAACTACTGGAAAGGTCTATTTTGAATCTACTGATTTATCAAAACTAAACAAAGCACAAGTAAACGATTTTCGACGAAAGATTGGGGTGGTTTTTCAGGATTTCAGACTTCTTCCCAACAAAAATGTTTACGAAAATATTGCTTTTGCGATGGAGGCCGCAGGACGGACCGACGAAGAGATAGAAGCTGATGTGCCACATGTCTTGGAGCTCGTAGATTTAACAAAAAAGATATGGAATTTCCCGGGTGAACTCTCTGGCGGTGAAAAGCAAAGAGTTTCTATTGCAAGGGCAATTGTAAATCAACCGGACGTTTTGATTGCGGATGAGCCGACAGGAAACTTGGATCCGTTAAATACATACGACATCGTCCAGATTTTAAAAAAGATAAATGATCTTGGCACTACAGTTATTTTAACAACTCATAACAAGGGCGTGATTGATTCTCTTAAAAAACGAGTCATAACAATGGAAAACGGGAAAATTATCCGCGACGACAAAGAGGGTAAATATGTAATATAATCTTTATATGTTCTGGATTAAAGTAAAAAGAGTAATACGATCAGGATTTTTCAACTTTTGGCGAAACGGCTTCGTCTCACTTTCCTCTATCTTGGTTATGGTGGTGACACTTTTTGTTATTGGTTCAACTATTTTCTCTGGCGTTATTTTGCAGGGAACTTTAGCACAAATAAAAGATAAAGTTGATATCAATGTTTACTTTGTAACTACAGCGATGGAAGATGAGATCTTGTCGATGAAAGGCCAAATAGAAAAACTTCCAGAAGTTATGCCTCCAGTAGAATATGTTTCTCGCGAACAAGCACTCGAGGATTTTAAAAAGCGACATGAAAATGACGAGTTTACATTGCAGGCACTCGACGAGCTTGGTGAAAATCCTCTTGGGGCAACTTTAAACATAAAAGCGAAAGATCCCTCACAGTACGAAAGTATTGCACATTACCTCGATAGTCAAAGCTCAAGCTCTGGGGGGATTATTGATAAAGTAAACTATTATCAAAACAAAGAAGCTATAGACAGGCTAACTAGTATCATAAGCTCAGCAAACAGTCTCGGTTTTCTTTTAACCATTATTCTCATCATTATTTCTGTTCTCATTACCTTTAACACACTTCGTTTAGTTATTTATATGTCTCGTGACGAGATTCAAGTTATGCGTCTTGTAGGAGCTTCGATGGCTTATATCCGCGGGCCTTTCTTTGTGGCTGGGGCGATTTACGGTTTTGTCTCTGGCTTACTTACTATTATTCTTTTTTACCCGATTACCCTTTGGCTAGGTGGGGTTACTGCAGACTTTTTTGTTGGACTAAACATTTTCCACTACTATGTTTCAAACTTTGGGCAGATTTTCGCTATTATTGTCGGTTCAGGCATTATTATAGGGTCACTTTCAAGCTATTTAGCTGTTAGGAAGTACCTAAGAGTCTAAATACTACTTGTACATCTCAGTGTTTTTGTTTTGTATTTTATGCACGACCTTGTCTCAAATCTGTAAGTTAGATAGTATAAATCTATTAAGGCTCAGTAATGAAAAAGAATCATAAATATATCTTTGTAATTGGTGGAGTAATGTCGGGTGTCGGCAAAGGTATTGCTTCCTCTTCAATCGGTAAAATTCTTCAGGCGAAAGGCTTCAAGGTCAACCCAATAAAGGTTGATCCTTATTTAAATGTGGACGCTGGCACGATGAACCCGACCGAACACGGAGAAGTTTTCGTGCTTGATTCTGGTCTTGAGACAGACCAAGATATGGGAAACTATGAGAGATTTTTAGAAATGGATCTCAAAGACGATGACTACATGACCTCAGGTATGATCTACCGGCATGTTATCGAAAAAGAAAGAAATTTGGGTTACAAAGGTAAAACTGTGGAAGCTATTCCTCATATTACTGAGGAGATTGTTAGTCGATGGAAGAAATCTGCCGAGCATCATAATTCAGACGTTACGCTTGTGGAGATTGGCGGAACTATTGGTGACTACCAAAATATTCTTTTTATTGAAGCTGCTAGAAATTTAAAAATAAAATATCCCGACGATGTGGCTTTTATTATCGTGACCTATCTACCGATTCCTGGATCACTTGGTGAAATGAAAACTCGTCCAACCCAAAATGCAGTGAGACAGCTAAACTCTTATGGAGTTCAACCAGATATTATTATTGCTCGCGGGACAGAGCCACTAGATGCAAAAAGAAAAGAGAAAATAGCGATATCTTGCGCTATTAACCCAGAGAATGTTATTTCTGCGCCAGATATTGAAAGTATTTATGATGTACCAATAAACTTTGAGCGAGACAAAATAAGTTCAGTGATTTTGAAAGTTTTACACATGAAAGGCAGGGTTCACAATGGTGACTTGGACGAGTGGAAAACTTTTGTAAAAAAGAGAGCAAAAGCTAAAAAACAATTAAAGATTGCAGTGGTTGGAAAATATTTTGATACAGGAGAATATACACTTTCTGATGCATATGTTTCTGTTATTGAAGCTGTGAAGTTTTCTTCGTATTGGAAAGATACACGAAGTCAGCTAACATGGGTGAACTCAAAAGAATATGAAAAAAATCCAAAAAAGATAGAGGAACTTCGAGAATTCGATGGAATTATTGTGCCGGGAGGATTTGGAGAAAGTGGTATCGAAGGTGTAATAAAAACTATCGAATTTGTGCGGAAAAATAAAATTCCTTTTCTAGGATTGTGCTACGGTATGCAACTTGCAGTTGTTGAATATTCTCGCAATGTTTTAGGCTGGAAAAAAGCTCATACAGCGGAAATAAATCCTAAAGCAAGTCGTCTTGTCATCGACATTATGCCAGAGCAAAAAGAAAATCTGAAAAACGGAAACTACGGCGCGACAATGCGTTTAGGCGCCTACCCAGCAGTTTTAAAAAAGGGAAGTGTTGCTTTTGAAGCATATCAAACTGGTAAAATTTCTGAGCGTCATCGTCACAGATATGAAGTTAATCCAGAATACGTTCCCGATATAGAAAAAGCTGGGCTTATTTTTTCGGGTAAATCTCCAAGTGGAAAACTTATGGAAATTGCTGAACTACCAAAAGATGTTCATCCATTTTTCCTCGGGACACAGTTTCATCCTGAATTAAAAGCTAGACCACTGCATCCACATCCACTGTTCACCGCTTTCGTAAGTGCATGCTTGAAAAAACAATCTTCATAATATCGTCATAGATTCTTTATTATTGTGAAGTGGTGCGATTCCGCACACTAACTCAAACATTATGAATCTATCAAAAACATATCCCGAAAGTTTTGGTTTTGATATTAAGGTTTATTTAAAAAAATATTTTGACTTTTTTGCGTTGAAAGATGATCAGGAACAGGAAAGAAAAGATCTAGAAGATAAACAAAGAAAAGAAAGAGATGACGAGCGAGCTAGACTTGAAGATGAGGCAAATAAAGCACGACAAGAAAAAGAAGATGCTGAAAAGAGAGAGAAGGACGCTGAAGCCGAATCAAGTAACTTATAGCCAATAACAAAAAGCCCGAGGCAATCTCGGGCTTTTTGTTATTGTGCTGGTTGTGTATTATCGTCGTTACCTCCGCCAATTTTTACCTCAATTCCACTTCCATCATCTTGTTTTTGCTGGCCATTAAAGAAACCTCTCGTATATGCTAGATATCCAACGATTACAATGATAAGTATTATGATTACTGAAATTATTACGTCCTTAGATGATTCTGGGCTCATATGTCTTGTTTAGCTTGTAATAAGCATATTATATCAAATCTTAGATATTTCATATATAATCAGCGTATGGCAGAGATAAAGACACAAAAAAATAACGCTAGCGTCTCAGCTTTTCTTAATTCTGTAGAAGATAAACAAAGACGGGAAGATGGGAAAAAACTCCTAAAAATTTTCAAAGAAGTCACCGGGTTTAAGCCCGTAATGTGGGGGACAAGCATTGTTGGTTTTGGACAGTATCACTACAAATCTGAGCGCTCTTCGCAGGAAGGTGACTGGCCACTGACAGGGTTTTCTCCTCGTAAAGTAAATCTTACGGTTTATATAATGTCTGGGGTAAAGAGAGATCCAACTCTTTTGAAAAAGATAGGCAAACACACATCTAGCAGTGGTTCATGTCTTTATATAAAAAAACTAGAAGATATAAATATATCCGTACTTAAAACAATTATAAAAAATTCAGTTGCAGAGATGAAGAAAAGATACAAAGTGAGTTAATTGAGCTTTTTAAGCACGTCTTTTTTGAAATGTTTCAGATAAGCGACTAAGATAAAACTAATAATAACCATTAAAAACCAAGAAGTTATTTTACTAGTTGAGACTACATTCCAAGCATGAACTTGGTTTGGATATTGCCAAGCACCAAGGTATGTCGAAATGTTTTCAGCAATCCAGATAAAGAAGGCGATAAGAAGAAAGCCAACCCCTAAAGGCATGGAGCGAACTTTGTCGGTAACAATATAGTAAACTTTTGCTTTCCAAAAGAAAATAAAAACAGCTAAAATCAAAAAGTACCTAAAATCATAAATGTAGTGGTTGGTGAAAAAGTTTACGTAAATTAAAATACAAAGAATTACACTCAGAAAATAGTGATTATAATTTTTCAATTCTAGTTTCATTATTTTCCACGACTGAGAAATATAGCTTCCAATCGCGGCATACATAAAACCACTATACAAAGGCACTGTGGCTATTTTCAAAACTCCATATTCAGGATAGCTCCAAGAACCTATAGCCGGGCTCGTCTTATAAAGTTCTAAAACAAGTCCGATAATATGAAAAATAAAAATAACTTTTACTTCATCTTTTGTTTCAAGTTTTGTTAAATAAAGTACTACTTGTATTAAGACAGCAGCAAGAAAAAGAAAGTCATATCGTGCGAACCCGAAAAGGGGAATGTGGTTTGAAATAAAAAGCAAAACAAAAAAAGATCCAGCAAAGATTGCGGCTCGAGCTTGTTTTATACCAAAAATTAAAAATTCCTTCATTTATTTTCCAGATTTTACTCTTCTATTGAGTACACTTTGTACTGATGGACTGATTTTTTTATCTGTTCGATGAATACAACCTATCCAACAACAAGGTCGACGTTTGCCTTCTTTTAACTCGGCAACAGTCCTTTGTACATGCTCTTTTCTAGTCTCGGCTCTTTTTACAGATATGACCCAACAAATCCACTCGTTTTTGGCAAGAGGAGTAATATTTTCCCATGCTTTTCTGGCTTTCAGGTCAGAAGAAATAGCCATTCCCAAATCTCTAGGCATTGTATGCATAAACTTCATTATAGCAAACCTTATTCAGATGCAGAGGTGATTTTGAATGTTTTACTTGTCGTTGTTCCAATCACAAAAAAATAATTACTATCAGAAACTGCAGATGGAATAGTATATTCATAAGAGCCAGTATCTGGAACATCGTAAACTCTATCAGTAATACTTACTGATGCACCTTGTGATAGTAAGGCTTCGTCAATAAGAAAAATCTGAGTTGTTGGTCCAGCCGGAGCGCCAGTTTTACCTTTGTTGTTCCACTGTATAGTATATGTTTTACCAGCGACTAGAGTTTCTCCTCCGGAAGGAAATAGTACCTGTGGAGGAGCCTTCATATTTTTTAAGAGAAAAAATCCTCCCACAAGAGCAATAATAACAAGAACCGTCATTATAATTTTATTTGTCATATGTTAAATGTAGCTTACCAAGATGAATACTTCATGTAGGGTTTTTATACTTATTTTTATTATAACAAATACTTTCTTGTTAAAGAGCGATTTTTCGGCTATTCTACTAGATATTGCCAGATCGTCTAATGGTAGGACCGCGCCCTCTGGAGGCGTGTATCTTGGTTCGAGTCCAAGTCTGGCAGCAAAAAATCTCGTAGAGATTTTGCGAAGGACTTGGACTCGAACAGAAGAGGGGGTCGGGGAGAGGTGTGGTCTCCCCGCGCAGGAAGGCAGCGAAGCGTTGGAAAACCGTAGGTTTCCAAGAAGGAGCGGAGCGACGCGTGAGATTCCAAGTCTGGCAGCCAGTACTTTTCAAATATTCTTTTTTATTGTAGAGTTCGGATATGAATGGAAGGAAAATTTATGACGACTATATAATAGGAATTTTAATTCCCTTAATATTTGGTATTATTTTTCTTAAGTCAATTTTAAACAGTGCATGTCCCATCGATAGTGACCCTTGGTGGCTGAATATTGCAGGTTCAATATTTTTTATTTGTTATGGTTTGTATGTAGCAATTTTTACTGAAAAAGAAATACAAGGATATATTAAATTGGCGCAAAAATGGCACTCAAGATTAAAAATTAAACTATGGCCAACTGAAAGAGAAAAATATAATTTTAATTTCACTAGATCAGGAGGAATTCTCATGTTTATGATTGGCACGGCACTATTAATCAAAGATCTAGTTGGATAAATAAAAATCATGTTTAATTTTTTCAAAAAAGACAAACAAATTCCTGACCCATATTCTACTGATATGGAAGTTATAAAACAATTACAAAAAGGTGGGTCTGATATATCAAAAGAACATGAATGTGATTTCTTTTTTATGGAACTGAAGAAAATCTTACAATACTAGAAAATAAACTAATTGAATTGGGATTTAGCACACTTCAAAATAAGAAATCCAAAGGTATGTTAAATATGAAAAAAATGCTAATTCCTAATCCAGAGAATATGACAAATTTAACTAAAGAGTTGTTAAATTTGTGTGTTCCTCTGGGGATTGATTATGATGGCTGGGGCGCCATGATTGTTAAGTAATAAAGTTTCAAATTCATACCAAACGGTCAGCCCACACTTTCCAAATCTCTTATTTTGTTGTAGAGTTCGGATATGATTAATCGTCTAGCAAAGAAACTTCAAAATTATATGGTTGTTGAAGCTAATCGTATGTATGGAGACTCTCAGGGATGGGATAAACCGTGGAGACTAAAACTTCTAAAAGCCTTAATCCTTTGGTTTGGTTTTATATTTGTAGTCATGATTTATTCTATGATTTTTTCAAAATATGGAAATTAAAAATAAAAAAATAACTTTGTTCATGTCATGTCTGATTATTATTCTGGCTGGATATTTTTTATATAATTTTCCTGTCAAAGAAAAATCAAATTTGGATAATTGTTATGCAGTTACAGCACCGCTTATTAGTGGTTGGGATATACCTGTTGATGTTGGATTTTGTAAGATTCAAAATGAAAAAAGTATTCAACTTAACAATAATGGTGAACAAAAAGTTATTTACCTATCGACAATTACAGTTGAGAGAGAAGATGGAAAGTTAATTGATTCTAATTTTGAAAAAGAGTTAAATGGGATAGGTGCTCCAAAGTTGAGCAGGGAAGAAGACTCTTATAATCTTGAGGGGGCTAAAGTTAAAGGGGATAACGTCCTTATTGTTGTTATTACATTTGTAGACTCTTCTGACGAAAAGTGGGCGAGAGATTACTTTGATCGAATAAAGTAGTTCCAACTTCATACACTTCGACAAGCTCAGCGTAAACCAGACGGTCAGAAAAAACTAGGTGTATAACTTTAATTTTTTAAAATTTGTGGTGTTATAATTAGGATATGAAAAAACAACAAATCATAATGTTAAAGCTTCGTTTTGCGATGGCGTTTATATTTCTTTGGGCGTTTTTTGATAAATTATTAGGACTTGGTTTTGCGACGACAAAAGCAAATGCTTGGATAAATGGTGGTTCACCTACAACAGGATTTTTAACTCACGCAGTTAAAGGTCCTTTTGCTGGATTTTTCAATAATCTAGCAACAATTCCAGGAGTTGATTGGCTTTTCATGGGAGGTCTTCTTTTTATCGGAGGAACACTCCTTATAAACAAATATGTAAAGTGGGGTTCACTAGCCGGTATAGCGATGATGCTTTTGATGTGGGCGGCACTTCTTTTCCCAGAAAATAACCCTTTGATAGATGATCACATTGTGTATGCTTTAGTTTTAGCACTTTTAGGTCTAAAAGATAAAAAGGAAGTTTAAACAAAGTTAGTGAAAAAAATACATCTTGAAATTATTGCAAGTATTATATTTGTTTTTGTCTCCACTTTTTTTGTTTATAAATATTTATCTGGTGTAGGTGCGTTTTGGGATTCACAAATGTTTTGGAGTGTCATACTTACACTCGGTTTAAGTGTTGTATCTTTCGGTTATTACCATCAAGGTTCTATTGTTCATAAAAACAAAAGTGCTAAGGGTATTTCTACGGTCTTACCTTTTGCGGCTTTTACTGTTCAGTGTATTTTGTTTGTAAAAGGCATTTACTATCACGATTGGTCACTTATTATTGGAGCAGTTCTAGTTAATTCGGGCGTTGTTTTTAGCTTGTATCAAATTTTTAAATTTAGGACAAAATAGTTCCAACTTCATACACTTCGACAAGCTCAGCGTAAACCAGACAGTCAGTTTGCAAGTTTGGTATAATGGGCATATGAAGGAAATGTCACTTGTCACAAAAAATCGCATCTATACGATGAGCCTGGCAAGTGTCTATCCGCATTACATTACCAAAACTAAGAAAAAAGGACGACCAAAAAAAGAAGTAAATGAAATCATTTGTTGGTTAACCGGATATACAGAGAAAAAGCTTGAAACTCATTTGGAAAAAAGAACAAATTTCGAGACTTTCTTTAGGGACGCTCCCAAAATGAACCCAAAACGTACTTTGATAACAGGTATGATTTGTGGTGTTAGGGTAGAAGACATAAAAGACCCAGTTATGCGGGAAATTCGTTATTTAGATAAATTGATAGACGAGTTAGCAAAAGGAAAAACTATGGAAAAAATTTTAAGAAAGGTTTAAATTTAATTTTAATTATGGATTATAAAGAATTATATAACCGAGAAAAGAATGCTATTATTTATGGCCAGACAGTCAGATTTCGTATTGTTAAATATATCGTTTTATTTATTATATTTGGTCTGACTTATAAGTGGCGAGGATTAAACGACACACTTTTTCTACTAGGCATACTTTTTGTATTGGGTATCTTAGTTCATTTCTTTTTTCGCTGGAAATCAAAAGGCTGGACACAATCTTGGTGGTTGTATAAACATCGACAATAATTATGAAAATGAAAACTTACAAAACTATAGATTTGTACATACAGTCTTTTCCAAAAGATGTTTCTGATAAATTGAAAACTTTTAAAACACTTACTAAAAAAATAGCACCTACTGCGGTCGAGAGTATAAGTTATGGAATGCCTGCTTACAAATTAGACGGAAAAGTTTTTGTTTATTTTGCTGGTTTTAAAAACCACGTTAGCCTTTTTCCCTTCCCAAGTACAGTTTCAAAGTTTAAAAAAGAAGTATCAAGGTATACTACTAGCAAGGGCACAATTCAGTTTCCTTTAAATGAAAAACTTCCGGTTTCTTTGATAACAAAAATAATAAAATTCAGGCTTCATGAAGTGAAAGAAAAGATGAAGAAATAATGTAATAGGTATTAACACCAGCACGTCTCAATATAATATGAAGAAAATAAGTGTTTTTTTAATGTTTTTGATCTTTAGTCCTATATTATCATTTGCTCAAGTGAGCTCTGATGGTTCAAATGAAGCTTCAACTACTCGTCGTGAACGTATTTATGGTTGGCGTAGACAATCAAGTGAAGTACAGCAAAAAATAAACGCACTTCCACCTGAAGTAGTAACATCCGTTCCAATGCCAGTGCTTTTTGGTGTTACACTAAAAAATATTTCACCAAACTTTGGTGATCCTCGGGATGGTGGCGCCAGGACTCATGAAGGGGAAGATATTATGGCTGTAAAGGGTACGCCAATAGTTTCTCCAACTCCTGCCGTGGTTTTGCGTACGGGTTTTGGATCTACAGAAGGAAATTATGTTTACACTGCAAACTCTGGTGGAGAGACTTTTGTTTATATGCATTTAGATCGCATCGGTGAAGGAGTAACTTCCGGCGCATCACTGGAGACTGGATCGCTTATTGGTTATGTTGGAAATACAGGAAACGCATCCGGAGGCGCGGCACATCTTCACTTTGAGATTCATGCAAGTTCACGAGAAGCTCTCGACCCCTTTCCGAGACTGACAAAAGAATTTACTCCAGAAGAAAAAATAAATTTTCTTACAAAAATTCTAACTCAAAATACAGACCCGACGACTCTTTCTAGTTTACTTGTTTCAAATTTCCGCAGTACTTTTGTTGCTGATCAAAATTTAAATATTACTCTTCCAATACAAATTACAGATGCTTTAAATAATGTTTCAACTACAGCAACCAAAACCGTAGGAGCATCTTCTCTGCCGGCTGGGGATCTAGATCTAGGTTCACGCGGAATTCTTGTTACAAATCTTCAAAAGTATCTAATTTCTAAATCAGCAGGAGCTGAGGCAGTCAAACTCAAAGAAGCTGGAGCGACTGGATATTTTGGGCCACTTACTCAAAAAGCACTTGCTGAGTTTCAACTTGCTATGAATATATATCCAGCAGACGGATATTACGGACCCAAAACTCGGGTTATTGTTGCAGGAAGTGAGGTAGTCAACGCTACACCTACGGGTGAAAGCAGTAATGTATTTACCCGAAATTTGTTCCGAGGATTAGTGGGCGAGGACGTAAGAGTCTTGCAAAAGTTTCTAAACAATAATGGCTTTTTTGTTTCAGTAAGTGGAGCAGGTTCTATGGGCAGTGAAACAACATATTTTGGGGGAGCAACAGAATCTGCAGTGATTAAATTCCAAGTGGCAAAAAATATTTCACCTCACTTAGGTTATGTAGGTGAAATAACTAGAAAACAAATAGAATTAGTTAGTGAGTTATAATTTAATACTTCATTCTCTCAACATCTAAGTTTCTTACAATAAATATATGAAAAACAGTACATTATGGACGATCGTGATAGTAATTATAATAATAGGAGTTTTAGCTTTTATTTTCTGGGGAGCGAAAGATCAGGGTAATAGCTCATATGACGAGACAGGAGTGGAAGCTTTCGATCAGAGTATTTCTGACGGCGCAGTAAAGATTAGTTTTTCTTCAGAAGATTTCGGTTTAGCCACAAACGCAACACAAATTTTAACTGAAGCATCTGTGCCACCATGCTCGGGAGATTTTATTTATTGTGTATATTATAAAGGGAAAGCATACAACGGAACAAACTTTGAAAGTGCAGGAATAAGAATCTCTAAAAGAGCAGATCTTGCAACCGAGAGTGTTTGTTTGAACACTCCACCAAACGGATACGACAATTCAGTTGTGCCAAATACTCTAAAACCACAAGCAAAAGTTTCTACAAGTTTATTTAAAGACTTGAGCGACTCAGGTGCAGGGCATTTAGTCGTTTTTTCTGTTTATAGATTGTTTAATAAAGCTATTGGAACTTCAACTACTGCAGTACCTTGTTATGAATTTCAAACAACAATTGCTAAGGAAAGTGCTAGTAACAATCAGTCATTTACTGATGACGAAGCAAATAAACTAAATGCTAGAATGACCAATATGTTAAAGAACATTACATTAAATGGAGATTTAGGTGACATTTTTCCACCCTATTAAAAATAAAATAAATATTTGTTAACAAAAATACCCGTATATACGGGTATTTTTGTAAGAGATTTTTAGACTAGATTTTCTACATACCAGAACCACTTGTAAAACTCATCTGTGATGTTGTTGCTACTCTTCCGTCACTAGCTGCACTTTGTATTACGAAGTAATACTGAGTACTTGTAGCAAGGGGAGTGAAACTTATCGAATGAGAATTTACAAAGGAACTGTTAGAGAGAAACAGAGCTGTACCTAAGTTTAATGGAGTTGTTGTTCCATAATAAACTTTGGAATTTGTTGGCTCGTTTGTCATCCAAGTGAATGTAGTTGTAGTAGATGCAACAGTTGTAGCAGCGCTACTTATAACTGGTGCAGCAGTCTTAGGCGAAACTATAACAGAGAAGGTTGTTGTGGCATGGTTGTTAGATGAATCAACCGCTGTACATGTAACTGTTGAGGTGCCAACCGCGAAGTTTGAACCTGAAGCAGGATTACATGTTACGGCTAGATTACCATCAATATCATCAGTTGCTGTTGGTTTAGTAAATGTAACTAAAGCCCCAGCAGTACTTGTTGCTTGCGCATTAACACTATTTACATTACTCCATGTTGGAGCTGTTGTGTCAGGCGAAGCGTCAAGAACAGTGATTGTTACTGATTCTGAATCAGTCAAACCTTGCTCATCTTTTACTGTAAATTTTGCGGTGTAAACACCAGCAGAATCATACACGTGACTAAATGAACTTGTTTGAACGAATGGTGGCTCTGAAGTCATTAAAGCAGACTTCATTATTGACATTGTGTCACCCCAATCAACTGAATAAGTTAATGGGCCATTTTCAGGATCATAAGCATTTATTGTCACTTCTTCCGTTGCTCCCGCCGCAATAGTTGTCGAAGCGTTGATACTTGTTATCACTGGTGCTTTCTTGTTTACTTTTGCAGGAGTGTGGAATGAAGTTTCAGATGATTTTGCTTGACCTGCTTCGTTTTCACTTCCAACTATAATGTAGTAGGTTGTGTCAGGTGCTAGGCTGTTAACTTTTACTTTATGGTTTGTTCTCAATCCCTCTTTACCCCAATCAGGATCTCTGTTTGTTGTAACAGGGGATGAAGTACTAAGCCAAATTGCACTGTCAGCTTTTACATCTGTGTTCCAAGTTATCACACCGTGTGTGAAGTTTGTAGATGTTGCAACAAGATTTGTAATAACTGGTAGTGTAGCTTTTGGCTTGGTCACGTGAACAGTGACACTAGATGTAGTTTTTTTACCAGCGTCATCCATCACAGTAAAGGTTATTTTATATGTACCTTGACTGTCATAAGTGTGATTAAATGTGCTTGTCTGCACAAATGCAGGACTCATAAAGGCTTTTAGTCCCATTAACATTCCTGAGTCACCCCAATCAACAGAGTAACTAAGTGATCCGTTTTCAGGGTCTGAGGCGTTTACGGTCCATGTTCCTTCAGATCCAGCAGCTAAAACTGTTGGAGCTGTTATGCCACTAATGACAGGTGATTTATTTCCATTTGTTGTTGATGAACTTATTTTTGCAGAATTTCCATTGGCTTGTGCATTTACAACATTTGCTCTAAAGCCAATTCTGTCGAAGAATCTACTCCAAAACCAATTATGGATTGATGAATTGGAGTTATACGAGGCTTGTCCACTAGCATTTACTCCATTGCCGTTTGGTGCGGCAAATAAAGCAAGCGGTGTTCCGATCAAACTTACTAGCATCACAGAACCTAAAAGTATATTTTTGTAATTTTTCATGCGTGATGATTAAGTTAGTAATAATTGTTATGCTGATAATGTATATAGCCACAGAGAACACTAGGATTAGCCCCTGTGGCTACAGTTAATTTTAACTAATCAACACTGAATAAATGGTGAAGAAAATGGCTTAAATTATTGTAATATTAGAATTATGAAGCCGTCTTCATGAATGCTTCACGGCACAATAGCTAGAGTAAGTAGAGGGCTAATATTAAACAAAAAACAATGCGAATACTTCTTGTAGAAGATGAAGAAAATCTTGCCAAAGCGCTGGTCACCGGACTAACCAAAAAGGGTTACGCTGTTGATTACATTGTGGATGGCGATAAGGCAATGAAGAGAATATCACTAAATCATATGGATTATGATTTGGTCGTCTTAGACTTAATGCTTCCAGGTATGGACGGACTTTCTATTTGTCATAAGATGCGAGATGGTGGGATAATGACACCTATTCTCATTTTGACTGCACGTGATGAAATAGATACAAAAGTTAATTTATTATTAAATGGTGCTGATGACTATCTAGTTAAACCTTTTTCTTTTGAAGAGCTGTGCGCACGTATTGCTGCGCTTCTACGCAGACCAGGAGAAGCTCTACCCTCTGTGATTTCTATTGGAGACATATCACTTGATCCCTCGAAACACACAGTCACGCGCAAAGATAAACCTGTACCTCTTACTTTAAAAGAATTTGTTCTTCTCGAATATTTTATGCGGCATCCAAATACCGTCATAAATCGAGAGGAATTACTTACTCACTTGTGGGATTTCAATTATTCATCATTTAGTAATGTTGTAGACGTTCATGTCAAAAATCTTAGAAAAAAACTGGGGCTTGGAAACGGCGAAGTCGTACTTGAAACAGTTCGTGGGGTGGGCTACAGACTTACGCAATAAATATCTTAGCGATATATTTTTCAGGACCGAATTTAATGTCATAACACTTCAAGTTATTTTCGCAGTTTTGTTGTCTCTTTTCGTTGCTGTATCTTTCAACTATATTTACAAAGATGTTTTACAGACTATTCTGACAGGAATTACTGAAAATTTAAAAAATAATGGTACTTTCAGCAGTACAGATATAGTTGATTCTATAGGAATAGTAAGAGCTAAAAACTTTTTTAGTTTTTTTACTATTACTGTGTCGATCACAATTATTTTTAGTTATATTATTGCTAAGGCCACACTTTCTCCTACAAGAAATGCTTTAAAATCTCAAAAACGTTTTGTGAGTGATATTGCACATGAGCTGAGAACACCACTTTCTGTAATAAAGACCAACAGTGAAGTAGCGCTTTTAGACAGCGATTTTGATTACCGCATTAAAAAGATTTTTAAAAATAATATTGAAGAGTTAGATCGAGTCTCGATCATTATTAATAACTTACTTACATTTAACAACCTTGTACATCCAGAGCAGGTGCGTTTTGCAAACGTAGATATGGGAATGGTTGTCGATAACTCGATTAAAAAGTTAGACGAACTTATAAAATCAAAAGAAATCAAATTTACTGTTAAAAAAATAAGTCCATACACTGTTTGGGGAAATGCTGTAGCGCTAGAGCAGATTACAATAAATATTATTAAAAATTCCATTAACTACAACAGAGCCGGAGGTTCAGTAACAGTGAAACTGGAACCTGACTATCATGGGAATGTTGTTCTTACAGTCGAGGATAATGGTATTGGTATTTCTCAAAATGATTTGCTTCATATTTTTGAACCATTTTATCGAGCGGAAAAATCTCGTAGCCGACAGATGGGATCGAGTGGATTAGGGCTTACTATTGTAAGTGAGTTAGTTAAACTTCACTCAGGACGTATAAGTGTCAGCAGTCATCTTCGGGAGGGAACAACAGTTACAATCATGTTACCTTTTAAAAATACTCACGTTGAAACAAAAAAAGATAAAGAAGAAGAAACTGAAGTCGCTGTAGATTTTCTGAAAAATAAACAAATATAAAACCCTGAGTTAACCCTCAGAGTTTTATATTTGTTTATTCTCTATATATTCTCTAGGCCTGAAGTCCAAGATTTGAACGAACGATATTTACATACCAACTAAACGATAGTGGGCCAAAATATCCTGTTCCTACTGTAAGTCCTGCTGGGGTTAAAACTTGAGCAGCATTTGCATTTTGCCATCGGGTTACCGCGTTTGCTGTAAGTGATCCGAAGTAAGTGCTTTCACTTCCTACAGAACCTACTCCAGAAGCGGCAACTGTAAACCCTGCCCAGTTTAGGTATCTTTGTAGACATCTGACATCCTCTCCACTTGAGCCAACTCTAAGTCCTCTTTGAATTTCACAAAGTGGAACAGTTGTGTCGGCGTGTGCTCGGAGAGGCATTATAAATGCTCCCAAAAACAAAACTACTAATAATCCTAACAATACATAATTTTTTATGGAATTAATCGATTTTAGCTGAATATTTGCGTTCATACATTTAATGATTTAATTGCTAATAATCCGACCACCTCCGTCTATTTAGACGCCTCGGGGTACATCCTAATTACACACCTTTTATCGTGACGATTTAATGAAGTAAATGAAGTGATTATGTAGACGTAAAATTGTGGGTTTATGCTAGAATACCTTCATATTAATTAATCTAAAAAACATGAATAGAGTTGTTCACTTTGAAATTTATGCAGACGACACAGAAAGAGCAAAAAAGTTTTACACTGAGATTTTTGGTTGGACATATCAAGACTGGTCATTTAACGGAGCTCCTTACTTTGCAGTTTTAACTGGTCCAGAAGGAACAAAAGAGCCGGGAATAAATGGAGGATTACTAAAGAGGCCGAGTAGTCCACCAACTGGTTCTGAAGCAGTGATTGGATACTGTTGCACAGTTCAAGTAGAGAATATTGATGAGACAATTTCAAAAATAGAAAAATCTGGCGGTACACTTGCTTTGGCAAAGCAAGCAATTCCAGGTATGGCTTGGCAAGCTTACTACAAAGATACAGAAGGAAATGTTTTTGGGATTCACCAAGCCGATAAAGACGCAAAATAAAAATATGATTGTCTGGAACAAAGTTACTTGGTATTCAAAGTTTCTCGCAGTTATTCTTTTTCTTGTGGTTATTCCTATATGGACTTTTTATATGGGAATGCAATTTCAAAAGACGGTAGATATTTTGAGGGGAGTTAACATCATGATGAATTAAGGCCTATTTACTACTTGCTCTTGACTTTGTAAAACTTTCGGGTATATAATATGGGCTGAACCGTAAGTCGAATCAACTGCTCTTTCGTAGTCGAGGTCGTATGTCCACACAAGCTGGTCCGAATTTCGTTCGGCGTCGTCACGTCGCAGAGGTGTTCTCAC
>JANWHC010000033.1 GCA_025450615.1 Minisyncoccota bacterium
TAAAATTTTTCCTTGCTCTCGCGATACACTCGCTCCGAGATATACCGTAAAAGTCATGAGGCGACGAGACTTCGTTTTTTGTTATATAATTAATCAAAATGGACCTAGAAAAATTCCAAAATAATCCTAAAACTTCTTACTTAGCTACTGAGTACAAAAGACTTTCAGAAACAGAGGAAGAAACAAACAAAATGCTAACGGGTGATCCGACACTTCGTGATTTAGCTATGGGGGAACTAGATGAAATTAAAACTCAAAAAGATGCCCTGATGTCTCAAATGAAAGATATTTTGAGCCAAGATGAAAAAGAAGAAGAATTTCCAAACGAAATAATTTTGGAAGTACGCGCTGGAGCTGGTGGAGAAGAAGCTGCACTTTTTGCTGAAGAACTCGCAAAAATGTATACGACTTATGCGAAAAACCAAGGCTTCGGAGTTGTTGTTATTGATGAATCACACAGTAGCACCGGTGGTTACAAAGAAGCATCTTTTGAAATTCGAGGTCGGGGGGTTTACAAAGCTTTACGATTCGAAACTGGCGTACATCGAGTTCAACGTATTCCAGCTACAGAAAAAAACGGACGCGTTCATACTTCAACTGCAACCGTTGCAGTACTTCCAGTTCGAAAGAAAACGACTATTGAGATAAAACCGGGAGACATTGAGATCGAAACAAGTCGTTCAGGAGGAGCGGGTGGTCAAAATGTGAACAAAGTAGAGACAGCCGTCCGAATTATTCACAAAGCAACAGGTATCGATGTGCGATCTACTGCCCAAAGAAATCAACTCAAAAACAAAGAAATGGCGATGAGTATTCTTATTGCAAAGCTTCAAGCAAAACAAGACGAGGAGGAGGCCGCGAAGCACTCAGCTGACCGAAAGTCACAAATTGGTACGGCAGATCGCTCCGAGAAGATACGAACATACAACATCTTGCAGGACCGTATTACAGATCACAGAATCAAGAAATCTTGGCATAATATCGAGACTATTTTGGCTGGAGGAATCGAACCAGTTGTAGAGGCGTTTGAGAACTTTAATGGAGAGGTTGTGGAAGGTGTGGAAGACGATGAATAATCTTGCATAAAGTGTAGGATTCTGGTAGGATACTCGAACATGACAACAAAGGCAAAAAGCGCAAATGGAGGAGATAACGGCGTAGTAGACGCTCTTTTTTCTGCCGGTGCTCACTTCGGTTTCGTAAAGAGTAGACGACATCCTTCAGCAAAACCTTTTATATTTGGAGTTAAGAATAAAATCGAAATTTTTGACCTAGAGAAAACACAGGTAGCTTTAAATAAGGCACTTTCTTTTATTGAAGAGCTTGGCTCTAAAAATGCCAAAATCCTATTTGTAAGTGGGAAAAACGAAGCAAAAGCTGCTATTACAGCTATTGGTGAGTCTTTAGTTATGCCTTATGTCGCTGGAAGATTTATTGGTGGAACTCTAACTAACTTTCCTGAAATCAAAAAGCGAGTAGATAAGCTAGAGAGTTGGGTATCACAAAAAGAAAAAGGTGAACTAGTAAAATACACTAAAAAAGAAAGATTACTTATCGATCGAGAGATCAACAAACTTCGAGAATTCTTTTTCGGTCTCTCAGTAATGAAATCTTTACCACAAGCAGTGTTTGTTGTTGACGCGAAGAGAGAGTTTATCGCAGTTAAAGAAGCACAGAAAATGAATATTCCTGTTATCGCACTTTGCGGAACAGACAACAACCTAAACGAAGTAGAATTTCCAATCCCTGGAAACGACTCATCAAAAGCAAGTATCGAATTTTTTCTAAATAAAGTTGCCGAAGCTTATAAAGCCGGCGGACTTAAAAAAGACTTGCCTGCGCTTGCAGGAGTGCCAGCTCAGTAGTTTTTAGAATTTTAGTGTGTATTTTTGAGATTATTTGTAGTAAAATACTAACTTATGGAAATTACAACAGAAATAATCAAAGAGTTAAGAGACAAAACAGGCATCTCAGTTATGCAGTGTAAAAAGGCTTTGGAAGAGGCAGGTGGGGATATCTCAAAAGCTGAGACTATCCTAATGTCAAAAAGTGCTGAAATTGCAGGCAAAAAGAGCGATCGGACCCTTGGAGCCGGAGTTGTCTCTTCATACATCCACTCTACCGGTTCTGTGGGAGCCATGGTAGAATTAATGTGTGAGACTGACTTCGTTGCAAAGAACGAAGAGTTTAAGAGTCTCGCTCGGGATATTGCTATGCACATCTCCGCAACTAACCCTCGATTTTTAAAGACCGAGGAAGCGACAGATGGTGAGCTAGCCCTAGTTGATCAACCATTTATTAAAAATCCGGAGGTTACTATCATTAATCTAATTCAGTCAGCGACCCAGAAGTTCGGTGAAAAAATAGAGATTTCACGTTTTGTGCGATTCTCTACAGCAAGTTAACACCTATTTATGACTATTATATTATTTCTAGTTTCATTGTGTGCATTGTTTTTCATGTTTGCTTATAAGGCTTTTGAGATCAAAGTTAAGAAGATTAACTTTATTTCTAATGTCTGGGGTAAGGCTGATAACCAAGTCGATAAACTAATCGGCGTGGTTGTTTTTAAGTACAATCGATACAAAAAAATCAGCCAAATCTTTGTTTTCGAGTTTATGCCGTCTTACACCTACGAGCTTTTAGTAAAGACAAAAGATTACGTTTCTAAAAGATACTATAGTGCCGGTGACGAGTTTCGTGGCCGAAGAGTTCTCCGATCAAATGGCTCAGTATCATTTTTCCTCGAGCGACTTGGTGAGGATAAAAGTCGATAATTTCGCTTCCTTACAGGAACTGTACACCTTTCGCATTTTGAAAATGCTCAAGGTCTTACAGTTGGGTGCCGTCCCAACTTCACCTCTCAGGCAAGCCTGACAGAAAAATCCCCGCATAAAGCGGGGATTTTTGGAGCCACCTGTCAGGCTTGAACTGACGACCTGCCGTTTACAAAACGGCTGCTCTACCAACTGAGCTAAGGTGGCAAATAAAAATAACCTAAGTCAATTTAGCATTTTATCTTACTTATTTCAACTAGTTAGCCTCTGTAGTTGAAGCTTGTTTTTCTAGCTTTTCTTTCTCAGCTTTCATTATGGCTAACTCTGGCAGGATCTTTTCAAGATCTTCTATGCTTTTAAAGCCGTAGTAGTTTGTATCTTTTATAATCAATGCAGGCATTTTGTTTTCCACTTTATTTACAGAGATAAGTGTTCTTACCGCAGAGATGTCCATATTGTAGTCAAAAGAATAAACTCGTAGATCTGGGTACGTTTCTCGCAGGTTGGTAAGTACGTAGCCCACTTTTACACAGTCGTCACAATCTTTTGAATAGAAGTAAATGATAGAGATAGGAGTTTTGTTACATTTTTCACTAATCTTATTCATCAAAAGGTAGTCTTTGATTTCTAGAAGGGAATAGTATTGTTTTAGAGTCTGAACTTCTGGATCGTCTGAACCTCTTTGGTTTTCAGTATATGAAAGTTTTTCCTCCAAAGTTCCAAGCTCTTTTGACAGTGTTCCGACGCCAATATCTTTACATGAGGATTCTTCCAAAAGTGAGAACTGTGTTTCAGACGAGAGAATGTCTATGGCGATTTTATCCTGAATACCTCGAACCTCAGCAAGTTTTTTTTGAGAAAAGTAGTTACTGAGAAAAATCGCAGTGGTAAAAATAACCGCAGTAATAGCAAATGAGAAAAAATACTTCTTCCAGTTTATTGATTTGCCTTCCATAATATTTTTATTTAAATCAATTAAATTACCTTAGGTGCAAGGAGCGTGAGATTTTGTGAGTGAGCCTTATATACATAAGGTGAACGAACAAAATTGAAACACAACAACGCAGATGAGGTGATTTTATTGATTTTAGCGCCAAGTAGCTTTTACTCCAACAAGGACATTGTAGGACGCCTTAGCTATCCAGAGTGGCGCTATAAACATATACAAAGAGAAGAAATAAATCAAATCCATGCCGATAATTTTATTACCTTCAGAGAGTTTTTTTGAAAGGATAATCATTGTCAGAGTTCCAATAGTTGTGACGATTCCTAGGAGCGCGATAAGGTCTGTGTTTATGTAGAACCAATCGAATGTAGGGAAGTTGAAGTGAACATTCCAGCTAATAGCTTGAACTCGAATAAAATAGTTAACTAAAGCTTGTAGCATTTGAAAAATCGAAACTGTCGATACAAAAAGAATAGAAATTATAGAAAAAGCTGCCATAGGTAGGATAATCATTCCAAGATTTCCGTGTTTTCTATTGAAGAACATATCTTTGTAGTCTTGAGCATTTTTGATAAAACCATAGGACCAGCGAACTCTTTGTTTAAGTAGAGTTTTTATATTTCTTGGTGGAACAGTGTAAACATAGGCATTGTGAGCGTGAGCTATCTTATAGCCATTTTTCTGCATACGTAGAGCCAGCTCGATATCTTCTGTGTTGTGAGCATTTCTATATCCACCAAGGTTTTCAAAAACCTCTTTTCTAAATATAGAAAATGGTCCAGGAGTAATATAAATAGCGTTTAGGTATTGGAAAACTTTTCTAGTGAAAATTCCGAAACCGTATTCTACTTTTTGTAAAAGTTGTAGAGGATTTGTTGGGTTCCATAGTTTTATACTTGGCGCAACTGCCATAGTTTTTCTATCTTCAAAATACACCGCGATTTTATTCATTGTATCCTTATGTACGTAAGAGTCGGCATCCAAACAACCAACTAAGTCAGTGGTAAGTTTTGAAATTCCAAAGTTTAGTGCTGAGTGTTTTCCGCCATTTTCCTTGGTATAAAGCTCTACCTGTTTGTTGTTTCTAAATTTCTGGACAACTTCCCAAGTAGAGTCTATGGAACCGTCATCCACCACCATGATTTTCAGTTTGTCTTTTGGGTAGTCTAAATTTAGGATGGAATTTATAGTTTTGGATACAGTTTTCTCCTCGTTCCAACAGGGCACGATAATAGTGACGGAAGGTTGTCGTTTTGGAGCTCGAGCAACCATTTTTTCTTCGTCTTTTATGCCGTCACGTATTTCAAAGTAAGTAATAAGCAAAAAGACCTCAAAGTTCAAAGAGGCAAACAAAAAAACATACATAATTAGATTTAAAATATCTGGCATAGCGCTATAACTGTGTAGACGTCATAGTAACCTTTTTCTTTCGTTTTTTCAACCTTTTTGATATATTATGCATATGGAAGATGAAGAAAAGATGGATGAAAATACACGAGGGCATCTCCACCCCTTAAGCATTGTCCTGTTCGATATAAATAAAATTTTTACGGAAATGGGTTTTACTGTAGCATCGGGACCGGAAATCGAAACAGAATTTTACAATTTCGACTCACTAAATATTCCAGAACATCACCCAGCGCGCGACATGTGGGATACTTTTTGGTTAAAACCACTAAACGCAAAAAAACTTCTCCGAACGCACACTTCTCCGGTACAAGTGCGTTTTATGGAGAAGAATAAGCCACCACTTCGCATTATTGCTCCAGGCAAGGTCTTTCGTCATGAAGCTACGGACGCAACTCATGAGGCTCAATTTTACCAGTTAGAGGGCTTGGTAGTTGGTGAAAACATTTCACTAGCAAATCTTAAGGGGACATTAGAAGAATTTTTCGAGAAATTTTTCGGAAAGAAAACAGGACTAAGGCTTCGACCAAGTTATTTTCCTTTCGTAGAACCAGGAGTTGAGATCGATATGACTTGTTTTAAATGTGACGGCAAAAATCCAGAGTGTAATGTTTGCAAAGGCACAGGATTTATTGAAATCATGGGCGCAGGAGTTGTGCATCCAAAAGTCTTGGAAAGTTCTGGTATTGATTCCAAAAAATATTCTGGCTTCGCTTTCGGTTGCGGTATCGACAGAATCACAATGCTGAAATATGGCATTGAGGATGTGCGACTTTTGTATCAAGGAGATTTGCGATTAGTTAATCAATTCTAAAATGATAAAGCCTGGAATCTACAAACATTCTAAAAAAGGAAATCTTTACAAAGTTCATTTTGTTGCTAAACACTCTGAAACTTTGGAGGATTTGGTAGTGTATGAGGCATTGTACGAAAACAAAAATTCAAAGTACTGGGTAAGACCAGTAGCTATGTGGGAAGAAATTGTTGAAGTAAATGGTGAAAAAGTAGCACGATTTGTGTTTGTAAGAGAAGAATAAAAATTTATGAAAGTAAGTTACAAATGGTTACAAGATTATATAGAAGAGCCATTACCAGCTGTAGAAAAAGTTGTAGACGCTTTAACCATGCACGCTTTTGAAGTTGAAGGAGTTGAAAAGAAAGGCGGGGATAGTGTTCTGGACGTGAAAGTTTTACCAAACCGGTCTCACGATTGTTTGTCGCATTACGGTATCGCATCCGAAATCGCTAGTATTTTAGAACTGACAAGAAAACCACTTTTACCGAAAGTTTCTTTAACAAAAACAGAGAAGCTCTCCAAAGTTTCTATAAGTACAAAATCTTGTGACAGAGGAGTCGCCGTTTATATTACAGATCTTCAAGTTGGAGAAAGCCCTTCATTTATAAAAGAAAGATTACAAAGTGTTGGTCAAAAGCCTATTAACAACGTAGTAGATATTACAAACTACCTGATGCTTTCTTTCGGCCAGCCGACTCATGCTTTTGATTTAGGAAAACTTTCACCCAACAAAAAGGAAAGTTATGAGTTAAATATTCGTGATGCAAAAAACGGTGAGAAATTAAAATTACTAAACGGAAAAGAAGTTGAGCTTACATCGAGTATGTGTGTTTTAGCTGATACCGAAAAAGTTTTGGACGTTGCTGGAGTAATGGGCGGGTTAGAATCTTCTGTCACAAAAGAAACAAAAGAAATCCTACTTACACTATGCCATTTTGATTCTGTGAGTGTTAGAAAAACTTCGCAGGCTTTAGGACTTCGTACTGATGCTTCGCATAGATTTGAAAACAATATTTCGTCTAGCTTGATCGACAGAGTTTTACCTTACGCTCTAGAGCTTATTTCTGAACTCGCAGA
>JANWHC010000034.1 GCA_025450615.1 Minisyncoccota bacterium
GAATGAATGGCATTCAAATTGATAGTGATACTTCTCAAATGGCGAGAGTTTTTAGACCAACAGAAGGAGTTGTTGGAACATCCCGAATCTCAATCTCGATAGAAAACTTAGAGAAAATACTCCAACTAGCGTCAAGCGATTTCACTTTAAAATTTGGAGCAAAAAATGAATAAAATCTCTTTATGAAAAAAATCTCTTCTATTTTAATAAAAAGCACAATAATAATCTCAATGTTTTTGTGTTTAACAAGCACTGCTTATGCATTGGATGACTACACACCAATCACTCCACTCCCAGGTTTACAAAATAATGCAGGAAAAACAAACCTAGAAACTTATATTCCGGGTTTATTTAGACTATCCATAGGCATAGCGGCAGTAATGGCTTTTGTAATGATAACAGTAGGAGGAATCGTATATGCAACTTCAGACTCTCTGACAAACAAATCTGAAGGAAGAAGACTCATAGAAAATGCTTTGTGGGGACTTCTCTTAGTTATTGGTGCGTATGCAATATTGAACACGATAAACCCAAATATTTTGAAGTTTAGTTTTAATCCTCAGGATGCAAGTACACCTGCGTCCACAGTAACCACATCTCCTAATACGCCCCCTGCTGGCTTACAACCAAGCACAACAAAGGCAATACTTAGCCTCCGAAGCCAATGTACCAATTGTTCAATAACTATAACTAGCACCACGGGTGACAGCCACACTCCAGGATCTTTACATTTTCAAGGCTTAGCTGTAGACATTAGGTCAGAAGCAGCTCTTACAAACTTTCTTACAGGAAGTACTAACAGTCCAGCCCCTTGTACAGTTGTTAATAAAACATTAAACGGTGTTAGTTCAAGATTTTTATGGGAACCGAAAGGAGCAACTTGTGGTGGAACAGTTCCATCTTCAGCAGATCATTGGCACATGAGTGTACAATAAAAATATGTCTAAAAAATTTATCATCATTTTAATATCTTCTGTAGTCGGACTTCTTATAATAAGCCTCGCTGCTTATTACTTTATACTACAGGAAGGAACTGTTGATCCTGTTACAGGAAAAAGTATAGGTTTTAGAACTTTTTTCCCATTTGGCGGAAATGACGAACCAACGGACACATCAACAGAGACCGAAACTGAAGTAGAAACTCCAACCCAAACTCAAAATCAAAACCCTGCAGATTTTACTCAAAAATTGCGAAGACTTTCAGTTGAACCAGTTTCAGGAGCAGGACTCTTAGATATAAAAGCCGGAACAGTTGTACGTTATATTGAAAAAGCTACTGGACATATATACGAAGTCGAAATGTTTTCTCCAAGACAGCAGAGAATTTCTAATACAACTATTCCGGTGGTCTATGACGCAGTCTGGGGTAATAGCAACAATTCTTTGGTTGCGAGATATTTAAGAGAAAATGATGTTACTGTTGATACCTACTCCCTTAATTTGAAAAATATAAGCTCAACTACTGAAACAACCACAACCGGAATTGCTATGCCATCTAATATTACGGACGTCTCTGTTTTTGGAAACAGTATATTCTTTCTAACTCAAGGTGAGACATCTTCGAGCGGCTACCTAGAGCCTTTTGATGGCACAAAACAAAAACTTATTTGGAACTCTGAACTAAAAGAATTGTTATCTCAATATGTTAACGCAAAAACTGTAAGCATAACCACCAAACCTTTAGAGGGAACGCCAGGCTATATGTACTTTGTGGACACCGGAACAGGCGCGTCTAGAAGTATTCTTTCAAATGTTCCTGGTTTATCTACTTTAACTAACCCTGATGCAACAAAAGTATTTTATTTATCACAAGATGAAAATGCTATTGTATATTTATACAATATAAGTGATAAAACGAGCGTCTCAATAACCCCTGTAACATTCCCAGAAAAATGTGCATGGAGTCGCAAAGAAAGTAATATATTGTATTGTGCGGTTCCTGAAGATTTTATTCAGGCGAACTCCCTAACAAACTGGTACATGGGTAAAATATCAACAAGTGATTCTCTATGGCGTTATGATTTAAAAGAAAACACTTCAACTATATTATATGACTTAGCAGCTTTAGTTGGAGCACCTATAGATGTAACCAAGCCTGTAATTTCAGAAAACGGTCAATATCTAGTATTTATAAATAAGATAGACAACTCGCTCTGGTCACTAGACCTCACTAAGTAAATCTTACTCGCATATCTTTTTTCCAGACCGCTCACTCTCTCCTGCGGAGAGTTCGCTTTGTCCTCAACCGCAATCCGTCAAGATGGGGTGCCTTGACGGAGTCCAAGCTTGCGGTCTGCGGGGTCTTTCGAAAAGATGTGCTCGACGAGCACGTGAGATACTCAAACTTTAAAACCTCCAAATTTGGATGAAATCCGACGTTGAGAGTTTGAGAATGTGAGGAGCCTTATAAGTATAAGGTGACGAACATTCGCAAATTCGAAACTAGGAGTTCGCCAAATTTGGAGGTTTTACTCTACAAAAACTGCTTTGTGATACTTTTTCTTAATATACAGCTCTTGAGCAATAGCAAAAACGTTGCTTGTAATAAGGTATAGCGCAATAGCCGACGAGATTGTATAAGCGATAAAGGTCATTAGAACCGGTAAGAAGTACTTCATTTGAATCGCCATGGCTTTAGCCATATCGTTTTGTTTATTATTGCTGTCTGATTTATTACCACCTAAGTTAGCTGTACTTACTTGGAAATAAGTTGTTATGCCGGCCAATAAGGCTAATATAATACTCTTTCCACTTATATGAATAAGCCCCAAAAAAACCATATTTACAGCGACTGGCGCGGTAACAAAGGAGTAAAGCATGGCCGTGTTGATGGTTGGCAGACCAGAATGAAAAAATACTCTATATAGACCTATAAGAATAGGCAGTTGTATAAGGAGTATAAGGAAGCTAGCAAATGGATTTATACCGTTTTTCTTATAGTATTCCATTACTTTCTCGGCTTGCACTTGCTTATCAGTATATTGTTCTTTTATTTGCGCAAGGTCCTTTTCGGTTTTTTTCATCTCAATCTGTGCCTTTGATGCTTTGATTGATAAAGGAAGGAGAATAAGTTTTATTACTATAGTAAAAATAATAACGATTACTCCTGCGTCAAAAAACGGGAGTAGACTCATAAGGAAAATTAATCCGTTGTATAAAGGAACTGAAATTATTGTGTGAAAAAATGCAATCATGAAGTTTATAATAGCACGGCTGAATCGGAAAGTAACTCACCTAATTCCTTGTGAATTGACTCTACAGAAACTGTTTTATTTTTGAAGGAAAACATTAAAAGATAGCCATGCTTAACCTCTTTAACAAGCCCTTTTATGGCACTGTAGCCCCTCCGTCTTAACCTATTTCTCTCGACTGCGCTTTTAGCAATTTTTTTGGAAACGGAGAAAGAAAATTGGCTTGGTTTCTTCAAATTAGCCTTATTTTGAGCCACATATAGGGTAAAATGACTGGAAGCATACCTTTTACCAGCTTTAAGTATTGAAGAAAATTCTTCCCTAGATATTCTTCTACTTTTTGGAAGCATGTATTAAACAGTAGTAATAGCCTTTCGACCCTTTCTTCGGCGTCTAAGCATAGTGTTTCGTCCTGTCTTTGTTCGACTTCGTACGAGAAAACCATGTGTCTTTGCTCGTTTTCTTTTTTTAGGTTTGTATGTTTTTGACATATATTAGTTGTGAACAACTTGTACACATATTATTAACATATTCAGCCATTTTTAACAAGTACTATCTTTTTTGCTTTTCTATATAATATAAAACTATGGATAACAAAAAACTTTGGGATAGCGTACTGGTCGAAATGGAATTAAATCTTTCTAAACCAAACTTCAACACATGGTTTAAAGATACTGCCATTGTCAAACTAGAAGAAGGTGCGGTATATCTCTCAGTCCCAAATACTTTTGTTCAAGACTGGCTCGGTAGTAAGTTCCACAACATGATACTGAAAGCTTTAAGAAATACTGCTTCAGGTGTTCAGTCTCTTCACTATGTTATTTCCAAAGAAGAGATGCGTGAAAAGATGGAAACCCCAAAAACTCAACAGATTACGCGAGAATTACCTATTATAGACGTTTATATAAACAAAGATGACAACCTGAACCCAAGATACACTTTTGAAACTTTTGTTGTTGGCCCATTTAATGAGTTTGCTCACGCTGCAAGTCAGGCTGTAATTAAAAAACCGGGCATTGTATACAATCCACTTTTTATTTACGGCGGAACAGGTCATGGAAAAACCCACTTGATCCAAGCAGTAGGGAATTATTTAAAAAATCTAGGGCGAAAAGTTTTTTATACTACTTCTGAAAAGTTTGGTCAGGAATATATAAACGCTCTTCAATTAAACAAACCTAATTTCTTTAAAGAGAAGTACCGAAAATACGATGTGCTTGTAATGGACGATATTCAATTCTTCTCAGGAAAAATGAAAATTCAAGAGGAATTATTCCATTTATTTAACCATCTATATGAAAACAACAAACAGATTATCTTTTCTTCAGATAAACACCCTGGGTTAATACAGGACCTTGAAGATAGGCTTAAGTCTCGTTTTAGCGCAGGAATGATTGTGGATATTCCCACACCAGACAGCGAATCCCGTGCAGCCATAATCAGAAACAAAGCTAACGCTGTAGGTTTTCCTTTATCTAAGGAAATTGTTGATTATTTAGCTTACTCCGTAGCCGGAAACATCCGAGAACTAGAGGGAATCATAAACTCTATAACCGTATCAGCTCAGTTGAAAAATAGAGAGTTGACTTTAGTTGAAGTTAAAAATTTTGTAAAAAATAATTCTAAACCAAAGAAAATAGTTTCTACGAAAGAAGTTGTCAAAACTGTAGCTGAATTTTACAACATTGAGGAGCAACTTATCTATGATAAAACTAGAAAAAAGGAGGTGATTAAGCCAAGACAAGTGATTATGTATATTTTGAGAGAAGATTTTAATATTTCTTACCCAGCCATAGGTGAAAAGTTGGGGGGGAGAGACCACACTACAGTTATGCATTCGTGCGAAAAAGTTAAAAATGATATGAAAGCTGATGAAACCTTAACCCAAGAAATCACTCAGCTTCGATCTATCTTTGTATAAACAAATGTGTATAGTATGTAGATAACACAAGGAGAAAGATGTAGATATGATGAAGATAAAAGTCTAAAAACAATATGAAAATCTTAAAAATAAACAATATAAACATCCTTATCCACACGAATAAAAATGATTATATGGCTTATTTAAAGGTTTTTTCAAAGTTTCCCACACAAAAGTCCGTGTAATAGTAATAGATTCTTAAAAAAATAAAAAACTAATACTATGAATATAGAATGCATTAAAGAAAAACTTTCATACGCTATTGCTAAAGCTGAAAGAGTGACAAGTAAAAATATCACCCTTCCTGTATTAAGTTGTATTCTATTAGAGGCTTCCAACTCCACTTTAACCATAAAAGCTACAAACCTAGACCTGGGTATCGAGATTACCTTACCCGTAAAAGTTGTCACCCCAGGAAAAATAGCTGTGTCTGGAAGTGTCTTGTATAACTTTATAACAAATATAACCAATGATAAGAATATAAAACTAGAAACTATCGATGGGAACTTAAAAGTTTCAACCAAACACTCAGAATCAATTATAAAAGCTTTCCCAGTAGATGATTTTCCAAATATTCCAAAAGTTTCAAGTGATAAACCTTTTACTTTTAATGCACCTAATCTAATTAAAGGTTTTAAATCAGTAATGTATAGTGCTTCAAACTCAACAATAAGACCTGTTCTCTCGAGTATCCTTCTACATTCAGAGGACGACTCTGTTGTTTTTGTTGCTACAGATTCTTTTAGACTGGGAGAAAAGAGAGTTAATGTTAAAAAACATAAAGAATTTAACCAAATTCTTATACCTTTTAAAAATGTTGGAGAAATTATAAGAACTTTAGAAGATATTAAAGAGGATGTGTCTGTTTTTCTAAATGAAAATCAGATTGCCTTCTCATATAATGATATTTATATAACCTCCAGAATTATTGATGGAAGTTTTCCAGACTATAAACAAATTATTCCAAAAGAAACAAAAACAGAAGTTACTGTGCTAAAACAAGACCTAGTCAGTGCTCTCCGAATCTCAAATATTTTCTCTGATAAATTTAGCCAAGTTGTTTTCACAATTAAACCCAAAGAAAAACTTTTTAGAATAACAACAAAAAGTATGGATATTGGAGAAAATATAAATAATTTAGATGTGGTGGCAAAAGGAGACGATTTAACTATAAGCTTTAACTACAAATATATAATAGACTGTTTTCAGTCTGTAGAAGCAGATAGTGTTTCTCTGACATTTTTTTATCAAAGTAAGCCTATGGTTATAAGAGGGGTGGGTGATAAGAGTTTTCTTTATTTAGTTATGCCGATGAACAAATAATATGTTTAACATAGGAAACTTTTTAAATAAATTTTCTAAAAAAATACAAACTCTGGAATTGGATATTGAGAATGTGCTTAGGGTTATAGAAGATAAAACTGGTTTAAAGATTTCACTTAATAATATAGAAATAAAAAATAACACAGTTTATATACAAGCATCACCAGCAATAAAAAATAAGATATTTATTTTTAAGCAAGGAATAATAGATGAGATAAATAAAAATCTACAAGTAAAGATTATTGATATAAGATAATTTTTGAAATTCCAACAAAGAAATTTGCAAGATTTGAAAGTTTTAAGGGTAACCGTGTGCTGTAGCCCATGCACGCACACCAAACTCCCAGTTATTGAATTGTGGATCATCGGATGGATTCCCAGGTTGCGGACCTCGTGGGTTGTCTTTGTCTAACCAGTAAAGTATAGAGTGGACGCCTCCAGACAGACTTTCTTGTGTGTCGTTATATGGCGCGCCACCATTAATGCTAATTAAGTTTGTTGTCTGCATAACACTGGAGATTCCTCCTTGCCATTTACCTCTAAGTACAGGCTTTAAATCATAGGAGTCCTCCTTAATAGGTTTGTTAAATGGTTCATCAGGAATAGTTTTAAGCACTTCATCCATAAAAGCACGCCACATTGGAGCAACAATTAGACCTGAGACTTTTTTGGCCATAGGAGTATTGTCATTATTTCCAGCCCAAGTTCCCACAACTACACTCGGAGTATAGCCAATTATCCAAGCGTCTCGATAATCGTTGGTTGTACCAGTTTTTACCGCTACGTCTCTGCCAGGGAAGTAAATAACTGAATTTGCTCCATACAAAGGTGTCCTAGCAATATTGTCAGAGAGAATATCTGAGATCTTTCTTGCAACTTCCGCATCAAGCACTTGATAAGGTTTTGGTTTTATTTCTTCCAAAACTCTTCCATTTTTATCTTGTACTTGCAAAATACCAGTGTATGGCACTTTCTTTCCTTCAGTCGCAAATACTCCATAAGCCGAGCTCATATCGATTAAAGAAACCTCACCACCTCCCAAAACTAACGTTAATCCGTATTGGTTAGCACTGCCTAAGTTGGTTATGCCCATACTTGTTGCTAAGTTTATTGATTCGTTTATTCCAGCTAAATAAAGAGTCTTAACAGACGGAACGTTTATAGATTGAGCTAAAGCTTCACGGAGGGTCATTGGGCCCCTAAATTGGTCATCGTAGTTTCCAGGTGAGTAACATTTGTTTCCGTTTACTTCATCACTAGTGAAATTATCAGCAGGGCATCTTGATGCAAATTGTGTCGGAATATCAAAAAGCACTGTTTCAGGAGTGTAACCTTTTATAAACGCTGCAGCATATACGAAAGGTTTAAAGGTAGATCCAGGTTGTCTGCGTGCGAGAGTAACGTTAAAATTTCCATCGATATCTTTATCAAAATAATCTCTGGAGCCAACCATAGTAAGAATTCCACCAGTTTTAGGATCCAAAGCTATAAAAGCATCATTTGATCCATTAAAGTTTTCTTCATTTGTTGTGGCATACTGTTTTGCAATAGCTTCTGCTTTAGCTTGCCATTCATAATTTAGAGTCGTAGTTACTTTTAAGCCTCCTTGTTCGATAATATCAGCTCCATATTTATTTTTGAGATAATCAATAACAAACATTACAAAATGCGGAGCTTTTATTCCCGTGTCAGATTTTGGTAAAAATTCCACTTTTTCTGCTATAGCAGAATCATATTGCTCTTGGGATATTCTTTCGTCGCTTAACATTTCTCGGAGAACCAAATTTTTTCTATTATCTAATGCGTCTTTGTGTTTTCCATAAGGGGAGTAATAAGTTGGAGCCTGAGGAAGAGCAGCTAAGTAGGCTGCTTCGGCCAAAGTTACGTCACTTGACGGTTTTCCAAAGAAAGCCTGACTTGCTTCTTCTATACCATAAAGAGTTCCTCCATAAGGATTTTCATTTAAATACATACTTAGTATTTCATCTTTAGGCAACACCTTGCTTAGTTTCAAAGATAGCACTAACTCTTTTATTTTTCTTTCCGGACCGCCAAATAGACTTCTGTCTCCAGTAAGTAGTGAGTTTTTTACAACTTGTTGAGTAATTGTAGAGCCTCCCTGACTAAAGTCCAGCGTGATAATGTCTACTAGTATTGCTCTTAAGATAGCGGTCGGTCGAACACCCTTGTTTGTATAAAAAGTTTTGTCTTCAATAGAGATGGTCGCATCCTTTATATATGAAGAGATTTGATCAAAGGCTATAGGGGTTCTTTTTTTATTTTGATATACGTCGTAAAGCAAAATCTTACCAGTATTGTCATAGATTTTTGTTGACTGGCTAACTTTTCGCTCCTCAATGGTGTTTAAAGAGGGGATTTGGAAAGTTGAAACCCAGACGAGCACCACCCCTCCTAAGAGTATTCCACAAGAGAGTAAAAAGACTAAAATATTACGTAATCCGTGTCGCGCTATTGGATTTTTTCGCATCTTTCGTATTCTACCACATTCATGATAAAGTAATAGTATGTTTAGCTTCGGAAAACCTACAGTTTCTATAGACGAATCACATATAGAGTCCTTACTGAGTAGAGGTGTTGAAGAGGTTATAGATGGAACAAATTTAAAAAAGAAACTAAAAAGTGGTAAACAGCTTCGTATTAAACTCGGGATTGATCCTACAAGCCCCAATATTCATATTGGAAGGTCTATACCACTTTTAAAATTGAAGGACTTTCAAGATTTAGGCCATAAGATCGTTTTCATAATAGGCGATTTTACAGGCATTATTGGGGATACGTCTGATAAAGAAAGCGAAAGACCTATGCTCAGCCAGGATAAGGTAAAAGAAAATATGCAAGGATATATTAAACAAGCTGGAAAGATTCTTGATATTAAAAAGTGTGAAATACATTACAACAGTGAATGGTTAAAAAAGATTAGTTATGATGAGTTAGGAAAGCAAGCAGACGCTTTTTCCTTAAGTGATTTTGTTTCAAGAGAAAATATTAAAAAAAGATTGGATACCGGAAAAAGAGTTTCTCTTCGTGAACTTCTTTATCCACTAATGCAAGGTTATGATTCTGTTGCAATAAAATCTGACGTTGAGATTGGTGGCACAGATCAGAAATTTAATTTATTGGCAGGAAGAGAACTTCAGAGATTATACAAACAAGAACCGCAAGATGTTATGACAAACCCTCTCATCGAGGGCCTTGATGGAAGAAAAATGAGTTCAAGTTGGGGTAATACTATAAATCTTCTTGATGACGCAAACGATATGTTTGGAAAAGTTATGTCTTTAGATGACAGCTTGATAATAAAATATTTTGATCTGACTACAAGAGTTTCTTTGGAAATAATAGAAGATTATAAAAAACAAATAGAGGCAGGAGAAAATCCTAAAAATATTAAACTAAAACTCGCACACGAGATAGTTAAAATTTATCATGGAGAAAAATTGGCTGATGCTGCAGAGAAAAATTTTGATAAAACTTTTTCAAAAGGTGGTGCACCAGAAGATATTGTAGAAGTTTCAGTTGCTTCTGATTCAAACCTAGTTGATGTTGTGATGGTTCAACAAATTGTTATTTCAAAATCAGAATGGCGAAGACTTATCGAAGAGGGGGCAGTAAATAATATAGATTTAGAAGAAAAAATAACTGATCCAAATGTAAAGGTAAGTAGCGGCACTTTCAAAATAGGTAAACGGAGATTTATAAAAATAAAAGTCCTCTAGTATTGAAAAATAAATAAAAAAGCCCTAGATGCTAGGCGCAGGAGATTTTGTGAGTGAGCCTTACATACGTAAGGTGAATGAACAAAATTGGACTGCAACAACGCAGGTAGGGTCTTTTTATTTAAGTTTTACCACTGATCTTCCTCGTCGCCCAGAAGGTCCGCTTCCTCCTCCTCATCTTCTTTATCTGCCATTTCCTCAAGAGAGACTTCAGGATCTTCTATTGGATCTGCTCCAACCACATCAACATCCTCGATGTCGTCTAAGGCTTCAGCTTTTAAAATTTTCGGATCTATTTCTTCTGGGTCTTTCTCTTCTAACTCATCCATATTTATTGTTTGAAAATTTATAATATTTTTATAATCACATTTGTACCAAATTACGCATCATTTGGAAATATGCCTTTTTGAGAAATGTGTGGATAACTAAGATAATACATTTAAATTGAAATTTCAAGGCTTTTCTGTATAGTAAGGTTATGTTCATAGATGAACTCACTCTTAATATATATGCCGGTAAGGGAGGAGACGGTATCGTTTCTTGGATGCACCTAAAAGGACTCGACCATGCTGGACCAGGTGGTGGCAATGGGGGAAACGGAGGCAATGTTTATTTAAAAGGCGTTAGAGATATCGCACGTCTTTCGGAGTACAGATTTATAAAAGATTTTAAAGCAGAAGATGGTGGAAACGGAATGGGGGATTGCATGCATGGAAAAGGTGGAGACGATCTAACAATCGAAGTTCCTGTTGGAAGTGTACTTACAAATACTGAAACTGGTGAAAGTATTGATGTTTTGACAACGGAGCCAATTTTTTTTCTAAAGGGTGGGCGTGGCGGATACGGTAACGCATATTTTAAAGGATCAAAAAACATTCGACCAAAAGAATCTACCCCTGGTAAACCACCAGAAGGAGGGGAATTTTTTGTTGAACTGAAAATGGTTGTTGATTTAGGATTTGTCGGACTTCCAAATGCTGGTAAATCAAGTTTGTTAAATAGCCTGACCAAAGCAAAAGCAAAAATAGGAAGTTACCAGTTTACTACGCTTACTCCAAATTTGGGAGATTTATATGGATTTGTTTTAGCCGACATTCCTGGACTAATCGAGGGTGCGTCTGAAGGCAAAGGTTTAGGTCATAAATTCTTAAGACACGTCGCTAGAACAAAAGCTCTTCTACATTGCATCTCATGTGAAAACGAAAACCCTTTAGAGGTTTACAATATAATTAGAAATGAGCTTTCGGAGTACGATAAAACACTTTTAGACAAACCAGAGTTTATTCTCTTTACTAAAACTGATGTTATAGACGAAAAAACCCTAGAAATACATAAGAAGCTATTCCAAAAGACCCATACACACATATATAGTGTGTCTATAATAGACGACCAATCTATTAAAAACCTAAGTGATGAACTGGTAAAAACTCTTCGAGCACTATAATATACGGATATATGAGTGACTACCGAATGACTATCGGGCTTGAAATACACGCCGAGTTAAAAACACAGAGTAAAATGTTCTGTGGTTGTAAAAACGCACCAGAAGCTTACGAAAATAACAGAGAACCAAATACAAACATTTGTCCTATTTGCATGGGTAACCCTGGAACACTTCCTGTTATAAACAAAGAGGCTGTTCGAAAAGTTCTACTAGTCGGTACAGCAACAAAAAGTAAAATAGCTGATTTCACCGAGTTTGATCGAAAGAACTATTTTTATCCAGATATCCCAAAAGGTTATCAGATAAGTCAGTACAAGTACCCACTAGTTTCTGGTGGAAGTTTGGCGGGTGTGGAATTAACTAGAATTCACTTAGAAGAGGACACTGCAAGATCTAGTCATGAAAAGGGAGACAGTTCATTGGTTGATTTTAATCGAGCCGGAGTACCACTTATGGAACTAGTAACTGAACCAGTGATTCATAGCGCTGACGAGGCTATGAACTTCGCTAAAGAATTACAGTTACTACTTCAGTATTTAGATGTGTCAGGTGCGAACATGGAAAAAGGAGAGATGCGTGTTGAAGTAAATATTTCTATATCAAATACAGATACTTTTGGAACTAAAGTAGAAGTTAAAAACATAAACTCATTTCGAGCAGCCGGTAAGGCAATAGATTTCGAATTCGATAGGCAGAAGGCCCTATTAGAGAAAGGGGAGTCCGTAGTGCAAGAGACGAGGGGATGGGACGAGAATAAGGAAGTAACTTTCTCACAAAGATCAAAAGAAAATGCCAATGACTATAGATACTTTCCTGATCCGGATTTACCAAAACTCACCATTTCAGATATACCTGAATTTTCGAGTGATGTACTAAAAGCATCCTTAGTAGAATTGCCACAAGAAAAAAGGGAAAAACTAAAGAGTTTGGGAATAAAGGATTCTGATATTGAGGTATATATAAATAATAGGGGAGCCGACGAATTCTTTAATCAGGTTGAAAAAATAGTTCCGTCCGAAAATATTCAATTGGCCTCAAACTACATAACTTCATCAGTTATAGGTATTTCCAAATCACTTGGTCAAGAGTTTACTACAGGTAAAATGGAACCTAGAAATTTTGGGGATATGATAGTACATGTGGTGGAGGGCAGCCTATCTTCGACAGGGGCCAAAGTTGTTTTAAGTGAGTTGGTAGGTATGGGGGGAGAGGTAGAAGATATCATTAAAGAAAAAGGATTGGCTCAGAAGAATGATCCAGAAGAAATAAAAAAAATAATGGAGGAGATAATAAAAAATAATCCGGAAAGTGCTGAAGGATACAAGAATGGAAAGGAATCACTACTCCAGTTTTTTGTAGGGCAGGGGATGAAAGCAACAAAAGGTTCTGGAAATCCGGAATTAATTAAAAAAATTACAACAGAATTACTCAAGTAATTTTTAGAAAAATAAAAGATAATGAAAAAATCACTCTTGACTGAGTGATTTTTTCATTATCTACTGGTCTTCTTTCAAGTGTCGCACAATAAGTTTATGAACCTCCTCGATGGTACTTTTTCGAAGTCCGGAGTTGGTTTCTATCTCATTTATGACTCCTTCCAAATCCTCAATTTTATATACTCTGTAATTATTCATCGGATGTCGATGGGCTTTTAGCTTTCCGTTCTTGTCCCAGTTTCGAAGTGTTAGGGGAGATACTCCGAGAATCTTGGAGGCCTGTTTTATTGTTATGTATAGGTTAGCCATGTTGATAAACCTTAATAAAGGTATACATAAATCATATAAACTTTTGTAGTAATTATCAATGTTCAGTGTTGATAACTTTGCTCGAATTTTCTTTCAAGTCTGCAAATTTCATTAATAATTTTTTTACAATTTTATCAACGATTCTTAGCCATATAATTGGCTAAAGAGCTAATAGAGCCGTAGAGAGGACTTTGTTTCTTTTGCGACGCAATAGCAAGAGTGAGCACTTTTTGACCCGAGAAATTGATTTTTTACTTCTCAAAAATAATCTCGTTTACCCGAGATGTTCTTTATTATCCACATATTCTAGAGATTTTAGTTTTTTGGTAGAGGCTATAATTTTAATCAATGAGTTCTGCATTATTTTTTGAAAATAAAAAATACATTTCTGCAAAAGATGCAAGTCAGTTAACTGGCTATTCAAAAGATTATGTTGGTCAACTTTCTAGACAAAATAAGGTTGACTCTAAGAAAATTGGAAAAGTCTGGTATGTTTCAGAGGAATCTATACTAAATTACAAAAGTATTCCTACTGAATTTAATTTAGTTTCTGAAAAAAAATCTCCTGAATTTACTTCTATTCCAGTAAAAGTTTTAGACGAAGAAAGATCAGCAGAAAAAATCCAAAGCGTGCCTGAAACAAAGGTTTTCTCGGCTACCCGAGAAGGCAATTTATCTAGTTCTCGAGCACCAAAATATGCTTCTGAAAGAAAGGTTAGAAAGTATCAGCAGTTCATGCATGAGGTGTTGTTTGTAATGGACGGTAGTTTTATAAAGAAATTGGCACCTTTAGCTTTAGGACTAATTTTGACTCTAACTGTAGCGTCTTTTATTTTCCAAGGGTCATCTCATAAAAGTTTAAGTGATAGTTTTAGCCATTTGACCACTTTCCCTAAGGTGGTATATAAGTCTGTCTCAGAGATTGTTGACCTTTACGCACAAGGACTTTCCACAACCTACCTTGCAGTTGGAGAATCTATTCTTTCAAAAACTCATGACATAAAAAATGATCCAAAGAATTTTATATCTAAAACACTAAGTTCAGCTTTTGATTTTGCTAAGACAATCAAAAACAAAACAATTTCATTTATTTCAGACTCAATAAATGGTTCTGATCAGGTAGCATCAGTGGCTACAGGTGCAGCTCCAAAACTTAATCCCGTTGATCATTCGGGTGTTGTTGTTTTTGAATCAATTAACGGATGGCTAGAAAGAAATATATTTTCGCTATTTGGAGGAAAACCAACAGTTGTTAACAACACTATATACGTAGAAAAAAAAGAAACTCCAGTTGTTGCAGTCGCGACATCAACAGCCACGACCACACCTAAAACTCCTCCAAAAACAGTTGCAATAGTTACACCAACTACTCCAACAAAAATAGTTAACACAACAAATGTTGTTGAAAGAATTATTGAAAGACAAACTCCAAGTGGTTTAACCATAGATTACCTAGAACAAAAACTTCAAGAATTAAATAATAAAATTCAATCACAATTGTCCGGATTAAGTTTCGGCTCTGGTGGAAGTGTTACAAATATTTATCAGCAGATTGCACAAAGTCAGAGAATCGATCAACTTACAGGCACAACAATAAATAGCCCGACTATAAATGGCGGATCAATAACAAACGCATCTATTTCTGGTGGTTCAATAAGTGCTGATCACATTTCTGCGGAAAGAGGAGACTTTGATAATATTTTAATTTCTTCTCTTGGCTACATAAATTGGGGTACAGAAACTGGTGAGGATGGATATGGAATAAGAGACAATGCTGGATCAATTGAATTTAAAAATAACGCTGGGTCATGGTTGACTTTAGGTAGTGGTGGATCTGGTGGCGGTACATTTTCAACAACGACATCTACAGTTGCTAGTCGTCTTATAAATTACTCAAACAACGCAACTGATATTTTGGTTATTGGAGCAAATTCAACAACTACAGGAGAATTTTGGTATGATCCAAATACTACAACAGGTTATTTTAAAGGAAACATTGGAATTGGAACAACATCGCCTTATGCTCCTCTTTCTGTAAGTGGTCAAATAGTTGGTGCATATTACACTGCAACAACAACTGCAACTTCTACTTTTGCTGGGGGGATAGAAACAAATCTTCTCAACGTTACTTCGACAATTGCTACATCAACATTTGCAAATGGAATAAGTCTAACTGGCGGATGTTTTGCAATTAACGGAACATGTCTAAGTTCTTCAGGATCTTCCGGAACATTTCCGTTTACTTCAGTAGCGGGTTATAACTCTACTTCAACAACAATTGGATTCACTAACGGTCTTTTCTCCACAGCTTCATCAACTTTCTCATCTAGTCTTTATCTTTCATCATTAACACAAGGTTACACTTTCCTAGGTACAGGCGGACTTCTTTCAACGGTTTCTACTTCAACATTATCAGCACAAGTATTCCCATTCACCTCAGTCTCAGGTTACAACTCAACAACTACTACAATAGGTCTACTCAACGGTTTCTTCTCAACAGCATCCTCAACACAATCAGGTAACTTCTTCTTACCAGCATTAACACAAGGCTTTGCTTACACAGGTACAGGAGGAAAAGTAAACACAATTGCCTCATCATCTATTCAACTATCATGGTTCAACAACGACTCTGGATTCCTATCATCTTATGATCCATTCTCACATTTCAATGGAGCAAACTCAGCAACAAC
>JANWHC010000035.1 GCA_025450615.1 Minisyncoccota bacterium
AAAAGGGAAATGTTGTCAACAGAGCCTGATTTTTTGCAAAAGCAAAACCCGCACGACTTTCTGCACGGGTTGTGCTAGTCGGCGGGCGTGGAAGACTACTTGCCCTTGGGGTTCGCTAGTTCAGGCAAGAGCTTCGAGATGACGGGTTTGAAAATGTGATTTTTCGTGACAACTGCCACACATGAGCCGGCAGTCACGAGGAAAACAACAGTCAGGAAAGCGGCGAGAAGTTTCATGGTGCGCTCCTTCTGACATAATAATATAATATGAAAGTGGAACTGTCAAATAAACAGAAAAGTTATTTTTAAGTAAACGAAAAGCCCACGAAGAACTTATGGGCTTTTCGTGGGCTAGATGTACGGGTTATCTTCGAGACCTTTACCTGTGACTTCTTTCATCGACTCGTCGAGAATGGTGTAGTGTAGCCGGAGAATTTCTTCGACGATGTCGTGCGCCATCCTTTCCTGGTTTTCAGTCGGCGTGGATGGGGGTGTCGAAAATTCGCGTCTTAGTAGAAGCTCAAGGATCGCCTTTCCTCCCATAGGATGATGGTAGAAGGTGCAGATGATTGCCTCTTCCATTTCAGGCGACATTTCTTCTTTGGGCATACTTACCTCTATCTGAATATTATCATGAAATATTGTATTTGTCAAACTGAGGAAGGGTGTCAGGTACTGTTTTCGAAAATGTGAGTGTTTTGAAATAAAACGAAAGACCCATTGATATTATCTCAGGGTCTCTTTGACTTCATAGCCAGCTTTTTCAAGGCAACTTTTTACAAAGCCGAATCCAACATTTGTACCAAGCCATTGAACAACTGTGGCTGCAACTGTTGCATCACGCTGTGTGCCTCCTCGCGGATCTTCATTAGTAGAAAGCAACCTATCGAGGATACACCATTCCTCGCTGTTTCTTTCCATCCAACTAAAAGCGAAGATCCTCTCAAGATCACCGCTCGGAAAGATAACACGTTGTGATTCAAACCCGACATGTTCAAGCGGATCTGCTTTCTGAATACCGCCAGGAATCTCGTCATCAATGTCCATAAAGTTCTCCTTCTGAGCAAAACATTATCACAAAAAATTAGTTGATAAAAGTTCGGAAAGTTATTTTCAACTGTAGTTAAGGAGAGGATCTCGAGTCTTACAGATTCTGTACACCTTAGGACTCTTTTTTAATTTTGTTTCGTCGAAGAGGACTCGGTCCTTACAGGACCAGTGTCCCAATTGGATATTTTGTTTCGCATGGCTCACAAAATATCTCAATCGGGCTTCGAGTCCTCTCTTGCTCCAACAAAAAATCGGCGTTCAGCCGATTTATTTGTGGGCAAGAGAGGACTCGAACCTCCAATCCGTGAGGAACCAGTTCCTAAGACTGGCGCGTATACCAATTCCGCCACTTGCCCGATAGAGCGTATAGTAGCAGAATTTTTTATATTTTCCAAACTATTTTTTATTGAGAAATTTTTACTGCGTAAATTATTGGAGTAAGTACCGCACGCGTCAAAATTTTTAAAGAATCATGTTCACGGATAACATCTGCAATAGCTGGACTGTATTTGTAATACGTTTCCACAAATTCTGTGCCAAGCTCGTTGGTTAAAAGTTTTTCATCTCGAAAATCTCTTAAAGTTTGCACTTCTGGCTCTAAAGCGCTTCCGTAAGCCGCTGTAGCAATAAAACATCCAGATCCTTGAGCTATTTGAGCTTCACAAGCGAGAGTTACTGTTTGATTGTCAGCGGATATTTCTACAATTCCAGTTTTTACCCCAGGTTCTGTGTAAGTTTTTGCTGTAATGCTTTTTGTATCCGTAAATCCCTCATTGTCTGTCCATAAAAACGTGGTGTTTTCATAGGAACTAGTGTCTAGTGCATATGCATTCCAACCAATAGTTAAAAGAGAAGGAGCTGGTGTACATGAACCTCCCAAATTTCCCTCACCTTGTACATCTGCTCCACACTCTAGAGTTATTTGTTCGGCGCCAGAAGTTATAACTACAGTTGCTGTCTGTGCACCTGTCGTCATGTTATAAATTTTCTGAGCGACGTAATTATTTCCAGTTAAGCCATCTGTTCCTGACCAAGAATAAGTATATTTTCCATTCCCACCACCCGGAATAGCTTTCCAAGCAATAAGCATTGAATTTGGTTGGCGTTTTACCTCGACAGAACAAGCTCCAGTTAAAGGTTGAGTAGTAGTTCCAGTCGAACTAGAAACTTCACTTGGAGTGCCAGACGAAGTAGAAGTACCAGCTACCATTCCAAAAAACTCTTCAGGAGTTGTGGTTGTTATTTGAGGAGCCGTAGGTTTTGGGTTTCCTTGATTATCAGCTAAACCGAAAAATATTTCTGGTGTTGTCGTGGTTATTTGAGAGTTGGATGATTGCTGAGAAGTCACGGATTGCTGCGTGGTTGAAGTTGCAGATTGAGGTTCTTCATCATCATCTTCAAAACCAATGGATTGGGCATATGCCGTTTCAATAATTTGAGTAGAAACAAACACGGATATTTTTACAAATGCTAAAACTACCAAGAGTAAAACTCCCAGAATTCCGAAAACTTTTCTTATCTTTTTCATATTTTAACTATAGTGAAATAGGGTGATGAAAAGATGAAGGGGAATTCAATTGAAATTATAAGAAAATTATTGTATTGTTTTCCTATTGCGCCCATAACTCAGCTGGTAGAGTAGCTCCCTCTTAAGGAGAATGTCCCAGGTTCGATCCCTGGTGGGCGCACTAGGCAAAAATCCCCGACTGCTCGGGGATTTTCTGCACTAGTGCGCGACGCAGATATATTTTTGTAGTAACAAAAATAATCGAGTCGTGGGCCGAAGGAAATTTCAATTCGACGGAATGGAAATTATTCGAAGTGCACATAGCAGAGTGGGGAATCGATCCCTACGACCAAATTAAAAACACCCAGTCGGGTGTTTTTAATTTGGTGCCCAGAGTGGGGGTCGAACCCACATCCCTTACGGGACACGATTTTAAGTCGTGCGCGTATACCAGTTCCGCCATCCGGGCTTGGAGACCTAGGGCGGAATCGAACCGCCGTATAAGAGTTTTGCAGACTCATGCCTTACCACTTGGCGACTAGGTCAAACTTATTCACTTAACAATTTGTCAATTTTTTGTCGGTTTTTTTCGCCAGCATCGATTTCAAAATCAAGGAAAGGAATTCTTCCTAATTTTGAATTTTCTTTAACGAATTCCTTGAAATCCGGTCTCTTTCTTTTAGCAAACTCTAGAGCCGTTTTTTCGTGTGTTTCTGGGAATACCGTAAAGAAGATAGTAGCATTTTTTCCGTCTGGTGTTAACTCTACATTTGTCACAGTCAAAAGAGAAGAACCATTACCATTTTGAAGTAAAAAGCGCGCACTCAAGTCTCGCAGTTGTTCTTTTATTCTATCGTTTCTATTACTCATATTTAACTATAAATGATTCTACATAATCACCTGGAGCAATCTCCACACTCGATGCAATCATTGCACCAAACTCTCGCCCCTCGGCTACTTCTTTTGTTTCATTTTTTTGTCTTTGTAGTTCACGGATTTTTCCCATTCCGATTTCTGCATCTCGTCGTAAGATTCTTACTTCAGATCCTAAAGATATTGCGCCTTTATCTACTCGTCCACCTAAAATCTGTCTATCTTTAACATGACTGAAAATCTTTAATATTTTTGCTCTACCTTGTACTTCAGTTACTTTTTGTTTAGGTGTTCTGTTGGTTAATGTTTCTTTTAGCCACTCGTTCATTTTGTAGATTATGTCAAAAATCTCAATTTCAATTGCATTTCTGTCAGCTAGTGCTTTTGCAGGCGCATCTACTTTTACATTAAAACCAATCAAAATTGCTTTTTCTGTTCCGTCGGCGAGACGCACGTCACTTTCGCCGATCGGACCAATACCAGCAGATAAAACTTTTGTATCTACTCTATCTGTAGAAAGTTTTTTGATTTCAGAAAGTACTGCCTCTAAACTACTTCCAGTGTCTGCTTTAATAACGAGTGGAATGTAGTACATGTTTTCGTTTACCTCCGTATTTTTTGAAGTCGAGACCTCGCTTGCTCTTTTTTCTTTCTCGACACCTACGGCTTCTCGAGCTTCTTTTTGATTCTGAAATGCTTGAAAAGCATCACCTACAATTGGTAATTCATCCCAACCTATAATTTTTACCGGACTAGAAAAAGTAGCATCATTTATAGGTTTTCCCAAATAGTTTTCCATTATTCTGATAGGGCTTATTGAAACTCCCGAAACCACAAACATTCCCTTTTCAATTTTTCCATTTTGAATAAGACAAGTTGCAGAGATTCCTTTTTTTATATCTCGATTACTTTCAATAACAACTCCACTTCCTAAAATATTAGGATCTCCTTTAAGCTCTCCAAGTTCTGCGACAAGAGTTATCATGTCGAGCAGGTCGGGGATACCCTCACCAGATTTAGATGAAATGGCGACAACCGGCACATCTCCTCCATAGCCCTCGATATATATTTCATTTTCAGTGAGGCTTTGTTTTGTTTTGTCGATGTCTGCTCCAGGTTTATCTATTTTGTTTATTGCTACAATATAAGGTGTCTCACTATTTTTTATTGATTTTAGTGCGTCGAGAGTTTGTGGTTTTACTCCGTCCTCAGCAGAAACTACAAGCACAGCGACATCTGCCACATGCGCACCTCGTTTTCGGATTCCACCGAAAGCTTCGTGGCCGGGAGTATCAATAAAAGTAATATTGTGTTTTTTACCTTCTTTGTTTGTGTGTTCTACTTCGTAAGCAGAAATATGTTGAGTGATTCCGCCCGCTTCGTTTAGAGGTTTGTTACTTTTTCGGATATAAGAAAGTAGAGTCGATTTACCATGATCGATATGACCCATGATAACTACCACAGGCGCGCGCGCAGTCGTAGCTAAAGCCTCCGGGGATGTTATATCTTTTTTTTTCATGGCAGTTTTTTAATGGGTTCATGTTACTTCAGCAAGTTTTTTGAATTTTCTATAACTTCCTTTTCTTCAGCAGTGGTTTCAAATTGGCTTTCAAATTTTGAAAGTGGTTTTGAAAAGACACTTACTCTATCACGAGAATACAGACTTGAAAGGACTACACCATCTCCATTCTCAGAAACGAAAGAAGTTGCAAAACTTTGACTTCCGCCCTCCCCGTTACCTTTAAAAGGATTAAAACGTAGAGTTGAAACCGCCTGCACACTTCTCTTTAATCTCTTCTCTATATTTACAAAGTGATTAATAGCTTCTTTTTGAAAATCGTTTAGTTTTTCTATATTTTTGTGGTTCTCTACGATAGAATCTTCCAAAGACTTAGAATCTTTACCAAAAAGGAGTTTTTTTATTTTTATTTCAAGACGTACAATCCAGACCAAAAGTATCAAAACGGCAACAGCTAAGCCATATATGATGTATGTTTGGTCTAAAATCATTGCGTGATTATCTCACATTTTGTTGATTTTTGCAAAATAATCGATAGAATGTGTTAAATGAGATTTTGGCCTAAAAAAAGAGTCTTTTTAGACTACGCTTCCATAACTCCTCTCGATAAAAATGTTTCGACGAAAATGAAACAGTTTGAAGAGGCTCTTTTTGCAAATCCCTCAGCACTTTATACGGGAGCATTAGAAGCAAAAGAAGCAGTGATAGATTCCAGAAGGAAAATTGCGGAAATACTGGATACAACAAAAGATCAGATTTATTTCACTTCTTCCGGAACAGAAAGTAACAACTTAAGCTTACTTGGAGTTTTCAATTCTTTTAAATCAGAAAATTTTACTCCACATTTTATAACTACAAATATCGAGCATCCTTCAGTTTTAGAAGTTTTTAAGGAAATAGAAAATCGAGGTGGGGAAGTTACATACATTTCTGTAAATGAAAAAGGTCTTGTATCAGCAAGAGATATTCTTAACTCAATAAAGAACAATACAGTTTTAGTGTCTGTGATGTATGCAAACAATGAAATCGGAACAATTCAACCAATTTCTGAAATTGGTCGTGCAATAAAAGAATACCGGTCAAAAAATATGACTGAACATAGCATTCCGTATTTCCATACTGACGCTTCTCAAGCTGTTTTATATTTACCATTAAATACTCATTCTCTAGGCGTAGATATTATGACTATTGATGGAATAAAAATGTATGGACCACGAGGAGCCGGAATTTTATTTAAAAAAGAGTTTGTAAAAATACAACCAATTATTTTTGGTGGAGGTCAGGAAAAAGGACTGCGTTCAGGCACGGAAAATGTTCCAGCAATTGTTGGTTTAGCGAAAGCTTTAGAAATTGCTGAGGACAAGAAAGAAAGTGAATCAAAACGACTTACACTTATTCGTGACTACGCAATCGACGAAATTTTGAAAAATTTTCCTAATTCAGATCTAAATGGAAGCAAGGAAAAAAGATTACCAAACAATATAAATATTTGTTTTCCTGCCTGCGCAGGCAGGCCAAAAATAGATGCTGAGTTTGTGGTGGTTGCGCTTGATGTTCATGGAGTATCGGCTTCATACTCATCATCATGCCGAACTTTGAAAGAAGATTCATCATCCTACGTCGTAGAAAGTCTAGGAGCGAAAGATTGTAGGTTAAGTTCTCTTCGTTTTACTTTGGGTAGGGAAAGCACTAAGGCTGATATAGATTTTTTGATTTCTTGTTTGAAGAAAGTTATTAAATAATTATGTTATACTACCAACAATGGAAGATCTCAATAAAAACCAAATAGTTTTATTGACATTACTAGTGAGTTTCGTGACTTCGATTGCTACAGGTATTATGACCGTTTCGCTCCTACAAGAAGCACCGATAGAAGTTACAAGAACAATAAACAGAGTAGTTGAAAAAACTATTGAGACTGTTGTACCAAGTGTAGTTACAACACCTTCAAAACCAGCGGAAGTGACAACAGTTGTAGTTAAAGAGGAGGATTTAGTTATTGACTCAATAAATAAAAACCTAAAAAGTATTGCACGTATTACTGAGGCGGATTCTATTGGGAAAAGTTTTTATGGGATAGGTATTGTTGTTTCAAAAGAAGGACTTATTGCTGCAGACAGAAAAACTATAGACCTACAGCATGTTTACACAGCAGAAATGAGTGATGGAACAGAATTAATTCTTACACCACAGGGAGTTGGTAAAGAAACAAACTTTATTACTTTTAAAGGAGTCCTGCCAGAGAAAAAAGATGTTTCTACAACAACTCCAAAAGCCGTTTATACATTTATGCCAGCAGTGTTTGGGGATGTTTCTGCAAAACTAGGTCAAACTTTAATCGGTCTTGGAGGTTCATCAAAAAATGTGGTCGCTGTTGGTAGAGTGGTATCGCTGGATACCAAAACCTCCGGTACGGGTACAAGTACCACTCAAACTCTGGTTGGTATTAATACAGACATCGCTAATAAGGATTTGGTAAACGGAAGCCCAGTTTTCAATCTTTCTGGTGATCTAGTTGGGGTTAGACTAAGTACAGATACCGCTGGTTCCTTTACCCCGATTGCAGTTCTAAAAAAGGAAATTCCGCTCTTAACAGAGCCACCAAAGAACCCATAAAACCTTATTATTTTGAATTGACTTTGGTCAAAAATCAACTATAATAGGCGTAAATAAACACTTCTAAATTTGGATGAAATCCAAGGCAAAAGTGTGAAAAGACGAGAAGCCTTATAAGTATAAGGTGACGAGCATTTTCACACTTTAACGAAGGAGTTCGCCAAATTTAGGAGTGCTGTAAAATTATATACCAAATACATGCCACCATTTAAAGATTTTACTACAAAGGCAAAGGAAGCCATCCGAAAAGCTCATGAGCTGGCTATTGAGCGTAGTCAAAATCATGTAAATCCTCTACATCTCCTTACTGCGCTTATTTTACAAGAGGAAAGTATGGTTACTTCTATTTTGGACAAACTCGATATCGATACAGTACTTCTAACAGACAATCTTTTGGAATCTATTGAAGGATCAGAAGCAGGTCAGACACTTTCTGCGTCATATCAGATTTATTTAACGCCTGAGTTAGCACAAACTATTGAATCATCTGGAAAACAAATTTCTCTTTTAAACGACGAGTTTGTTTCTACCGAGCATTTGTTTTTAGCTTTAACTGAAGTAAACAGTGCTGCAAAAGATTTACTAAATAAATTTAAAATCGATAAAGATTCTGTTTTGAGAGTGATTGAAGAGATCAGAAGTTCGAGTACTGTGACAGAAGAAGCTCCTAAAAAGTTTAAGGCACTTTCAAAATACACACGAAGCCTGACAAAACTTGCACAGATGAACAAACTAGATCCGGTTATCGGACGAGATGATGAAATAAGTCGAATAATTCAAATACTTTCTCGAAGAACAAAAAATAATCCGATACTTATCGGTGAAGCTGGTGTTGGAAAAACAGCTATCGTAGAAGGCTTGGCACAGCGGATGTCTATGGGCGAAGTTCCAGAATCTTTAAGAGACAAAGAACTAGTTTCACTCGACCTAGGACTTCTTATTGCCGGAACAAAATATCGAGGTGAGTTTGAAGAAAGGTTAAAAAATATTTTAAAGGAAATAGAAAAATCTGACGGAAAGATAATTCTTTTTGTTGATGAAATTCACACAATTGTTGGCGCAGGATCAGCTGAAGGATCACTTGATGCTTCAAATATGTTGAAGCCTGCTTTAGCTCGAGGTGAACTTCGTGCAATTGGTGCAACAACTTTAAAAGAATACCAAAAACATATTGAGAAAGATCCAGCACTTACTCGACGTTTTCAACCAGTGTATGTAAATGAGCCATCTGTAGATGATGCAGTAACAATTTTGCGAGGTCTTAAAGAAAAATACGAGCTGTATCATGGTGTGCATATTACAGATGAGAGTTTGGTTTCGGCTGTAAATCTTTCTTCACGATATATAACAGACAGATTTTTACCAGACAAAGCGGTAGACCTTATCGACGAAGCGTCATCATACCTCAGAATCGCGTTGGAAAATAAACCAGCAGTACTTCAGACTGCTCACTCAAAGATTGTTAAGCTTCAGATTGAACACGAGGCTTTGAAAAAAGAAACTGACTCTAAATCAAAGTCTAGACTAAAAGAGATTGATAAAAAAATTGCGGATTTAAAAGAAGAAATCTCAGAAATCGAACTTAAGTGGAATAACGAAAAAGAAACAGTAAATGATATTAAAGTTATTAAAAAACAACTCGAAGAACTAAGGCGCGAAGCTGAAATAGCAGAAGCAAAAGCTGACTTAGCGAAAGCTGCAGAGATTCGATATGGAAAAATTCCTACTTTTGAGAAAGATTTAGATACAAAGACAAAAAGACTAAAGAAACTCCAAAGCTCCCGAAGAATTCTAAAAGAGGAGATAAACGAAAATGATATTGCAACCATTGTTTCAAAATGGACGGGTATTCCGGTATCCAGAATGCTAGAAGAGGAAGCAGAGAAACTACACCGGATGAGCGACGTTTTACAGAGAAGAATTGTTGGTCAAAACGACGCAGTTTCAAAAATCTCTGACACAATAAAGCGAAGTCGAGCGGGTATTTCTGATCCAAACAGACCTATAGGCTCATTCCTATTTTTGGGTCCTACAGGAGTTGGTAAAACTGAGTTAACGAAGGCGTTAGCTGAGTTTATGTTCGACGATGACAAAGCACTTATTCGCATAGACATGTCAGAGTTTATGGAGAAACACAGTGTTTCAAAAATTATTGGTGCGCCTCCAGGATATGTTGGTCATGAAGAGGGTGGAAATCTTACAGAAATGGTGCGTCACCGACCTTATTCAGTTATTCTTTTCGATGAAATAGAAAAAGCTCATCCAGAAGTTTTTAATATTCTTCTTCAAGTTTTAGACAATGGTCGTCTAACAGATGCAAAAGGACGAACAGTAAATTTCCGAAACACGGTAATAATTCTAACTTCAAATATTGGAGCGAAATATATTGATAAAATGGAAAAAATTGGTTTTGCCTCTGAAAAAACAGACAAAACAAACTACGAGGACGCAAAAAGTAGAGTATTAGAAGCTTTGAAGGATCATTTCCGACCAGAATTTCTAAACAGACTAGATGATATTGTAGTTTTCGATATTTTGAGTAAGGAAGCGATTCGAGAGATAGTTGATATTCAAGTAAAGATTGTTCAGGATCGCTTGGCTCAAAAAGAAGTAAAACTTACTCTTTCAAAAGGGGTTTACGATTTCTTATCAAAGGAAGGTTACAATCCTCAGTATGGTGCAAGACCACTAAAGAGACTTATACAATCAAAAATCCTAACTCAAATAGCAGGACTTATGATAAGTAAGAGTCTTTCAAAGGGAGGAACGATTGCTGTTGATATAAAAGACAATAAATTTACTTTTACAGTTAAAAAGGGGAAGAATGGATCGTTTGTTTCTGAGAGTATGGTAAGTGAAGGAGCAAGAGTATAACTAGGATTCGACCCTTACAGGGTCAGTACCCTTTTTCAATATTTTGCTTCGCATTACTCACAAAATATTAGAAGAAAGGCTTCGAATCCTAACGTAAAAGTCCACCGGACTTTTACTCCTGGCGCAAACAGAAAATCTCCCTAACGGGAGATTTTTGGTGCGCCGGGTAGGATTCGAACCTACGAAGCCCGAAGGCGCCAGATTTACAGTCTAGTGCGATTGACCACTCCGCCACCGACGCATTTGTAAAACTTTAATACTTTAACATAAAAAACGGCTGTAATACAACCTATTTGCATTTTAGGGTGATTCGTGTTAATTTACTACAACTATGTCACAAGATAGATTAATTCCGCTAAGAAACAAAGAAACCGGAGAGGTTTATTGGACGTCTAAAAATAAGCGAAAAGTTGAGCGAAAAATCGAGCTTAAAAAATACAGTAAGAAGTTACGAAAGCGAGTTGCTTTCAAAGAGGCAAAGAAGTAACAAAAAGACCGCGATTCGCGGTCTTTTTGTTACTTCACTTTCTGCGGGGGGTGGAAGAATCGGACTCCCGACAACGGTTTTGGAGACCGTAGTTATACCACTTAACTAACCCCCCAATAAAAGCAATACTATCATAAATTTTGCCTTTATTTAAATAAATTTTTAAATCCCCGTGAGCCTTCTGGTTCACGGGGATTTACTTTAGCGAGGATCTCGCTACTGATTGACGGCTGAGATAAGTGCCAGAAGAGCACACACGATTCCTGTTGCGGCGAAAAAAACCGCCGTTTTCAGAATTCGTGAAATTACTTTGTCTCCTGGAAAAATTCCTTTGCCTTTCCACAGAACTAGCGGTGTTTCGTCGTTTTTCACTTTTCACCTCCTCTTTTTTATTTGTACTACACTTCTATTAATTTGGCAAATTTTTTTCTAAGTTTTTAAAATATTTTTCTGCTAATCTCAGATCATCGTGTGAATTTATAGGTATCCATTTTTCTGTGACAATCGCCCGAACAGGGTATTCATCCTTTTGCGCCAAAATGGTTTGAGGTAATCCATATTCTCCACCAAAAACAACAACTCCCTCATGTCTAAATATGTAGGAATCGATGACGTAGACTCCTGTTGCTACAAGTGCTCCGGAAGTTTTTTCTTCCTCTGTTTGTGGTTTCCAGCCAATAATATATCCATCGGGAGTCATTTGCATACTATAGTAGTTTGGCATATACATTTTTTGAACTCCAAAAGACCGAGTATATTGTAAATATTTTTTTAATTCTTCTTTACTATGAACATCATCACCATTTAGCACTAAAAACCTTTCACCGGCCTCTAAATGATCTTTCGCCGCGTAAAGTGCACCAAAAGTTCCTTTCTTTTCTCCTTGTTCGAAAAATTTAACTTTTTTATTATAAAAATTTTCTCCAACATGTGCTTGTATCTTGTCTTTTAAATGTTCAACGATTATGTAAACTTCGTTTATTTCATCTGGAAGAGATTTAAATATTTTATCTATTATTTCTTCTCCAGAAACTTTTATTAAAGGCTTAGGCGTTTCAAAGGTAAGAGGTTGCAGCCTTTTTCCATGACCGGCAGCCAGAATAATTGCTTTCATAATTTCATTGTAGTTTGCTGTGTAGTTTTTTGCAACGAAAAAGGGGCCCATCTTGGCGCCCCGTTCAAAACGAAATGTTCTTACCTTCAAAGTGCACTGTTACTTTGTTGGATAGCGGTTTTTGGTAGACGGTACTACTGTAGAGGTTGTTGTACCAAATCCCAATCATCCGCGCGTACCCAAGCCCGATGTGGTGCTGACGAGAAGCAATTTCTCGAAGAGACATAAATCTGGCCTCGAGGATTTCTTCTTGTCGCATGACGCTGATTTCACCCTTGAATTTCGCAGTACTCATTAGAATTACGACTCCAAACGGTTGCCTCTGAGGCATAATTCCAACAAGTTTGAAGTCACGAAGTGGTGTGATACTAGTTTCTTCAAAACATTCGCGCTCGGCCGTTTCTTCTGGTGTCTCATTCGGTTCCATTTCTCCACCGGGTAATGCCCAGTATTTCTCGCCGTAAGCGAGTCGAACCATGAGGATTCTTTCGTTACCAGGGGCCATGATGACAATGTTGGCCCCGTTTTTCATGGGTTTGTCAGTCATTAGCCCTCCAATAGACACCATACTATCTTTCTAGGTTTCAGTCAAAAACTTTTTTATTTTAGCCTCTATTTTTTTATTTTCAGCAGGGGAATGCCAATTAATATTTTTATCTTTTTTAAACCAAGTCATCTGTCTTTTGGCGTAGTGCTGTGTTTCAGTTTCAAGTTTTTCTGCGAATTCTTTTTTGCTCATCTTATTTTCCAAAAAATCAGCTATAAAAGAATACTCCAAACCAAGTTGTCTCATTCGTTTGAAAGATAGTCCACGAGCGTGAAGTTTTTTACCCTCCAAAATCATTCCTTGTTTTATTCTTTTTAACAAACGAATCCGAATTTTTTCTTTAAGCTTTTTAGGATCAAGATTTATTCCTATTTGTAAAACATCGTATTTAACATCTTTTCTAATTTTCGGTACTTTTCCCAAAGCTGTTGCTATTTCGATTGCTCTCACGAGCCTTACTGGATTTTTCTGGTCTATATTTTTAAGTCGAGCAGAGTCAAGTTTATTTAAAATTTTTACTAATTCACTTAAGGATTTTTTCTCAAGTTTTTTTCGTAAAGTTTTATTTGGTGGAACTTCTGGTAAAATAGTTCCTTCAACAACGGATTTTATATAAAAACCGGTTCCGCCACAAATGATCGGAAGTTTATGCCGTTTAAGTAAAGTCTCAATTTTTTCTTCCGTCATTTTTTTCCAATCTGCCACAGTGAACACTTTTTTCGGATCAGCTACATCTAAAAGAAAGTGGTGAATTCCCGACATTTCTTTTTTGGTGATTTTTCCCGTTCCGATATTTAGTCCTCGATAAACTTGTCTGGAGTCAGCGGAAATAACTTCTCCACGAAATTTTTTAGCGAGTTTTACAGCTAAGGTACTTTTACCTGTTGCAGTTGGTCCGAGTACAACTAAAACTTTTGGTTTCACTTCGTTCATTTAATTAATATAAACAGTATGGCAAAATATACAATGGAACAAGTTCCGTGGCAACCTTCCTTGGGAGAATCAACATGTCTAGTTTTGTCGTGGATACAAAAACGAGGATGAAGAACAAGGCTGTTTTGAGGGTAATAAGAAGGTGGAGTCTCCTAAGGCTCCAACCGAAAGATCTGTTGAGGAGAAGAATTCTCATTCAAATCCTCAACTCCATCCAAGTCTCACATCGTCGAAAAATTAACAAAAAACAAGATGCACGAGTCGCGACCGTCTGGATTGCTGCCGAGCACTTTGATCGCTCCAGTGGGCCGAGCTACTCGATATCGACAGCAAAGCTTGCAACGGAAGCATCCTTTCTGTTGGTGACGAAGTTTGGTTACCACATTTCTCCCAATG
>JANWHC010000036.1 GCA_025450615.1 Minisyncoccota bacterium
ATTTTACTTCTTACTTTTAAAGGAGAGATTAACAATACAAGCGACATTAGTTCGCTTAAGGCAGATATTGCGACTGTGGCAAAAGCAATAAAGGAACTTCACAAAAGCCAAGGAAAGGGGATCAAAGTTCTGATTGATATTACTAAATTTACTGCAGAATATGTAAGTGATGCGATGGAAGCTTTAGTTGAACTTGCCAAGGCAGATAAAGCTTTAGTTTTTAGAACAGCTGTTTTTGGTGGTTCGATGAAGATAAGAGCACTTGGCGAAATGATAGTGGCTCTTTCAGGAAGACAAAACATCCAATTTTTTGAAGATAAAAATAATGCAGTGAATTGGCTGAACAGCTAGTTTTCAGGAATTGACAATATTTTCAAACTTTGCTATAATTTCAGCATAACTTAATCTTTCGGTTTCCTTAGAGACTTGATCTCTACGTTGAAGAATTTAAACCCCTTCCTAAACCTTAAGGCCGAGCGAATCAATTATTATAAAGCTCAAGGTTATAGGTTAAATGCCTCAAATAAATAATGTACGAACGAAAATTTAGTCGTGGCCGATCTTTTTCTAACAGAGGAAGATCTGGTAGCGGACGGAGAGGATTCTCTCAAAAAAGTATTGACGTCTCTCGATATATAAATACGAGCGTTGCTCAAAAAGAAAATATTCCTTACACACCGAAGCACAGCTTTGCGGATTTTGCGATAGAAGAAGGTCTAAAGAAAAATATTATAGAAAAAGGGTACGTTACTCCTACAGCTATTCAAGACAAGGCTATTCCAGAAGTTTTGCTTGGTCACGATGTAGTTGGTATAGCTAACACAGGAACAGGAAAAACTGCAGCATTTCTTTTGCCGCTTATCCATAAAGTTTATAATGGTGAAAATGAACAAGTATTGATACTTGCACCAACTCGAGAATTGGCTATTCAAATAAACGACGAGTTTAGAGGTTTTATCGGAAAAGTAAAAATGCACTCAGTTTGTGCTGTAGGTGGAACTTCAATTGGAAATCAAATTCGAGAACTAAGATATTTCAATAGCTTTGTGATCGGAACTCCAGGAAGAATAAAAGATTTAATGGATCGAGGTGTTTTAAATCTTTCAAAATTTAAAACAGTTGTACTAGACGAAGCAGACCGAATGCTCGATATGGGATTTATAAAAGATATGCGAATGGTTATGTCTAAAATGAATAAAGATAGACAAACGCTTTTCTTTTCAGCTACTCTTTCTTCGGAAATTGAAAAACTTATTTCTGAATTTTTAAAAAATCCGGTTAGAATTTCTGTTAAAACAGGAGATACAGCTAAAAACGTGCATCAAGATGTTGTTAGAATCGGAGCCGGATCAAAAATAGAAGTTCTCCATGATCTTTTGAAAAAAGATGAATTTGAAAAAGTTTTGGTTTTCGGAAGAACAAAGCATGGAGTTCAAAAACTTTCTGACGAACTTTCGAAAAGAGGTGTTTCTTCCGCTGCAATTCATGGCAACAGAAACCAAGTCCAAAGACAAAGAGCACTAAACGACTTTAAAGCAAACAAAGCTAAAGTTCTAGTAGCGACCGATGTGGCAGCCAGAGGCCTTGATATTCCAGATGTATCCCACGTTATAAACTTTGATATTCCTGGAACTCACGAAGATTATATTCACCGAATCGGCCGGACAGGTAGAGGAGACAAGACAGGAAAAGCGCTGACTTTTATCTAGGAACTAAATTTGAAAGTAGGAGTGTTAAATCTTTAATATCGAAAGGTTTTTTTAAGTAGCCTTCAGCTTTACAGTCACGAGCTATGTCCTCAAGTGAATTTTTAGCCGAAACAATAATTACAGGCATTTTTCTTGTGGCTTTTTTCCTTTTCAAACTTTTTACAAGTTTTGCACCGTCTTTTTTCTCAATATACAGATCCATAATAAGTAAGCTTGGTTGTTCTAATTCTATTTCCTTTTCTACTTTTTCTGCATCAATAAAAGTTCGAACAGAGAAGCCCTCATTTTCAACGATAATTTGCATCAGTTCTAGAATATCTGGATCATCCTCAACTATAAATATGGTCCTTCTCGCGCTTGTTATCATATGTTTAGTGTTTTTTTATTGACTCTGTATTTGTAATACGGAAGAGTAAATGAAAATACAGTGCCTTCCGAGTTTGTTTTTGAAGTAAAGTTCAACATTCCTTTATGATGTTTAACTATGGAGTTTGAAATATAAAGCCCTAAACCTAAACCAGATAGGTTTTTAGCGTGCGAATTTTTACTTTGGAAAAAGCGGTTAAAAACTTTTTCTTTATCTTTTTCTGAAATACCATAACCAAAGTCTTCGACTTCAACAACTGCTAGATCATCCTTTCTGAAAAGAGAAACTTTTATTTTAGTTTGGGGCGGAGAATATTTAGCAGCATTGTTTATCAGGTTTATTAAAACTTCCTCGATTCGATGACTGTCACCTTTTATCCAAAACTTAGCATCGCTTCTAAAGGAAATAGGATGAGTACCTGTAGCTACTTTCAGGTTTTCAATAGTGTTTTCAATAAGTTCCTCCAGCTCAAATTTTTTATTTTCAAAGAGAAGTTTACCGGTTTCGATACGAGAAATGTCTAACAAGTCGTTTATAAGTCGAGAAAGTTTATCAGACTGACGATTTATCTTTTCTAAAAAATATTTTGTTTTTGTCGTATCTTTTTCGCTTATTTTCTCTAAAATTTGAGCGAAGCCTTTAATACTTGTGACTGGACTCTTTAATTCATGACTAGCGATATTAAAAAATTCATCCTTCTGCCGCAAAAGTTTTATATAATCTCGTTCAGACTTTTTGTGGTTTCTAAAAATTGTTAAAACTTGTGCAGCAGAGTTAGAGAGAGTCATGATAAGAGGTTTTTCCTCTAAAGAAAAAAATTTTTTCTTTTTAAAACAAACCACGATATTTCCATATTGATGATCTTTATAAAAAATTGGGATTATCGCTATACTTTTCATGTAAGGCAATAAGTCTTTTTTGGGATTGGTTATAAAATAAGGGATTCTTCCTAAAGAGGCTTTGTGATTGTAGCCTTTTTTTCGTGGGAGTTTTGGGGTGTAAGGAGTTTCTGGCGACACATAAGCAATTTGATATTTATTTTGATTTTCTAGCTTCCAAAACATAAAACCAAAATCACCAGAAAGTACGTCTATTGCGGTTTTAGTAAACCTTTCGACAATTTTTGTCGCATCCAGTTCTTCTAAAGCCTCGAGCGTGTTTTGATTTATTAAAACCAGTTTAGCCTCGATCATGTATTGTAAGTTTACTATATATTATTAGTAGCTAATGAATTTTTAATGAAAGAGGGAGGAGCAGGTTTGCTCCTCCCATTATCTCCTTTCTCTTATGCGAATCCAACTATAGACACTACCGTAGTAGTTTACCTTTCCTTCGAGGATGGTCTCGAAGGGTACCTGGGCCTCTTCTTTCATGAAGCCTAGGATATCTGACAGAGGGTGAGGTGTCGTGTCTCTCCAAACTACTCCAGAATTGTCCTCTGGACATGGGTGCAAGATGAGAATCTCAGTGTAATGGAGAAAACTGCCCAACTTTCTGGCAGTCCTAGCCATTTTCCTCAGGTGGTAGGGGATTTTTTCCCAACCATCTTCCTGCTTGTCCAGAATGTCTAGGACACGAGCCAGCACGATCTTACGAGCACTGTATGGACGTATGTAACGAAGCTGGAGAGCAAACTCAACGTCTGCCATGTACACAGTGTTTGGAAGGCCATCTTTGGCAAGATCAATAGCTGTCCTACCATGAGCGTAACCTTTATCGGAAGTATCGTAGGCAATTACAGTATGCCTCGCTAAGTTGGCAATTGGAATGAGGTATTGCAAAACTTCACCCGTACCAATACCAAAGTAGTGTAACTCGTAGACTGGGTCGTCATCTTTAGGCTTCCAGTCTGTCGCAAACAGCCTCTCAAAAATGGCTATTTGGTCTCGTGCTAGATTCTCTGCATTAATTCGGTGTTCCTCTGTGGTGACTTTACCTCTCATTCTCGTTGGAATGATGCCAGTGTGGATCTTATTGTTCCAGTGTGCACAGACGTCCTCGCGGACGCTCGCTTCAAGTTCAAGGGCAAACGCTAGCTTTAGCTCACCCTCGAGACGCATCTCCTGTGTGAGCCTTTGGCCAGTTTTCATGAAGTCTCCAAGTTAAAGAGAGATGAACTTTTCTAACCAAATAATACATGACAAGGCTTTTTTGTAAATTCATAAAACAGGTGTAATATACAGCCATGTCTAAAACTAAAGTTAGAAAAAAATTATCTCCTAAAAAAGATTTAGCCAAATTTATGCACGACCTACGAACTCCGCTTTCAGTTATGAGAATGTCCTTAGATATATTTGAGATGTCAAAAGAGTATAAAAAGAGTAGAAAAGTTAATGAACTTATTAAAACGATGGATAAACAATTAGATAAACTACTTCAGATAATAAAAGACTTTTAGTCATAAGTGGATAACTTTATTTTAGTTTAGTCAAATCACGGTATAATATACCTATTACTAGTTCATTAAATAATCATGGATGTTTTAACATTAACATTGAAATTATTCGCCCTGTACTTGGTTGTTAGCGGTTTGTTTTTGATTCTTCGGGGCAAAAGTGTGCCATTACTATTAAAAGATTTCTTTGGACACCCAGCTATGGTGTATATCACAGGAATCATTTTGGTTTTCCTTTCAACAATGTATCTTCTCCAGTACAACATATGGAATGGAACATGGAAAACTATTCCAACAGTTTTTGCTTGGCTCATATTAGTAAAGGGAGTTAGTTATGTTTTCTTCCCAAAAATGTTAAACGAAGTGGCTATCAAGAAGTCTCGACAAATGTTCAATCTATACGGATTTGTTTCAGTAGCAGTCGGCCTTTACCTATTCTTCATGCGATAATTTCTATAATATAGTAGAGACGCACAAACAAAAACTGCTCCATGGAGCGGTTTTTGTTTTATCTAAACAGAGAGAAAAATTTCATAGGATCAATAGATGATCCGTTTATTCGTATTGAAAGATGGAGATGTGGTGCTGTGGCATAACCAGTTTCTCCGGAGAGTGCGACAACTTGTCCTCGCTGGACCAACTCTCCTACTTTTACGTTTATCTCTGAAAGGTGTAAATAAAAACTATGGACGCCAGCACCATGATCAATAACTAAAGTTTTGCCGTAAGTTCTACCAGTCTGGACTATTCGTACAATTCCAGTATTTATCGCGGAGACACTTGTACCTTCGCTTGCCCTAAAGTCCGTTCCTTTATGAGCGATAGTGTATTTTCCTGTTTCCCGTGAGTATCCAAAAGGGCTAGTCACAAAAATATTGGAAAGAGGAAGAGAAAAGTTTTCCCACCACAAGCTTACTCTCGAGCTTTTTATGTTTTCGAGTGTGGCGTTTTCTTTGGCTAAATCATTTACTAGGTTATTTTGGCTTGTCGTCGTGTTTCCACCGAGTTTTTCTGGAATACCTAATGGTTCTGGTATTTTCTCGCGATCTTTGACGGTTATTCTTTTTTCATAAGTTAAACCATCTTTGAGTCGGATATTAATTTTATATATGCCGGCTTTTTGATGAATATCTACACCCAGTAGAGCTTGTATTCTTTCATCAAAATTATAAAATCTAAAATTTTTTCCTAAAAATTCAGCAGATTCAACATTATTTAAACTATTTAGTCCTGTAAATTCGAGAAGTATTGGTTCTCCTTGGGTTACTGTGTCTCTCGGTACGGAAAGAGTTGGAATCTGTGGAGTTCGAGCCAAAAGAGGTGAGGCAAGAAATAAAAATATAAAAAAGAGTTTTCTCATCTTTGTATTATACACCTCAAATTGTTCAATATGTTATAATCGCCACATGAAAAAGACAATAATAATTCTGATAGTTTTAGCAATCGTTATTTATGGCGGATGGTCATTTTATAAAAGTAAACAAGTCGCAATTGTAACAGTTAACTCCTACGAGAGTTGTGTAGCTGCTGGATATGAAGTGGTCCATGCAGAAAGAAATCAGTGTAAAACTCCAGACGGTAGGGTATATGCAGAGGAAACAACTCCCGCTATTACTTACAAAAATTCTTCAAAAGACCTAATACAAGTTGATTTGCCATATCCAGGAGCAGTAACTGGTAAAGAGTTTGTTGTTTCCGGAAAAGCCCGAGGCACATGGTTTTTCGAAGCCTCTTTTCCGGTAGAAGTTTTAGATAGTAATGGAAACGTTTTGTTTCAAGGGCCAGCTCAAGCTCAAAGTGAATGGATGACAGAGAATTTTGTGCCGTATAAAGTTACAGTGAAGGTGCCACAGTCGTATATTGGTCCAGCAACTTTGATTTTACACAAGGATAATCCAAGTGGAGAACCTTCTCGAGACGCCTCAATTTCTTTCCCAATTACAATTGAATATTAGTCAAAATGTTATAATGGTTTAGTGCGGTAACGGTTGCTTAACAGATAATAAATAAACACATGCAAGATCAAAGTATTAAAAAAGGAACAATAATTTGGTGGGCAGTTGCTATTTTGGTTATACTCGGAGGAACCTGGGGTTACTTTCACTATAAAAGTCTACAAACACCTACTGACACAGGAGAAGTTTTAGCTGAAGATACAGAAGCAATGAGAATTGATGCTAAACATCAGTTTAAAAACGGTCTACCTGCGCAGACAGGAAAACATATAGTCGCAGGAAGTGTAAATATGCCGACTGCTTGTTATACACTGACTACACAAGCTACGGTTGCTGAGTCCATGCCAGAACAGGTCACAATAGCTTTTACCACTTCCACAAGTGGGGATATCTGTGCTCAGGTTATAACAGCTGAACGCTTCAAGGTTGACTTTACCGCTTCTGAAAATGCCCAAATAAAGGCTACATGGAACGGTAAACCGGCAATTCTTAACCTTATCCCAGCTGGGGCAGACGAAGATTTGACCAACTTTGAAGTATTTATCAAGGGTTAATAGACTAGCGCTCCTTATAGAGCCTCTGGTATACTATAGGCATATTAGAATTTAATAAAAATTATGGCAAAATCAAATTCAGCGTTTATGAAGCCGATGAACATTAGTTCTGACCTAGCGGTTGTCGTAGGAAAGGGACCAATGCCTCGATCAGAAGTTGTTAAGAAGCTTTGGGTTTACATCAAGAAGAACAATCTTCAGGACGCAAAGAACCGAAGAAACATCAACGCTGACGAAGCTCTAAAGAAAGTTTTCGGAGGAAAGGGAACAGTTTCTATGTTCGAAATGACAAAACTAGTTTCAAAGCACCTATCTTAGTTAGATTCTCTATTTATTAAGAAAGAAAAAACCGAGGAACCTCGGTTTTTTCTCATTTCAAATCCAAGAATGCGTTAGCATAGTGGACCGCAATTCCACCAAAGCTCTTTTCCTTACTGAAAGTTTTTTGGATAAGGTCCATCTGTTTTCCAAGATATGTTTTAGAAGTATTATGAAAAGTAATATAGGGAGGTTTTACATCTCCAGTTTCTTGAGCAATAATAATTTTTGTTTTGCTTTTGTTTGCTTTTGTTATCTCATCTTCTGATATTTCGAGGGTTCCATCATCACCTTTACTAAAGTTTCGATAAGACATGATGATTATTTCGCTTCCAGCACGCCTATTTAAGAGAGTAAGTAGGTGATCGATGGCGAACCCTTCTTTTCCAAGGTATTTGAAGCTTGGCGTATCACCGTTTGTGCCATCGTAAAAGTCAGGGATGACCACAGAGAGGGTGAGATCAGTATTGTTTAGTCGGTTTACTGTTTCACCAACCAAATCTAAATAATTTTTAAGTACAGAAGTTTTATTGAGGTAGTATCGAGTAAGTAAATATGGTTCTATATCGTATTGAAACCCAGCAAACTTAGCTGTATGTGTCTTGTTGTAGTTTTTTACAAAATTCAAAATAGTGAAAGCCTTGTAGGTATTTCCATCTTCAGCCCAGTTCCTCCAACCAGCTTCAGCATCAACGGAAATTCCATTTTTCTCGGCTAAGGTTATGAAATCCGAGATGTTTTTATTGAAGGCCTCTTTCTTTTTCTCTTTTGCTTCTCCATCTGCCATAACAAAAATGTCTAAATATGAATCAACCGACATATAAATGGTGTTCACCCCATTTTTCTTCGCCCCAGATACTATATATTCAGCGTATTTGGGTGTTATATCCTGTATTGGTGTCCAGAGCCATGTGCCTTTTTCATGCCCCTTTTGAGTTAAATTTGGGTCTTTGGTTATAACACTTACAGTGTTGGCAATAAGTGACTCTCTATTAAAAATTCCAAGACTTTTAAAGCGTGGCTCGCTTATAATCGCATTAGAAGTTATATGCTCATCAGAATATTGTGTTGGGTAAATAGTTTCTGTTTTTCTTTTTACGATAGGAGATGACTTTTCCAAAGGCTCTATAGCGAACTTCATTCCAAAATTAAAGATTGAAAGACTTCCGAGCACAAAAAGAACAAAAAGAGCTATAATTTTTGCCACATTGTATTTTTTTAAGCCTTTCATTCTTTAATTTGCTGTCAGTTTTTCTTAGCAATCCATTTTTTGATATCACCAAATGTTCCGTTTACTTTTTTACCAGGGTTCAAGATATTTTTAGGGTCAAAAATGTTTTTTGTCTCTGAGAAAAGTCTCCAAACATCATCTCCAAACTGCTCACGCAAGTATGGTGTTCGAATAATACCATCGTTGTGCTCGGCACTGTTTGAACCTTTGTACTCTTTTACTACCTCGTAAACTTTACTAGATATTTCCAAGATTTGATCAGCTGAAAAAGGGGAAGCGAGATCCATCAGTGGAATAAGATGAAAATTTCCGTTTCCTAAATGTCCCTGTACCATGTAGTCCAGCTTGTATTCGTCTAATATTTTAGAAACTTTTGGTAAAAATTCTGGAAGATGCTCAGGTTTTACAACTATATCGTCCA